>JBBRCV010000026.1:0-33862 GCA_038204505.1 Elainellales cyanobacterium
AGCCCAGTAAGCCTTAATACTTATCCAGTCTGAATAGTTGGGTTTTTCCCAGGATGACCATATCTAGATCGTCTGAGGTTTAAAAACGCTAAATCTAGGGCTTGACAGATCTCTCATCTCCTTAAGTTGACAGTTATGGCATCTTGCCTGCCTTACAGTTTCCACCACAATTCCATGAGAACCAATAGTTTAATGACGCGACCCCTTGCGGGTATCTCGAAGAGCGCGCCTATCAAAGAGTAGGTTGAGCTGTAGACATCTCGCCCTTCTGCTTTTGATTTTTGAATCGATCAAGCAACAGTTGGGAAACTTCAGAAACCACCAACGTGGCTAACAATCCATCATCAACCCAACCCACAACGGGCAACATGTCTGGAGAGAGATCAAAAGGACTCACAAGATACACCAAAGAAGCTGCAATGATCCACCAGCCATACTTAGGATGACGAATGGTATTGCGAAACCAGTTGTGCATCAAATTAGAAACTAGTGGAACTGCAAATTTGGTTTTCATCGGTCTTTGTCCTGCACTTGTTATCTTCATCTACGCCTATCATCATGACGGACGTATCGAGAAATGTCTGGTCGCAAAAACCGATGGATTTGGCGTACTCCTTCACCGCCCTAACCGTACCCAGAAAGCCGAATAAGTTTAAAGATTCCGATAAACCCACTTTGTGAATTAATCGCTCCACAATTTTTAAACTAAACCCACTTTAGTAATTGAAGTCGAAGCAAAAATTCTGACTCTATAACGGTTTAGAGCGATCGCCCTCCTACACCATCGCTCCTCTGCTAGCAGTATAAGTTTAATTTATGTAAAAGATAACTTTGAGTATTATAAAAAAATCATGAACTGTGCTGAGTAGCTGGAACTGGTTCGTAAATTAATGTGTCTTCGGACAAAAGAGCCCCCTTACGACCTATTGCTATGTTGCTACCCTATTTTCCTTATTCTGCTCGACTCATCCTTCTATTTGGTATTCTTTTTGGACTAGGACTGCCTATTTTAACAGCACGAGCCTTCCAATTGCCCTACCTAAGTCGGCTTTCTTTACCTGGCGATATGCTCCAAGAAAATTTCGATCCGCCGGGTGCTCCTATTCCTGCTGGCACTCGGGGAGCTGGTTCTCGAGGGATTGTTTATCAGCCAACCTTTCCTCAAACATAGATTCAAGTTGCATAAGTTCAAAATGGCATAGGTTTAAATGGGTTGGTAGAATTCACGCATTAAGAATTCTTCAATGAGTTTTTGGTTCTCTTTGCTTTCCGATTGCTTGAGATACTCAATGGCAATTCGTCCGGCAGTGGGAAATTGATGGGTTGCAGAAACCAGTAAACGAACGGTTTGGCGAAGTTGAATTTTTTCCAATTGTCTAGTGGCAATATTGGGTAAAATGACAGCCGCGATCGCCAAGCTCAAGCTGACAGGTATCACAGGCAACCACCACCCCTGAAGGAATGCTAAATAAGCTCCACCCACAATTCCGGCGATCGCCATTACTACAGCAATGGCGATCATTCCGGGTGTTTTGATTTGCCAAGCCAAAACCGCGCCCACAATAGCACCCAGGAAAATCCATAGCCATTCCACAGGCTCATCCAAAACTTGTAGAAGCGGACGTTCACCCAAAGCCGCATCTACCAATTGACTGACTGCATTGGCATGAAGAACAACGCCCGACATCTGCGTCGGAACTCCAATAACTCGACTGCCGTATGGAGTTTGGAACAAATCGTTAACGCTTTCGGCAGTGTAGCCAATCAGCACAATGCGATCGCGCACGCTTTCAGCAGGAATACGATTTGCCAATACATCCGTCATCGATAACGTGACAAATTGCTGCCGTGTCCCTCGATAGTTCATCAAAATTTGATACCCTGCTGCATCTGTGCGGACATAGCCGCCATCGTCCGAGCGGAATGGCACCAATATTGCTTTGCCCAATTGCATTTGACGGGAGTCATCGGCGCGGGGATGGGGAACGATACCTTTAGTTTTAAGATAATCGATCGCCAATCGTAGCCCCAAACTTAACTGCACCTTTCCTTCAGCGCGAACAGAAAGCAAGGCGCGGCGAACTTTACCGTCTCCATCTAAAGTCTGCTCAGCAAAGCCTACCTGATTGCGCTCCATCAAAATCGGCGACTGCCGCACTCGTTCGCCAGCAATCTTATGAATCCCGATAATATTGTC
Source organism: Elainellales cyanobacterium (assembly GCA_038204505.1). GTDB lineage: Bacteria > Cyanobacteriota > Cyanobacteriia > Elainellales > Elainellaceae > Timaviella. The sequence goes on from JBBRCV010000026.1 coordinate 2,198, forward strand.
AGAATTTTTGAATATCTGATTTAGTTCTGTTTGACCGGGTGCAATGGATAAATCTCGATAAATATCCAATCCAATGGATTGCGGGTGGTATTGCTGAAGATTTTTTAACGCGGTTGCCAGCACGCGATCGGACATGGGATATTGCCCAATTCGCTGTAAATCCTGCTCGGCGATTTCGACCAGGGTAATCCGAGCATCCACCGTTGCGGGCGGGCGAAGTTGAAAGAAGCGATCGAGAGCCATCCACTCTACACCCTGCAACATGCCTGTCAACCGCAGCGCCAAAACGATGCCCGTCACGCCTACAGCAATTCCAGCAATCCACCGTCGCCCTAGCCTTAAATTTTTGGTGCTGTTACGGGCAGACTGGTGGACATTTGATAAAATTTGGCGGGCATCTTGAGCAGCTTGCAGGGCAAACTGCGCTTTTTCACGCTCTAGCTTTTCGGCTGCCAGATCAGTTTCAACCGATCGCTTAGCAAAGTCTTGACTAGCGCTAATAAAGCGATAATCCATGTCGCTCAGCATTCGATTAGTCTTCCAAACCATGGCTTTCTGCAACTCTGCCCCTTGTAATAAGTAAGACTCGTTTTGCTGGTGCGACCCTAACCAGGCGTTAAATTTAGGCGTGTAGGGGCGCAGATTTTCAAGCTGTTCGGTGACCCACATCGGGTTAAAAACTTTTTGATAAATGGCGTTCTTAACCTGCAAAACGCCGTGCTGAGAAACCACCAGTCCCGACAGCAATAGCTCAATTTGTTCGGGGCTGTCGTCGTTAGGAATCATCTCACCCGCCAAAATGCGCTGATAGATGCCGAGGAGACGACCTGCCATAGTTTCGTTGTACAGGAGGCGATCGCGGATGGTACGCAAATGTTCAGGCTGATCTTGCGTCATCCAATCTTCAATAATTTGAGACTGCACAATTTGTTCCACCCAATAGCCTTCGGTTCCAGCAGGAATAATAATGGGGCAACGGTTGACCGTTTCACAAGTCTCAACAACCAACCGACAAAGCTTTTGGGTTAAAAAAGGCTGCCCTTTTGTCCAGTGCAAAATTTCTCGCAGCACGCCCTGAGCATTATTAACTTTGGTCGTTAAACCTGCCACTAAGGGAAGGGCTTCGTCTTCTTGAAAACCCTGGAGCTCGATCGCCCGACCAATGTTGAAAGGAGTGCGGTGGCGATCGCGCATTAAATCAGAAGGAATTGTGACCCCAAACAAAGCCCAAGTCAGACGGTTGTACGTCGGTTGATCGGCACGTTGGTTATAGCAATAGCGAATCAGCGCAAAGAAGTCATCCACAGGAAAGTTTAGGCTTAAAGCACTATCAACTTCATCTACAAAAATCACCAGATGCTCATTGGGATAATGAACCTCAACAATTTCCTCAATTAACAGGTTTAACTGCCGCAAAGGAGAAATACTGCTGTGCTCTTGCCACCAGATTTTTAAGTTCACCTGGTTCCATAGATTAAGACTCCGCAACAAGTCAGCCGCCAATGTTTTATACCACTGCTGAGGCGTTAAATCTCGGCTGCCAATACTGGTCATATCTAATGACGCAGAACGAATGCCTACTTGCTTCAGTTGGTGCTGCGTCCTTACTCGCAAGCTAGACTTACCCATTTGACGAGCATTAAAGACGTAACAAAATTCGCCCGCAACAATAGCGTCATATAGTTCAATGTCAGCCCGGCGAGTTACATAGCTAGGAGAGTTTAGTTTGAGACTGCCCCCAACCTGATATTCGTAGTGCATTGTGTTTGAACCAACACGTAAAGGGATTTTAGATTAAGGTACATTAAACGGTATCTTCAGAACGCGATTTTTCAATACGGCTTATCCTTTGCGGCGTTCAGTAGGTATCCACTGTGTCGCCTGAATCATTCTAGAACCATAGCGTATTGCAAGCGGTGTGCCAAGTAATACTGGTACAAGCGTAGATAGCCCAACCCACAAAAGCGCCCACCAGAACACGTAAATTTTCATTACGGCAAAGCTGGCGGCGATCGCTACCACCATGATCACTGTAGCGCCTGCTGACATGATGACCGCGTGAACGATCGCCTGTTTCCCAGATGCCATCTGCGATAATGTAAATTTTCTCCCGGTAGTCATTGCCGGAATTAACCCGGTTACTCCCGACATAACCCCATCGATAATGAGCGTATGGACTGGAATAAACGTGCTTGCTAGCAAACTCCACACCACTGCGCCAACATAACCCGATACAAAGCCCGCAGTTGGGCTAATTAGAATACCGATCGCAGGCGGCAAAAATGCAAAAGTTCGCCACTGAATGATTCCTGGAACTAATTGAAGTGGGTTAGCATAAGCCCAGAGAACGCCAGTAATGATGCCTAAAAACACTGCAAAACCAGCAATTAAGACTCGATTTGCTTCTTGCCTTCTTGCTCTTTTCGTCATGTTCAATATTTTGTTGAGCAGGTAATTGGGCAGACCTGTACTTTTATAACTTAGCAGGATCTTTGCATACTGAGATGTCACTGCGAACACTAATTTCGTTCATTACTAAATATTTTCGTATTTTCTTGAAATTTGCTAGCAAACCTCAATACCGATCGCAGTTCACAGTAGGCAGGTGCATTAAGCTGGTGTATGGCGTTTGCATCAATTGTGACTATGGCAACTATTAACGACAATTATCTCAAGCTCAAAGCAGGTTATCTGTTTCCCGAAATCGCTCGACGGGTCAACGCTTTTGCAGAGGCAACTCCTGACGCAAAAATTATTCGGTTAGGCATTGGCGATGTCACCGAACCTTTGCCCGAAGCCTGCCGCACTGCCATGATTAAAGCTGTGGAAGATATGGGCGATCGCGCCACTTTCCAAGGCTATGGTCCCGAACAGGGATTTGCATGGCTGCGAGAAAAGATCGCTGCTCACGATTTTCAGGCGCGGGGCTGTGACGTGGATGCCTCGGAAATCTTTATTTCTGATGGTTCTAAGTGCGACTGCGGCAATATTTTAGATATTTTTGGTAATGATAATGCGATCGCCGTTACCGATCCGGTCTATCCCGTTTACGTCGATACCAACGTCATGGCAGGACACACTGGCGATGCCAACGAAAAAGGCGAATATGGCGGACTTATCTATTTGCCCATTTCTGCTGAGAATGACTTTACAGCCCAAATTCCTACCCAAAAAGTAGACCTAATCTACCTTTGTTTTCCTAATAATCCGACGGGAGCGATCGCCACAAAGGCGCACTTACAAGCCTGGGTTAATTACGCCAAAGCGAATGGTTCGATTATTTTCTTTGATGCGGCTTACGAGGCATTTATTACCGATCCAACTCTGCCGCACTCCATTTACGAAATTGAAGGAGCCAGGGATTGCGCGATCGAGTTTCGATCGTTCTCCAAAAATGCGGGATTTACAGGGACGCGCTGTGCTTTAACCGTTGTGCCTAAAACCTTGAAGGGAAAAACTGCCGATAGCTCAGAAGTCGAGCTTTGGAAGCTCTGGAACCGTCGGCAGTCTACAAAGTTCAACGGAGTCTCTTACATTGTTCAACGGGGTGCTGAAGCCGTTTACTCACCACAAGGACAGCAACAGGTCAAAGGTTTGGTTAACTTCTACATGGAGAACGCCAAGATTATCCGCGAACAACTGACCGCCGCAGGTATTAAAGTTTATGGCGGTGTAAATGCGCCTTATGTTTGGGTGCAAACGCCTAATGGTCTATCGAGCTGGGACTTTTTTGATAAGCTGTTGCAAACTTGTAATGTGGTCGGTACACCGGGTTCTGGTTTTGGGGCTGCGGGCGAAGGCTACTTCCGCATTTCGGCATTTAATAGCCGTGACAATGTGAATGAGGCAATGAAACGGATCACTGAGAAGTTTAAGGCTTAGTGCAGGATTCTCTTTTTTGGCGATCGCCAAGATCCTTAGCTTTGAGGCGATCGCTGGGAATGAGTGGAAACTAACGCTGTTGATGTAAAGTTCGTTATGCCAATAAACCGAACTATAGACCAGGAGGAAACTAAGTGCGCGCGCTCCAATATGCCTGCAAGGGGTCGCCTCCCTTAACGTATGCTAGATTTGAGCCTTAAATAAGTAGTTCAGAAAACTATCATGAACTCTCAAATCACCTACCCTCACATCGAGAAGCCACAAAATCAGTCTGCTCATTTACAAAGACTGCCTCGCATCCGAGTGGCTCAACTTGTAATGGACTATATTGCCCATGGCTGGTCGGTTGAAGAGATGTGCCGCCAGCATTCCTACTTACATCCTGCTGAAGCCTATGCAGCGATGGGCTACTACTTTGACCATCAGGATGAGATTGATAATGAGATTCGCGCTGAGTGGGAGCAAGAACAGCAAGCTAGAGAACAAGCTTCAGCGTCTCCCTTTGCCATCCGAATGAGGGCTAGAGGACTTTTGTAAATGGCAGTTCAGTTATATATGGATGTCCATGTCCCTCAATCCATCACTGATCAGCTTCGTCGGCGTAATGTAGATGTACTCACTGCCATTGAGGATAATGCAGATGAATTGCCTGACGATAAACTTTTAGAACGTGCTCAATTATTGGGAAGAGTAATTTTTACGCAAGATATTCGCTTTAGAGCAATGGCTGAAGATTGGCAACGTCAAGGTAAATCGTTTGCAGGACTGATTTTTGGGCATCAATTGGGAGGCACGATTGGTCAGTATGTTAAAGACCTAGAGTTAGTTGCGCGAGCCTCTGAGCAGAATGAGTGGCTAAATACCGTTGAATATTTGCCTTTGTAGCAAGCAAATGAGTGCAAGTAAAATGGTGCAGAATTGAAGCGCAGTCTAATAGGGTCGATGTACCATGACGACAATCCCGCTTGTTGCTAAACCGATCAGTCAAATCAATCTTGCTCCGGGGAGTGTTGCCACATTTCTAAATGTGAGTTGGCAAGAATTTGAATCGATTTTGCAAGAATTGGGCAGCAAGCGGCGATCGAGAATTGCCTATAGCAATCACACCTTGGAAATTATGGTTCCTCTGCCTGAACATGAAATTCCCAGAGATTTAATATCAGATATTGTCAAGGTTTTACTGAAAGCCACAAACCAGCGCTTTCAACCCTTCGGGTCAACAACCTTCAAACAAGAAAACTCGGCTGGAGTGGAGCCAGATGCTTGTTTCTACATTCAAAATTACCAGCGCATGATTGGTCGGCGACGGCTGCAACCAGACGATCCCCCACCCGATTTGGCGATCGAAGCCGATGTTACTTCTAAAACGAAGTTGGATGCTTACGAGGCGATCGCCGTTCCTGAACTCTGGATTTTCAACAACGGCAAGTTCACCATTTATGTTCTGAATCATGGGAAATATCAAGTTTCCGACACGAGTCCTCTGTTCCCCAATTTAGCGATCGCCAAAATTGTCCCTGCTGTTGTGGAGCGGGCTTGGCAGGTGGGCAACTTGCAGGCATTAGAAGAACTAGAGGCGCAGATCTTGACCTAAAAGATGACTATTATTACCTGGCGGAATCGAGAAATTGTGAGTGTACCTATTGAGAAGGCGATCGCCCAATATCGTACCGTTGATCCAAAAGATGCACTCGTTAAAACGGCTCGGCAAACTGTCATTAAACTGTCATTTGTTTAAGAGATTGGGGCACATTAAATGCGGAATCCCCGTCCTTTTGTATGAAGTGGACATTAGACAAGCAACGGAACTGAACATGGCAAACAAACGTATCTTATTGATTAACGATGAACAGGGCTATTCTGCAAAGCCTTATCTCGAAACTTTTGGCGGCTGGGAAGTCATGACCTCTCATTCTGGGCATGAAGGCATGGGCACCGCTCAAGCTGAAAAGCCCGATGCGATCGTTCTTGATGTTCGCAACCTAAAAACGGATGGAGTGGGAATGTTTCATCAACTCCAAGCTCATCCCACCACGCAACCAATTCCGGTGCTGCTACTGACAACGGCACTTCATGCTCAAATTCGAGCGCAGTTTGCCCAATTGGGCGTTCGAGGACTAATTTATACGCCCTACGAACCCGCAACGTTAGCCACCGATATGGCAGAAAGTTTAGGATGGTGACTCCTTGGGTGGCAAGTCTTGGATGGCATCTAACCAGGTTGGAAGTAAAACGCTGCGCCCAAAATGACGTAAGTTGCTAACAGCAGCACTCCTTCTAACCAGTTAGACCTGCCATCTAAGCTAATTAAGTTGGCAACTACGACTGCAACTACTACCGCCACAATTTCAAACGGATTAAAGTTTAAGTCCATTGGATAGCCCATCGCTTGTCCGACCAGCACTAGCACCGGAGCAATCAATAGCGCTACCAGCAAACTTGATCCCATTGCAACCGATACGGAAAGATCCATATTATTTTTAAGGGCAACGCCCACCGCCGTCACATACTCGGCTGCGCCGCCCACCATCGGCAGCAAGATCACGCCTGTGAATAAAGGCGTTAATCCTAGCCCTTTGGTCGCTTCTTCAACAACGCCGACAAAAATCTCCGACTCATAGGCTACGGCAAGCGTCGAGATTGTTAACACTCCAACCCATAGCCAAAGATTGGGCTTGTGGTCGCCGTGTTCTTCTTCTAGCTCCGCAATTCCTACTTCGTATAGGTAGTTGTGAGTTTTTAAGGAGAAAAACAGCGTCATTGCATAAACGCTAATCAGAACGATCGCCACTACAATCGAAAGCTTTTCTACCGCCGCCGTTTCTACTTGCCCCGATGCATAGAATGCCATGGAGGGCAGGATGATGGCGATCGCTGCCAACGTCATTGATGAGCCATTCACCCGCGCCACAATAGGTTTGAACTCCTGCTCTTTGTAGCGCAATCCCCCTAAAAACATCGACAGACCCATCGCCAACAGCAAATTACTCATAATGCTGCCTGTGATACTGGCTTTAACAATATCTAACAGCCCCGCTTTGAGGGCGACTAACGCAATAATTAACTCTGTGGCGTTACCAAACACTGCATTGAGCAATCCACCGATAGAAGGCCCTGTGACTACTGCAATTTCTTCGGTCGCAGTGCTGAGCCAAATTGCCAGAGGAATAATTGCCAATGCTGACATAACAAAAACAGGCAATACACCCCACTCTAGTTTTTCAGCCGCGATCGACAGGGGCACAAAAATCAGTAGCCCAATAGAAAAGACTTTTTTGATTGACATAGTTTGATTAACACAGAAGAAACTCAGCGGAAAATCTATCGCAATGTTAGCTGTAATGTTAGCGGATATATCCCCACCGACCTTGAAAAACCACGCGGGCTAATCCTTCGCTAAACGCATAAGCCTGTTCAAACTGTGGATTCACGACGATCGCCCCTTTGCGGTCAATATAGCCCCAGGCACTTCCTACTGCCACTGCTGCTACTCCGCTATTAAACGAATCAGCCGCGCTAAACTGCGGATTCACCACAAACTTTCCAGTCTGGTCAATAAATCCCCAACTCCCGCCTACATTCACTTTTGCCAAGCCTTCTTGAAATGAATCAGCATCATCAAACTGTGGATTGACAACGTACCGCCCGGTCTGATCGATATAGCCATAGCGTCCCCCGATCGCCACTTTCGCCAATCCTCCTCTAAACGAAGCAGCATCATCAAACTGCGGATTGACGACATAGCGACCCGTTTTATCAATAAATCCCCACCGTCCACCCGATACGACTCGCGCCAGCCCTTCGCTAAACGGTTCTGCCTGCTCGAACTGGAGATTTACGACATACTTGCCCGTCTGATCAATAAAGCCCCACCGATGATCAATCCCAACCCGCGCTAAGCCTTCGTTAAAGGGATCAGCAACCTCAAATTGTGGATTCACAATGATCTTGCCCGTTTTATCGATATAGCCCCAGTAACCATTTGCATCGGCGATCGCTGCAATGCCACTCTTAAAACCAGAAGCTCCACTAAATTGTGGATTGACCACATACTTCCCCGTTTTATCAACAAACCCAATCAGCCCACCCACCGTAACTTTCGCCAGTCCTTCTTGAAACGATTCGGCATCATCAAACTGGGGCGCGATCGCCATTTTTCCCGTATTGTCGATGTACCCCCAGCGTTCCCCTAACACGACTCTTGCCAGCCCTTCTTTAAAGGAATCGGCTTGTTCAAACTGAAGATTAATCGCATAGTGTCCAGTTTTATCGATGTAGCCCCAAACCCCACCAACGCTAACTCTAGCCAACCCATCCATAAAAGAATAGGCTTCGTCAAACTGTGGATTAACGGCAAAATTGACTGAACTAGGGCTAGCGGCTTGAGCAATTTGTGCCTGTGCTCGTGTCTGGATGTGAGACAGAGGTTTGGCAAAAGCTGCACCAGGAAGGGTTAAGGCAACTGTGAGGGAGAAGAGGATGGGCGATCGCATCGACATTCTGGTACTCTATCCTTTAACTTTTTACGACGAGCTAATTTACGGCAATTTTACCGCAGAGGCATTGCAAATCTGGGCACAGCCTTCTGTTTAGATTCCTTTGCGATCGGGGAGAGATCCGGAGAATTGACAAGATTAGCCCTCACCCCTAGCTCTCTCCCAAAAGGAGAGGGACAAGAAATCTGGCTCCCTTCTCCCCAGAGAGAAGGGTTGGGGATGAGGGCTAATTCAGCAACGCCTTTAAAGCTAAGTTCGTCTAATTTTCGTTTGCCTAATTTTCTAAGCTCGGTAGCTCAAAACACGGATCTGAGTTCCCGACGTGGGCAAATCGCCTTTCCCTAAAGAAATCGTATCGCCGCCCACTCGCTGAATCGGTGTGCCTTCCATCACCTTGAGAAAATCATCAAGGGGCAGAATATCGCAAGCTGTTTGGTCGGCTGCCTCGGTGCGATATTGGGTAGGAATGACCAGTTTGGGGCTGAGAGTGGCGATCGCCGCCTTTGCTTCATCGGGTGTAAAAGCTTTCGGACCATCTCCTACAGGCAGCAGCAACACATCTGGACGACCCATGAGAATTTGCTGCTCTGTTGTCACTGGAGCTGCTGCCCCGCCCATGTGCAAAATATTTAGCCCACCCTGATTCCAGCGCCAGACTATATTCTTGCCAAAACGCTTGCCGCCCAGGTCATCATGATCGGTCTGAATGCCCTGCACCTGCATCCCAGTGAACTGAAACGCACCTGGCTCATCCAAAATCCTTGGCTTACCCGGTAGTCCTTCCGTTACGCCTTCATCAAACAATCGACTGCTAATCATCACTAAATCTGATGCCACATGAGGCGATCGATAGCCCTTGGTGCAGCCAATGGGACGGAAGGGATTCACCAAAATGCGACGACCATCTCCGGTAAACAGGAAGCAGGTGTGACCTAGGAATTGAATTGTCACTGAACTAGATTGGGCTTGGGCGGATTGAAACTGACCCATCACGCCAGCGGTCAATAAACTTGCTCCCGCATATTGTACAAACTGTCGTCGCTTCATTAGACTCCTCACATTTTTGGAAACTGACCCAGGCTCTCGAAGTGCGATGGGTATAAAAGGCAATTTTACGGCTAAATGGATTTCATACTACGACTTCTAGGACGCGGTCTTTGTTTCCCATCTACTACAGACTCAACATCTACGCTTGGATGTTGGAGCAATTTGCTCAATGTTCCGGGTTCTGAGCTTCGTTTTTGGAGCAAAAAGGCTGATGCTCCGAGATTAAAGGTCGGAGTTTTGAGCAAAAAGGCTGATGTTTTCAGTTCAGAGGTTCAATGGTGAGGTTTGGAGGGCGATCGCTCCTGTTTGAAACAGGGAATTTGGTATCAGGCGTTTGTTCCTACCGAATTGAAACGAGATCATTGATGGTATGGAGTTACCTAACCGCGATCGCAACCCCGATCGCCCTATTATGTCTTTTTAACTGCCCTCATTTTCATCATCGATCGGCTGAAAGTCATCTGTTAACCGAGCAACTTTCAGGAAATGTCGAAGTAGTCCCGTTTTAAGGGATTTATTGCCATGAATGGGAACCGAGATCCTGTCAGTAATTCCAGGTTTTCCATGAATGTGATGACTTCCCTGAATTCGCAATAAAATCCATCCATTTTGCTCCAATACTTTTGCAAAATCTTTACCAGAAATGGATTTCATACAGCAATTTCTAGGATGCGGTCTTTGTCTCCTATCTTTACAGACTCAACATCCACCGACAAACAGCCTTCGATCGCTTCGTAGAGGTTTTGCAAAAGTTCCTCAAAAGTATCTCCTTGGGTGGCACAGCCTGGAATAGCTGGTACTTCTGCCCAAAATCCCCCCTCTTCCGCTTCGTGAATGATGACTTTAATTTTCATTGATGCCTCAAAGCTCAGTTTTTTTCTGAATTGATCATACTGAACTCGATCGCTTTTCAGGGTGCGATCGGGGGTCATACTAAGTTGACTCAAGTAGAATGGATTATTTCTTGAATCAGGATATCAGGAGTCATAATTGGCAACGCTGCTTCAGCAAAATCTTGGGGATTGCGAGTCACAATAGCATCCAGTTGACTCATCACAGCAGTGCTGTATTGAATGGCATCTTCAAAATCTCTGAAATTTGTAGCCAGCGCCATTGAAACCACTGCTTGATCGACGGTTGCAATTTGGCAAATCGTAGCCATTCGTTGCAGGAATTGAAGTGTCCAGTCTTTGCCCTTAGTTTTGCGGATGACATAGTAGAGATCACTAAAGGTTGATGCAGAAATGTAGCCTTCAATCTGCCTCAATTCAGCCAGATGCACAATCTGTTCACTTTGGGTGAAAAAAGGATCGCGATCGAGGGCTACGTCCACAATAATGTTGGTGTCGATGAGGACTTTCACAGGTTATGTTTCTCTTTCAAATACTCCCACTTGGCTTGATCTGGGTCAAAGTCTGGAGGGGTAGGGGATGCATTTTCGAGTAAGTCCTTTAGAGCTTGAACTTTGTATTCTCGCTTCTTAGGTGCTTCAGGTGCTGAAACTTCTTCAGGCAGAGCTTGATTGGACTGCAAGATGATTATCTCCACATCACCAGCAGGTATCTCAATCGGCTCCGTAATAATTAAGTGACCTGATTGATCGATCGCTCCTTTGAGTTTGTAGGCTTGCATCGCTCCTCCTGGTAAACCTTTCACAGGTTGTGCTTCTTTGAATTGATCATACTGAACGCGATCGCTTTTCAGGCTGAGGGTAGGAGCGAGCGAATCAGTGGACTGAATGGTTGACTCCTGATTTTCTGGTGCAACTCCACCCTACTCCCCTACTAGAGCCTGGAACTGTTTATCCTGGCGAATGGTATCAAAGTCGGAATCTGTTTTTGCATTCTCCTTTATCGTTGCATTTAATTGGATTGCTTGTTGTAAATTTTCGATCGCTGCTCTGGCTTCTCCTTTTAAGCTATAAACGCAAGCTTTGTTGTAGTAAGCAGTGGCTAGATCCGGCTTGAGTTTGATTGCCTGGTTGTAGTCTGCGATCGCTTGGGTGGAGTTGCCCTGCTTGGCGTAAGCATTCCCCCGATTGTAGTAAGCCGCAGCAAAGTCGGGCTTGAGTTTGATTGCCTGGTTGAAGTCCTCGATCGCTTGAGTGGAGTTGCCCTGATCGGAGTAAGCAAGTCCCCGATTGTTGTAAGCCGCAGCAAAGTCGGGCTTGAGTTTGAGTGCCTGGTTGAAGTCCTCGATCGCTTGAGTGGAGTTGCCCTGATCGGCGTAAACAGTCCCCCGATTGTAGTAAGCCTCGGCATAGTCCGGCTTGAGCTTGAGTGCCTGGTTGTAGTCTGCGGTCGCTTGGGTGGAGTTGCCCTGATCGGCGTAGGCAATCCCCCGATTGTAGTAAGCCTCGGCATAGTCCGGCTTGAGTTTGAGGGCTTGGTTGAAGTCTGCGACCGCTTGAGTGAAGTTGCCCTGCTTGGCGTAAGCAATCCCCCGATTGTTGGAAGCCACAGCATCGTCCGGATCGAGTTTGAGGGCTTGGTTGAAGTCTGCGATTGCGTTCTGGTAATCGCTCTTGTAGTAGTGGAAGGTTCCACGATAAAAGTAAACGGCATCCTGACCCAGAACTGGCACCGGTTCTTTCACTAGATCTAAGGCATCACTGAAGCGGGCGATTGCGCTCTCCCAGTCGTCTTTTGCATATCGCACCATTCCCAACGTGAACAGGGTGATATAACTCATCTCGTTGGAGAGACGGGTTTGCAGCTTAAAGCTATTCAGTTCAGCGATCGCCAGAGTTTGGGCTTTCCCGTCCACTTCTTCTCCCAGTTCAGGAAAAATCTCTGGTGGTTTCAATAGCTCATAGTGAACGCTAATTTGCACATCGGTTGGGGTGACACCATAATCGCCCCAAATCACGATCGCCGCCTTCCTCTGTTCTCCCTCTGCACGAGCAACATCACTGCCTTGCTGTTCCGTAATGGTTTGATTCAGAGCTTGCACCTTAACATCTGTGTAGTCTTTAGTGGCATTCCGCAGGTTTCGCAGAAGCGTTTCAGTGACTTGATAATTTTGCTGATTGGGGCCGTCAAAGTTGGCAACTAGCAGCAGAATGTTGGCAGGAGGCAACGATCGCCACCCAAAAAACCCAGCACAAGTCAACAGCGGAATCAGAAAGAACCCGACGATCGCCAATCGGCGAATTTGTTGGCGCGATCGCTGTTTAGTTCGCTGCCTTTTAACCTGCTCATCAGCGGGAGAACCTTCGGGAATCAACGGACTTTTATCCTGCACTTCTGGTTTCCAGAACCAGGCATAGTACAAACAAGTCAGCGAGAGTAATCCACTACCCATAATGAGCAGCAGCAGCGGGACGAATCCAACCCCATCTCGCCACAACAAGACAAACCCGACAATCAGGAGAGCGAGATAGAGGGCGATCGAAATCGTCAGCGCAAAGGGACGAAGGGGACTATTGGGTGGAATCCCCAAATACACGATCTTTTGAACAATCTGCCCAATCTGAATGTCTCGCGCCTGAACATTGCTAACAGCAGTCTGCTGGAATTGAAGATCAAGGCGATTCTCTTCAGTTGGGTCTTCATCAAAAGGCATGGTACTAGCTCTCCTGCGACAAATTACCCAGCCTGATATTTTGCGCCTTCACATCCGTCAACATTTCTTGCTCTACCAAACTGCCGCGACCCGCCTCTTGAACCATATCTTCAGCTTCAAAGTCGCCCGTTAGCTCAATACTACTTGCCATCACCTGACGCACCACTCCAGCCGATTCCAGTTGCGCCAGCAAATCTTTTAGCTCAGCAGCAAACCCAGCATCTTCTTCCATCTGCGCCGCCAGTTCCGCCTTCACGCGATCGACATTTACCTCAGTCGGCTGCTTTTCCGCCCGTGCCAGCACGCCTTCCGTTCCCGATGCCTTAAATTTATTCTTGACTGCCGCAACCAGTTGAGTCACTGTCTTAGAAACGCCCGCTCCAAGAGACTTTCCTCCCTCCTTGGCAGCTTCCGAAAAGAACAATGTGGCGATCGCACCAGCAGTTAAGGTAATGAGTTCCACGGTACACAGCCTCTCAAAGACTTTATGCACCCTTTATAGCTTGAATTAAGTGAAACTCAAACCGTATGCTCTTAAAACGGGAGCTAACGCCCTTCTTGCTAAATGGCGATCGCAGGTTGACGAATCGATCCCAAAAAGTTCCGCAAAATCTTCTTGCCCGATGTCGTCAGCACGCTCTCTGGATGGAACTGGACACCTTGAATATGGGGAAAGCTGCGGTGGCGCACTCCCATAATGGTGCCGTCATCCACCCATGCGGTAATTTCTAAAATGTCGGGGCAGGTTTGCTGTTCAATCACGAGGCTATGGTAGCGAGTCGCCGTCAGTGGATTTTCTAGCCCTGCAAATACGCCAACTCCAGTGTGATGTACTTGAGAAGTTTTACCATGCATTAATTCCGGGGCAGTAGTGATAGTGCCACCAAAAACTTGACCGATGCTTTGATGCCCCAGGCAAACGCCGAGGATGGGAATCGTTGATCCCAAAGACTCAATGAGCTGCAAAGAGATACCCGCATCATCGGGGCGACCAGGCCCTGGAGAAATGACGATGCCGTCTGGCTGTAGCGATCGCACCTGCTCTAAGGTAATTTGGTCGTTGCGATAAACCTGAATCTCGGCTGCAACTGATAGCTCCGCTCCCAACTCTCCGAGGTACTGCACGAGGTTGTAAGTGAAGCTGTCGTAGTTGTCAATGACGAGAATCATAGGGAGGAGACCCAGATAGGAACGTTGGTTTGAATCAGTGCCAGCAGAGGAGGCAGCATGAGAGTAGCTCCAACCAAGACGGCAAACATTGCCGAGAGCAGGACAGCCCCAGCAGCGCAGTCTTTGGCTAGTTTAGCGAGTTCGTGGTAAGTCTGGCGGACTGTCAAGTCAACGACCGATTCGAGGGCAGTATTGAGAAGTTCCATCGTCAGGACGGAGCCACAGGTAAGGGTGATGATAGCGATTTCGACCGGGGTAAGCTGAAGGAAAATACTGAGGGCGATCGCCATTGATCCCACAATTAGATGAATGCGAAAATTCCGCTGAGTTTGAAACGCGTAACTTAGCCCAGCCCAGGCATATCCAAAGCTAGTGAACAAACTAGATGCCACTCGCCAAGATAGGGTACGGCTGCTAACTGTCGGAACTGGGAGGAGTTGAGCTTCTAGAGCTTGGGATTTCGTTGAAAGTTCTTGGGTCATGAATGCTATTGCCACAGCTTTAAGATTGCGGACTGAACATTAAAAAAATCGATACGTTTAAAAGTTTCAAATTACCAAACCCACTTTTGAGAAGTGAGATCTTCCCTATTGTTGGCGAAAACTAAGCAAAAATTCGCGAAGATTTCATGAAAAAATAATGATACATGACAAGCCTTAGTATTAGAACCCCTTCTAGTCAGTGAAATCTTCCACTCGGTAAACTGGTGCGGTGACTCCAACTTGCTGCAAAAGCCACGATTGTTTCTGTAGCATGGCTAGCAGTTGCTCTTCGGTAGGGTGATCCCAGCCCAAAAGATGTAGGAGAGCATGGGCAGCCAACCAAGCCAACTCTTGTTCAAGAGCATGACCTTGAGCCTGCACCTGAGCCGTTTCAACTGAGATAATAATATCCCCTAAATAGAGCGGTTCAGCGATCGCCTCTAACCTGGGAGAATCGACCTCAAGGGCAGCAAAAGCGAGCACATCTGTAGGTTGATCTTTTTGCCGATATTGGGCATTAAGTGCCTGAATTTCAGCATTATTTGTCAACCGCAAGCTGAGTTCATAAGCCTGGATTGGAGAGAGATCCAAATGCAAGACCTCTAACCAATGACGAAACCAAGACTCCCAGGTTTCCGGGGAAATGGGTGAATCAGTACTATTATTCCCAGCCTGGTTTTCTTCTGCACCCGCATCGTGAAAAAAGCAATCTTCAATGATCACTTCAACCTGTATTGGCAATATTTCTGATGAAGTTTGTGAAATTTCTGATGAAGTTTGCGAAAGATTTTCGAGCAATTTGTTTGATCCCATCTCTGCCTTGAGTGATTCTCTAACGGGTTTAACGGGTTGGCTATCTGGCGGATTAGCTCTTTAGCGAGTGACTGTTTAATGAGTTAGATGAGTTAGATGTTTAATGAGTTAGATAGGCAAGCCCAATGAGTAGGGCAAGTAGCCCGATCGCCGAAAGCGCAAAGTGATACAGAGACGTGCCACCTTTACGCACCATATTTCGCATTGCCAATTTGACATAGCTAGGAGGGCGCTCTGTCGCAGCAGGTGTTTGCTCAACTAACTCTGGCGTGGCAGATTCAAGGGTGGGATCGGTCGCAGGAGACGATTCGGGGACGGTGGAAGGCTGGCTCATACGGTCTGTCCTAGTAGAAATCAGGATCAAAATAATCCTATGGCGAGTGTAACGATCTTGTGATGATATTTCTTAAGATTACACAACATTTTCAACCATCTGGTTGCCATGACGCAGAGAGGTTTCGATAAAGGGATCGAGTTCCCCGTCCATTACGTCACCGATCGCCGTTGTTTCCATCCCGGTGCGTAAATCTTTGACCAGTTGATAAGGATGAAAAACATAGTTACGAATTTGGTTGCCCCAAGCCGCCTCAACAATATCTCCCCGAATGTCGGCGATTTCTTTGGCGCGTTGTTCTTGAGCAATCACGAGTAGCCTGGATTTGAGCAAAGCTAAGGCTTTTTCTTTGTTGAGAAGCTGCGATCGCTCCTCAGTACAGCGCACCGCCAAACCCGTTGGCAAGTGCACCACCCGCACGGCTGTTTCTACTTTGTTGACGTTTTGACCGCCCTTACCGCCTGCCCGCGAAGTCGTAATTTCTAGATCCTTATCAGGAATATCCAGGGTCACAGAGTAGTCAAGCATGGGCATCACCTCAACGCCTGCAAAGCTAGTTTGGCGCTTACCGTTGGCATTAAACGGCGAAATCCGGACTAGCCGATGCGTCCCTTTTTCCACCTTGAGGTAGCCATAGGCATATTTCCCATCAATTTCAAGCGTGGCAGATTTAATCCCTGCCTCATCGCCTTCTGAGCTTTCGATCAGATGCACCTTATAGCGATGGTCTTCTGCCCAGCGAGTGTACATCCGCAGCAACATTTCTGCCCAATCTTGAGCATCCGTTCCGCCTGCACCCGCGTTGATGGTCAAGATCGCCCCATATTGATCGTAGGGAGCCGATAAAAGCTGCTGTAGCTCCCACTGATCGAGTTCCCGCCTGAGATGGGTAAGGTTAGTTTCAGCCTCCTGGAGGAGCGCTTCATCGGATTCTAACTCCAGCAACTCCAGGATGGCGCTTGCGTCCTCAAGTTTTGCCTGCCACTGTTTCAACTGTTGCAGGTGAGATTTGAGGTCATTAAGTTCTTGTAGCGTTTTTTGTGCAAAATCTTGGTCATTCCAAAATTCGGGCTGTGCCGCCAATTGCTCTAGGTCTTGAATTTTTGCTGTGAGTGCGGGTACGTCAAAGATACTCCTGAGTTTTACCCAGGCGGTGATTGAGCTGTTCAATGTCGCGTTTAATGTCTGAGGCTTCTAACATTCAATCGTTCCTTACTGCTGCATTTCAAACGACCACGTCTTCAATCTTGACCCTTCGCCTTTGTGGAAAATATTCGTTGGCTTAACCACAAGATGAAGGCGACTTTTCTAACTGATGCTGAAAGAGATACAAGAATTGAGCCAGAGCAAATCCATTATTGCTTAATTCTTCAAAATCCAGCCCACTCCATTTTATGAAACTGTCGCCACAATAGAGGAATCTTTGCCCACCCATCTTTACGCATCTAATACCTGCTTACCTTAAGACCTGTAGAACCTGAATGCCGACCGATCAACCCGAAGGTTTCGCTAATAACTGGGATTATCTTAAAACCGAGCTGCGCTGGCTCGACCAAGTTTTGATGATGGCAGTGACCCGACAGCGCAAAGAAAGCCATGATGTGGAGCGGGTGGCTCAGTCGAAGGCAGATCGGGTGACGAGCCATTGGTGGAAAGGGTTGATTTCGTTGGAAGGAGAAGTGGCTTACGATGAGCATCGGCAGCCTAGTAACACGACAAAGGTAAACTATCAACAGCAGTCGGAAAGCCGGATTCAGGCAAGCCATCGGCGGGGGATCATACTGGCGTTACCTAATTTGCGCGATCGCCTCAATCTATCTCTCTTTGAAAAAAATGTGGTGCTGATGAGCTTGGCTCCCGAAATGAACCGCCGCTACGCTCGTCTTTACCGTTATCTGCAAGGAGAGGACGCGGCTCAGAAGACAGACTTACCGACGGTAGACCTGGTGCTGCGGCTCCTTTGTCGTAATGATGGCGAGTGGCGAACTGCGCGGGCAAAATTAACGGCTGCCTCTCCCTTGGTGCAATACGGTCTGCTTTATTTAGCAGGTTCCGTCGATACCTTCCTCAATCGTCCGTTACAACTTGCTGAAGCTTTGGTTCAATACCTATTAGCTGAACAGCCTACAGAACAAGAGCTAGAATTATTGCTGCGTCCGTTGGAGGTTTGTACTCGTCCTCCTCTCCTCAGTCAAAGTATCGATGCGATCGAGTGGTCAAGATTGGTTCTACCCCAGCCTTTACTGACTTCGTTGCAATATATTGTGCAGCGAGTAAATGGCTATGCCCAAGCTGAAGAAACTTGGGGCTTCGATGGCTCTGACGCTTCAATCTATCAACCCGGCGCGATCGCTCTGTTAGTCGGAATGTCTGGAACGGGCAAGTCTTTAGCAGCAAGTGCGATCGCCCATGCCCTCGATACGCCCCTTTATACAGTCAACTTAGATCAGGTTGAGCCATCGGACTATCTGCGTCTGCTCGAAGAAATTCAGACCCAAGACCCAACGGTATTATTAGTGAAATCGGCGCGGCATTGGCTGGGGCGCGCTGCTTCGCAGATACCGCAAGGGTCGACCTCGCTTTCGACCGCTGCCATTCACCAACTTTTGACCCAGCGGCGGAGTTTACCAGGAGTAACGTTGCTGAGTGAGCCTCGATCTGCCTCAATTCAAATATCGTGGCAGCGTCAGGTAGATCGGGTTCTGAGTTTTCCAATGCCAGAAGTAGACGATCGCCGTCAGCTCTGGCAACAGGCGCTTTGTCTCTCGGTTCCACAAGTTGATATTGATTGGGATGGGTTAGCGACGATGAGGCTGAACGGCGGAGAAATTGGGGCGATCGCGCATGAAGCCATTTTGTATGCAGCGGCGACTGATGCTCCTAAGCTAACGATGGAGCATATCCTGCAAGTTCTGGAGCAAAAAGGAAAAACCTTGAAACTTCCTAAGCCTTCTCCCCAAAAAGTCAAGGCTAATGCCACTCAGCCCAAAGCGGCTCAAACTAGAAAAAGTCGTGCTAAGCCCAAGGATGCTCCCATTTAGCCCGATCGCTTATCCAGATAGCTATTCACTCAAGCAGCTTACTCAGCGATCGCCGCCTTTAAGCTACGGCATAAGGTTTCGATCTCCTGTAACCCGTGTTCAGGTGAACCTTCTGCCAATCGTTTAACAAATGCGCTGCCTACAATGACGGCATCCGCGCCCCATTCCATCATTTGCTTGGCTTGGGCAGGTTGCGAAATGCCGAAGCCTACGCCGATAGATTTGTCGGTAACGCCTCTTAATTCCGTCAAGAGTTCTTGCACTCGGCTTTCAACTTTAGTCCGCATTCCAGTGACACCCGTAACGCTGACGAGGTAGATAAAGCCTTGGGATTGGGCGGCGATCGCTTCTAGCCGTTCTTTTGGCGTAGTGGGGGCAACTAGCAGAATGATTTCAATACCTGCGGCAGTGGCAGCAGGCATTAGTTTTTCGACTTCTTCTAAAGGCAGGTCAGGGATGACAATCCCACTAGCTCCTGCTGCTGCAATATCTTGAAAAAAGGCTTCGATGCCGCGATTGAGGACGGGGTTGTAGTAAGTAAAGAGGACAATAGGCGAGCGCAGTTTTGGGCTAACGATCTTCAGCATCTCTAACACATTATCTAGCTTCGTTCCATGTTGCAATGCACGGGTAGCAGCGGCTTGAATGATCGGACCATCCGCGAGGGGATCAGAGTAGGGAACGCCTAGTTCGATGATATCTGCGCCGCTGCGATCGAGGATTTGCAGGGCGGCGGCGGTGGTTTCTAAATTGGGATCACCTGCTGTAATGAAGGGAATGAGGGCGCATTGTCCGCGATCGCGCAGTCTATTCATGCAACTGGAAACTGAAACCATGCCGAAACCTAAAATAAAATGTCCCCCATTTTATCTTGCTTGGGGCGGGATTCTTAGGGAAGGGAGGATTTTTTGGATTTCTCGGTTTCTACTTCGGCTTGCAGCTTTTCCAGTTCTTCAGGACTCATTTCTTCGAGACGCTTTTGCAAAACTGCATCCTCGTAGTCCTTGAGCTGCTGGTTATAGGTCATGTTTTGAGTCAGCGCGCGGGTAATGTAGGTCAGAATCCAGCCGACTAGCCCACCCACCAGGATGACCTGACTCCAGATGCCTGCGTTGATGTTGTCTAGACCCACTTGTTGCAGGATCAGATAAATCACACCTCCTGCGGCGAAGAAGCCGACGGCAATGGCGATCGCATCAATTCGTCGCATATTGCCCTAACCCATCTGCCGAGGTAAAGGACGGAAGTTGAGGAACGGACTAATGAGTAATAGCCCTGGAAACAGAAAAAACACTAAGAAGTACATCAATACCCGCTCTATGGAGCTAGCCACGTACCAGCGGGCTTTGAGGTAAAAAATGGTGATCAGAGGCAGAACGAGAAGGTAAGCTCCTGCCAGTAGGAGATAGACTAGGGGCGCAATAGGAAGAATCATAGTTTTAGCAACAAAAACTTTAGTAACAAATAACTATGGAGCAGACTAAACTCCCCACATCTTACCGTTTAGTCGAGCAACCAGCCAAACAACTCTTCTATGGTAAGACTTAGATCTGTGGCAAAGTCAGGGACGGGCAAACGTGCTTCAGGTTGATCAAACACTTCTGTCGGTTGATTAGGACGATAGATCAATACCGATCGCTCTCCCGGATCAATCAGCCAGCCCATCTGAGTGTGATGTTTAAGGCAGTTCAAAATGTTTTTTGTCACCTTTGTCTGACTTTGACCCGGTGAAAGAATTTCGATTGTCCAGTCAGGCGCGATTGCAAACACGTTAGCAACTCCGCCATTTTCTTGGCGAGGAATGCGTGCCCACGTAAACACTGAAATATCAGGAACAGTCGATCGCCCGCCAAAGGTGCAGCGCAATTCTGAAAAAGCTCTGGCAATGTGTTGAGGCTTCAGGACAGTGTTAATAGCTGGAGCTAGTTCAGTTTGTAGAACGCTGTGTTCACCTTGGGGCATGGTTTTTTGAATAATTTGACCGTCAATGTACTCGCTAGCAGGTTTCGTTTCTGGTAGGTTCAGAAACTCTTCTAAGGTGAGGACTTTGGCTGGCGCTTGCACCATTTAGGTTACTTTTTAGAAGTCTGTGTTTACTATTCTACTTAAAGGTTATGGGGTGATCGCGTTTACCTTAAATCGCCTCTCTTTTTGAAAGTTGTAGGTAAACTTTGGAACGATGACGGAGAATGATCAAAAACTAGGAAGTATTAATCACCGTGGCGCAAGTTGTTTTAGAAAACGTTTATAAAAGCTTTCCCAGCCGTCCAGGCAGCAGAGCTTCTGGGGCAACTGCTGAGACAGATGCTGTTGCCATTCTTCGACGCATCAATCTCAACGTTGAAGACGGCGAATTTATGGTGCTGGTGGGACCTTCGGGCTGCGGGAAAAGTACGTTGCTAAGGCTGATTGCGGGGCTGGAAACGCTGACGGGTGGAAATGTGTGGGTGGGCGATCGCCAGGTCAATAATCTGCCTCCCAAAGAACGAGATATTGCTATGGTTTTCCAAAGCTATGCCCTTTATCCGCACATGACGGTGTACGACAATCTGGCGTTTGGGCTGCGGCGAGCGGGTGGAAATAATTCGGCAGGTCTAGCTCAGCGGGTGCTGGCTCAGGCGAGTCATACCTTGCCTCGGCGTTGGCGCTATGAAACCGTAGACGAAAAAGCGATCGCCCAGCGGGTTCAAGCGATCGCCGAAATGCTGCAAATTGAGACGTTGCTAGATCGGTTGCCTAAGCAGCTATCGGGAGGACAGAAGCAGCGGGTGGCGCTAGGGAGAGCGATGGCGCGCGATCCCCAGGTTTTCCTCATGGATGAACCGCTGTCGAATTTAGATGCTAAGTTACGCACCGAGACGCGAACTCAGATTGTGAATTTGCAGCGCAAGTTAGGAACGACGACGATTTATGTCACCCATGACCAGACTGAGGCGATGACAATGGGCGATCGCATCGCAGTTATGAACGCCGGACAAATCCAGCAGATCGCCCACCCACTAGAGCTTTATAACCAGCCAGCCAACCGCTTCGTGGCAGAATTTATTGGCTCTCCACCCATGAACTTTCTGCCTGTGCAGGTCAAAGCTCCCGCCACCTTGCAGCATCCTCAGTTTCGGCTGACGCTCCCTGGCATTTGGGAAATGGACTTGAGGCACTATGTCGATCGCCCTCTGCTATTAGGCATTCGTCCAGAGCATCTGCATGTCAGCGTTCCAGCTCCCAAAAACATCCCCATTCAAGTCGAGCGGGTGGAGGCGTTGGGTAGCGAAACTTATCTCACTGCAAGGCTGACAGAGGCAGAGGAGAATCTTGATTCACCAGTTATCCAGGTTCGAATAGAGCCAGATCGGGCAGTGTCGATTGGAGAAACGCTCTGGTTATCGGTCTCGCCAGAGAAAATACATTTATTTGATGTCGAAACAGGAGAGGCGATCGCTTCACCACTTTTGGACAGAACTGGGCGCTAGGCGATCGCCTCTAACTGTAAAGGCAACTGCTTGCCCAATTCTTGTTCTAATCGATGGGCTTGATAGGCGTACAGCTCCAACTCCATCGTTCCCGGAAGACTCGCCATAAACATTCTTGCCTGCTCTAGATCGCAGCCTGAAAGTCTGAACAAAAGGCTACTGCAATCGTGAATATCACCAGGATTAGGGGCACGGGATATTGCTAGTCTCCAGCGTTGAGGTGGAGTCATATCGCCATGTTCAATCCGGCGCAGTCCATTAATGGAGGATAAAATCATGAGGCGATCGCCCTCCCGCAACAGGCGATCGTCTGGCGGCAACAAAAACTTGTGGGGATCAAGCGCTATGTTGGGAGCGGTTTGAGCTACCTGATGGGCTGCTTGATGGTGGGTTGCTTGATGATAGATGGGGACAACACTGTAGGCATAAGCGACCTGAGCCAGAGTTTTGCCTACTAGCGTATCCCCTGCACCAATTTGGTACTCTGTCACTAAAATTGTTTGTTGGTTGAGCTGAAATAGCCCTAGAATACTTTCGCCAAATGCCGCACTAGCAAAGGCTTCTGAGGAAAGGGCGTATGCCGCCATGGCTTTAGCATCAGGCAGCAGAGAACTTAAGTTGTCGCTCAGGCGCTGGTCATAAGTGCGAACGACTAAACCAATGTCTCGATTAATTTGCTGGGCGGCGTTACGGGCTAACAATGCCACTTCTAAGTTCAATATTTGGTCTTCGGTAACCACAATGACGCTTTTGGCGGCGGCAAGGTTGGTTTTGGCAAGTTCGGTAAGGGGATCGCCCACCAGAAGAGGCATCTGGGTTTGCAGATCGAGATCTTCTAGTTGCTCTGCGATCGCCACAAATGGCTGCTTAAACTCTTTTAGCACTGCTGCAATTCGCTGCCCAACTCGTCCAAACCCCACTAAAACAACGTGGTTCTGCTTGGGAATAGGCGGACGCTTTCTAAAAAACTTGAAGCGAGAACTAATCAAAATATCGGTAATCAAACCAAAGACTCCCAAAATAAATAGGAGGCTGGTAACAGTAATCAGTAGGCAAGCCAACTGCACCCACTCCGGCACCACAACTTCTTCTCTTAGACCACCAAATAAATCGCCATATCCCCCCAGCAGCAAAATTGCCCCCGACGAAACGGCTTTTTCCCAACTCATCCCTGGAACGTTGCTTTTGAGAATAACGCTACCCAAAATCCACAGCAGCAGCGAAGCAATCAGCCCGATCCCCACAACAATCCGAGTCTGCTTTGCCTGTATCCAACGCCAGCTCAGGGAAAGGCTACTTCCTATTCCGCCTGTTTCTTGAATTTTTTGCCAAAGCGCGCTGCTTTGCAGATACCGCGAGGGTCGCCAAGCATTCTCTCTCACCGTCAGTTCCGTAGGCGATTTGCTCCGATCAACGATTTCAATGAAGGTCACCGTGTCACCTACCTTAATCTGAGTGCCCGATCGCCATTGATAAAAAGCGCGATTCGACAATGAAGCCCGATTCGATCCAGCCATATCAGCGGGAATATGGCTAAGTAAACGGTAAGTCTGCTTGTGCAGCAATGAATTTGCCGAAAATCCATCAAAACGGAGGTCTTTCGGCTCTACTTGATGCTCTACCACTTGCAGCCGCTGATGACCAATGTCGAAAAAACCTAAAAGTCCTGCTCCCAAGCCTGCCAACGTAAAAGCATTCGCAGGCAGCTCAGTTGGCTCAAATGCTACAAAGTTACCGCCCCACTGCTGCTTCAAAAGTTGGTTAAGGCTTTGGCGAGAAGAACGGACAATCAGCCGGATCTTGGGATTGAGCTTGCGGGCAGCGATCGCCGTTTCAATATTGACGCTCTCATCACTAGTGACCAGCAAAATTGCCCGACAGTCCAAAACGCCAGCCTTAAGCAACACCTGGTCGTCCCGGCAGTCGCCAATAATCGCGGGTTCGTCTAACAAACTGGGCAAATCCTGAACTTCCCACTCCTGCAAATCGACCTTCTCGATCGCGGTTACTCGAATCTCAAACTCTCGTAAGGCAAACCGTTTGAGGCTGTAGACGCAATATTGCCCTAAGCTGCCTAAACCACATACTAGGAAGCGATCGATCAGGGCTTCGGCGGGTGCAGGTGGGGCAGGCGGATCGATCGATAAAACTGTTTCCTCGTCGCTTTCCTTACCGTTCACCTCCTTGCCATTTACCTTCAGATCCATCTGGTACATCCAGACGGGAACCGGGTTGTGGGTTGTGTAGGCATAGACCCGCAAAGCCTCGACCTCTTCAACCCGCAGGGTTTTCATAGTGCGCCGCACAAACGCTAAAAGTCTAGGCTGACTAAGCAGCGCCTCAGATTCAAAGCGAACGTTGAGTTGTCCCCCTTGCCAGTCGGCAGTGGCGATCGCGTTTTTGCCCTGAAGCCCTCGATTGAGAAGTGTGGCGATCGCACTGGGATCGCCATTTCGGCAAAGTTCTAGAAGGTTGGTTGGAGTCATAGTGAAGTCAGCCTAGCCGCGATGCCAATCCGTCACGCCTCCTGGTTTGTCGATGAGTGTCACCCCATTGTCCTTTAGCTGATCCCGAATGCGATCGGCTTCAGCAAAATTCTTTGCCTGCTTGGCTTGATGCCGCACTTGAACCTTCGCATCAATTTCTGCATCTGACAGAGTAGGGGAGCGATCGCCAGTCTCTGCCTCTGCATCCGGTCTAGCTTCCAGTCCCAAAACTTGCGCCAAGCACACCAACATTTGCCAATGCTGCCTCAGCGCCTGGGGATCGGTCGCCGTCTTGCCTGCATGAGTCAGGATATTGCCTTCTCGTTGCAAATCCTTTGCCAACTCAAACAGAACTGCTACACCTCCAGGCGTGTTCAAGTCATTGTCCATTGCTGTCTGGAAACGCTGCACAAATTCGCTATCCATATCAATTCTCATTGCAGCGGGATCACCAAAAGAAATATCTTGAGTATCTGTCCAGCCCAGATTTTCACCCTGCTGATAGCCAAACAGAAGACCTTCTTTCAAGGTGCTCCAACTATTTTGGGCAGAGGCGATCGCCATTTCTATAAAGTCCAACGGCTTCCGGTACTGCGCTTGCAGAATAAATAGCCTGAGTGCCATCGGGTCAGACCCAGAATCTAAAAGACTGCGAATAGTGGTGAAATTGCCCAACGATTTAGACATTTTTTCGCCGTTCACATTCACCATGCCATTGTGCATCCAGTACAGCGCTAAAGGCTTGCCTGTAACGGCTTCTGATTGAGCAATTTCGTTTTCGTGATGAGGAAATACCAGGTCTGAACCGCCAGCATGGATGTCGATCGTGTCGCCCAGGCGATCGCGCACCATTGCCGAGCATTCAATATGCCATCCCGGACGACCCGCGCCCCAAGGTGATTCCCAGGCAGGCTCCCCTGGCTTAGCCCCCTTCCACAGCGCAAAATCAACCGGGTCATGCTTTCGCATCACCTCCGGGTCTTCCCCATCCAAACGCCCACTTGCCCCCGCCTGCATATCGTCCAGCTTTCGCCCCGACAGCTTGCCATACTCCGCAAACGATCGCACTGAATAATACACGTCTCCCGCCGCTGGATAAGCATATCCCTTCTGCTCCAGCTCATGAATCAACCGCTTAATGCCGTCTAGCGTATGAGTCGCGCGCGGATACTCGTCCGCCTCCATCACATTCAGCCGCGCCATATCCTCAAAATATGCCTGAATATAATGCTCTGCCACCGCCTCCATAGAGGAGCCTTCTTTCCTGGCACGGTTCAAAATCTTGTCATCAATATCTGTAAAGTTCTGCACATATCGCACCTCGTAGCCGCGCCAGCGCAAATATCGCCGCGCCACGTCCCAAATAATGCAGGCTCTGGCATGACCCAAATGGCAGTAGTCATACACCGTTACTCCGCAGTAATACATCTTCACCTTGCCCGCTTCTAACGGCTCAAAGGGTTCTTTTCGGCGAGTTAACGTGTTGTAAAGCGATAAGGTCATGGCAATAGGGGCAAGTGCAACAACTTGAAAAACTTAAGTGATGATAGGAATCAATCTCAAACGCTACAATAGGCAATCTAGAGGTGAATCTAGATATCAATTGCTTCATTGCAATCTTCAACTATATAACCTGAACCCTACCCACTGCGTACTCATGACATCAGCAGTTACCCCTAACCGCTCCACCCAGCCCCCTAGCCCTATGGACGATGCCAAAAAAGGGCTACCTGTCACCATCATCACAGGCTTCTTGGGCAGTGGTAAAACGACTTTGCTCAATCATATTCTCAGCAATCAGGAAGGCATCAAAACCGCTGTTCTAGTCAACGAGTTTGGCGAAATCGGCATTGATAACGAACTGTTGATCACCACTGAAAATAGTGATGAGAACATGGTGGAACTCAGCAACGGCTGCATTTGCTGCACCATTAACAACGACTTAATGGAAGCAGTGTATCGAGTATTAGAGCGATCGGACAAAATTGACTATCTGGTAGTAGAAACCACTGGTTTAGCTGATCCTCTGCCTGTTGCGCTCACTTTTTTGGGAACTGAACTGCGAGACTTGACCCGTCTCGATTCCATTGTCACGCTGGTTGATGCCGAAAATTACAGCGTTGACCTATTTAACAGTGAAGCGGCGTACAACCAAATCCTCTACGGCGATATCATCCTGCTCAACAAGACGGATTTAGTGGATGAAGCCGATTTAGATTCCCTAGAGCTTAAGATTCGAGACATCAAAGAAGGTGCAAGAATTCTTCGCACCACCCAGTCGAAAGTGCCGCTACCGTTGGTTCTGAGTGTGGGATTGTTTGAATCAGATAAATATTACACTTCTGAAGAGAAGGGACATGGCGATCATGAATCTCATGATCACGACCATCATGATCACGACCATCATGATCACGATCATCAGGCTCATGGAAATCACGACCACGACGCTCACGAATCTGATCAGCAGGATCATGCAGCTTGCGATCACGATCATGGACATTGTGAGCATGACCATGACCACGATCACCACCATCACTCCAATCACCTAGAAGTAGATGGCTTTACTTCTCTGTCGTTTCAAAGCGATCGCCCTCTCTCCATCAAAAAGTTTCAGCAATTCCTCGATCACCAACTTCCAGCCTCCGTCTTCCGTGCCAAAGGCATTCTCTGGTTCGACGAAAGTCCTAAGCGCCACGTCTTTCACCTCAGCGGTAAACGGTTCTCGCTGGACGATACCGAATGGACGGGTACACCCAAAAATCAGCTTGTCTTGATTGGACAAGAACTTAACCATGAGCAACTCAAAGCTCAGTTAGATGCCTGTATTTGCTTACCTTCAACACATCGGGGTCGAGGCTTCGGCAAATAGAGCTATTTATGCCAAATAACCTGCTCTAAAAGATATCCAGTGATCCTAGATACTTTAGGGCTGGTTGTTTTTCTAGATAGCACTATAAGAATTACTAATATATAAAATATTTTTATTCTTGACGACTTATATAAATAACTGTTAGTGTTAGTGAACATTTCGTAACATATTGACACAGCCTACTATCTATGACCCGTGTTGTCGTGTTTGACTCAGCCGATTCTTCCGTATATGGCGATTCCGAGATATCTATAGGGGATCGCGCATCGTCTCCCTCTCACCATCATCGTCCTCTTCTCTCTTCAGCTACCACTCTCTTCTGCGACTTTGATGGTCCTATTGTGGATGTTTCTGAGCGCTACTACAGTACTTATCAGCTTGGGCTTGCCGAAATTCAAAGCTTCTACCGGACTGCTGGAATCTCGCTACCTGTTCGCATTCTCAGCAAAGAACAGTTTTGGAAAATGAAGCAAGAGCGCATACCGGATGTAGAAATTGCTATGCGCTCTGGGCTACAGGGTCAGCAGATTGATCACTTTCTGCAACGAGTAGCCCGCATCGTTAACCAACCTGCGCTGCTGCACCAAGACCAACTCCAGCCCGGAGTGAGATGGGCTTTGGCACTTCTCCAGGCAAAGGGCGTTCGCCTGGTTCTAGTCACCCTGCGCTGCCAAATCCAAGCTACTCAAATGCTGCAAAGCTATGGCTTAGATCATGTTTTCAGCGAAATTTGGGGTACGCAAGACTCAACCGCAGCTTACAGCAATCAGTCTGCCCACAAAACTCAATTGCTAGAGAAGGCGATCGCCCATCTTTCCTGGGAAAATCATTCGTCTGCTCATGCCTGGATGATTGGTGACACCGAAGCCGATATTCTGGCAGGCAAAGCGATGGACGTTCCCACCATTGCCGTTACCTGTGGCATTCGCAGTCACAACTATCTGCAAAAACTCCAGCCTACTCGCATCCATACTGACTTGCTCTCAGCCGTTCACCATCTCGTCGAGTCTGGACGAGTTGATTTTGGACGAACAGCCAATGCTGGATGCTCAGGAAACGCTGGATACCCAGTAGAAGTTAGAAACTTTGGTTCTTAAGCTTATTCTGCTGAGGCTGCACTACGCTTTCTACCATCTCCCACCAACGATTGAGCGGATAATAAACTGCGGGTGCCCATAGACTGCTCAGGATTGCCGAGCTTAAGGCGATTCGTTGGTGGTTCGTCCAAATTTCTCCTAACGTCCGATTCGCCATCTCAGTTGAAGCAGCGGGGTTATGCCAGCTAAATTGAACCGCTGTGATGGTAGCAGCCAAAATCGCCATTCCAAAGACGATGAGCGAAATAGAAATGAAATCTTCTCTGATGTAGCGCTGCTTTTGCAAACGGGCAGTCAGAAAACCTACTACTGCCAAGCTAATGGCATGAGTTGGATCAGCATAAGTCATACCGTCTTGAATTAAGCCCAGAACCAGTCCAGCGATCGCCCCCTCAAAACCTGTCCGTTTAACGCTCCAAGCCACCACCCAAATCAGCAACCAATTGGGGCTAACTGACAGTAGCTCCATTCCAGGCAGTCGCATCGGCAAAATGAGCAAACAAATAAATACCGAACCGACGGTCACTGCCCAGTTAACGGTCTGAAGCGTTCGGGGTTCTAACTTTGTAAAACTACTAATCAAGGATTACCACTTCCTTCCGATGCGCTTGGAGAAGGTGGTACAGCCTCAACGGGTGCAGGTAGTGCAGGGGCTGTTTCTACTGGGGCAGGTTCTTTGGCTGGAGTCGGCTCGGCTGCGGCAGGCGAACTGGCTTCGGGGACGACCGGAGGTAGAGCCTCGATTTTTGGCTCTGGAGTAGGCTGTGGCTCTGAAGTAGGCTGTGAAGATATGGGTGGATCTGCTGGAGCGATCGGGGGTGACTCAGCTTCAGGTCTATTTTGAAACTGCTGAATACTCTCTTGAGGCAGATTATATTCTGTTAATTGATTTTGAGGGACAACCGGGGCTTCCTGCAAACTACTGGGCTTTTCAGGCTCTTTCGTCGCTGCTTTTTCCTCTGCGGCTTTAGCCTCAGCTACCTTGGGATTAGGACTGACGATGACCCACTCTAAATGGCTAATCGGTGCAGAAAGCTCAATCACAGCTTCGGGCGCTGGGCTTTTGTTAAAACTAATCGACTCTACAACCCCAACGGGCAGACCCGAAGGAAACAAGCGGCTGAGCGCAGAAGTTGTAACCACGTCGCCCTTGCGAACATCAGGAACCTTATCAACGAACACCATAATCACTCGATTCGCTGATTGCCCTCGAATGTAGCCCATATTGCGCGATCGGCTTACGGTTACGCCTACCTTGCTACTAGGATCGCTAATCAGCAGGACACGGCTCGTGTGAGACGTTACCTCTACAACTCGCCCTACAATTCCACCAATACCTGAGACGATAAATCCTGGCTGAATACCATCATTACTGCCCCGGCTGAGAATGATTTCTTGCCACCAATGATCAGAGCTGCGCCCTATCACTGGAGCGGTGACACCCTTGTCCGATCGCTGATCAACGTACTTAAGAAGTTTTTGCAATTCTCGGTTCTGGCTCTCTAACTCCACCAGGCGCTGCTCCAGCTCACGTTCTCTGGGCGTGCCTGCCTGAGTAACTTGCGCTGGATCAGGGAAAAAAGGTTGAGTCAACCAACGGTATGTTTCAAAAACAAGTGCCCCTTGGGTTTGCCGAAGCACCAAAGCGCTGCCTACCGCTAGACTAATCAGCCCTAGCTTAACTCCATTGCGATCCCACCAACGACGTAATGCGTACATCCAAACTCTGTAAAAACTAAATACAGCCCCAAGTTACTTAAAAGTCTACCCGCTCAACAAGCCGATCATTCGCTGAAGTACCAGGAATAATCGGCTGTAGCAATGTTCAGCAGCCTACTAGATAGCAGCCTCTTAGATTAGCCCGATCGCTTAATGAAAGCGAGAAGAACGTCCGCTGAAGACCCGCTCCAGTTGCTTAAAGTTTTCCAAGACTCGCCCCGTGCCAAGCACAACGCAACTCAAGGGATCTGCCGCAACGTGAACCACAATCCCTGTCTCATGACTAATCAGAGTGTCAAGTCCTTTCAGCAAAGCCCCGCCGCCCGCCAGCATGATACCGCGATCGATGATATCAGCAGCCAACTCAGGCGGTGTGCGCTCCAAGGTTCGCTTTACCGCTTCGATAATGACTGAGAGAGGCTCAGCCATGGCTTCACGGATTTCGGGAGCTTTTACAGACACCGTTCGGGGCAACCCTGACAAAAGGTGCAAGCCTCTAACGTCCATGACTAACTCATCATCATCGTCCATAGGGTACGCGGAACCGACAAAGATTTTAATTTCTTCAGAAGTCCGCTCCCCAATCACCAGGTTATGAACCTTTTTCATGTAATGAACGATCGCCTCGCTCAGCTCATCGCCAGCAACCCGCACTGATTCGCTCAGCACTGTTCCCTGCAAGCTCAGCACAGCAACCTCAGTCGTACCGCCACCAATATCAATAATCATGTTCCCAGTTGGCTCGGTAACAGGCAAGCCTGCACCAATGGCAGCAGCAACGGGTTCATCAATCAAAAAAACATCTCTTGCCCCTGCTTGAGAGGCTGCTTCCATGACTGCTCGACGCTCAACCCCGGTCACACCACTGGGAATCCCGATGACAATGCGGGGTGACACAAGGGCGCGACCTTCATGGACTCGTTGAATAAAATGCTTAAGCATTAATTCTGCTGTGTCAAAATCTGCGATGACACCGTCTCGCAGAGGACGAAGGGCAATAACATTGCCAGGTGTTCGTCCCAACATTTTCTTGGCATCTTCGCCAACTGCCAGGGGTTCCTTTGTTTCCTGGTCGATGGCGACTACGGAAGGCTCCTGAAGCACGATGCCTTTACCAGATACATAAACCAGCGTGTTTGCAGTACCGAGATCGATACCCATGTCACGCGATAATGAGAAGCGATTTAAGAAACCC
>JBBRCV010000027.1:0-32979 GCA_038204505.1 Elainellales cyanobacterium
TCCTAACCGAGTCCGCTGTGCCATGAGTGACCTTTTTTAATTCTGATAGGTTTTAACAATCCGTCATATTATAAGAATACTACTATTGAGAATACTTCAACATATGGAGACCGCAACAGTTATTAGCATTACTATCGGGGCGTTCCTGGTGGGCATCACGGGTTTATCAGTGTACACCGCTTTTGGACCACCTTCCAAAAGCTTAGATGATCCGTTTGAAGATCATGAAGACTAAGCTAGGCTAGCCTTTAGAACGTTTTAAGTCTACTGGAAATAAAAGCGATCGCCCCCATAAGAGGCGATCGCTTTTAAGTCAGACCAGTTCTCAAACCAAGATTCGCTAGCGAGTTACGCTTGCTCAGCACCTGCTACCTGACGACGGCGACGCAGCAACACGCCTGCAATGCCTACACCCATCAGTCCTAAAGTTACGGCAGGCTCAGGCACTGGTTTGACTATATTGTCAATGTTGTCTTTGCCAAGGTCTAATACAAAGACAGCATCGTTGAAGTCGCGATCGGACTGTTGGTTGTTGCCACCCTTAGCGCCTTTCGCGCCCCACAAATCTTCAAAACCTAGCATGACATAGTTCCCATAGGCATAAGCGACTACGTGCTGAAGACCATCACTGTTAGATGCAGTCTGGGTTCCAAAGATGTTTTGACCGCCGTTTTTGCCGTTAGCTTTCAGCCAGAAGTCAAGCTGGGTTCCAGCAGCAACGTTGCCAATGTTAACGCTGTCACCTTTCTTCAACGGACCATCGCTTTCTTTCAAGATGGATTCAGTAGAGGCAATATCGTTGAAGATCAGGTTGGAAGTTTTTTGCCCCGTTTTGGAAGTTGCTTCGTAGGCGAGTTGGTTTCTAAAACCAGCGCCTTCATTGATGAAGTAAGCAGAAACGTTGTGAGCATATTTCAGGAGAAGCTTGCTAGGGTCAAGCATGACTTGGTGTGCGCCAGTCAGTTCCAGTCTTTCCTTTTGAACAGATGACTGGAAAGGAGCATCATTAAACCCAGTTTGAGATTTGCTATAGATGGTGGATTGTGTCCAGGAGTTATTCCAAGAAAAAGCCGATGCAGGGGCTACAGTTGCCACCATGCCGACGACAGTAGCAGTAGCAGTCAGTAATCCAGTCAGTAGTGCAGTTTTCATAGGTTGAGTTAGTCAGGATCAATTCATGGATAAGGGGCTACACATCAAAGCACGGAGAACCGGATGTGTCTTCCTATACTTTGTAGCAAATCAATTCGCTGAGTAGTTCCTTTTCCAGGAAGCCTTATTTCATTCTTCAAAAAGCACCTAAATACTGAGCTTTGGGATTTTTGTACGGTCAGTAAAACTCAGGATGTGGGAGAACTATCTTTGTAGATACTGAGAAAATTTGTGTAAAAAAGACGAATAGAGAATGAAAATGTATCATTCCCCCTTCGTCCTAAGTGATTAGCCTGAGATGCTAATGTTTCTTTCTACGGACTGGCAGGAGGCGGAGATTGAATTGCAGGAGGCGGAGATTGAATTGGAGAAGGTAGATCTTGAACTGGAGAAGGTAGATCTTGAACTGGAGAAGGTAGAACTTGAATTGGAGTAGGTTGAACCTGAATTGGAGTAGGTTGAACCTTGACGCAATTGAACATTCTAAGAGTCGCTGCCGTTGCATAGTTGCGTTGAGCTGAAGCGTTGGGGGCAAAGAGGTTGCCTTGTTCGTTGAGGGGCGATGCCACGCCGCAGAAGGAAGACATTTGTGTAATTAAGGCATTTGCCCAGTGACCTTCGGTATCGGCGAAGTCTTGAGCAGGGCGATCGCCCTGAAGTTCTCCCGGTTGTCCTTGCAAGGTTTTGGCATATTCCGCTGCCCGACGTAGGACTGCTATTAGCTCAGCACGGGTGACGGGCTGGGCTGGGCGAAAAGTTCCGTCCTGGTATCCAGTGACAATGTTGTTGGTTTTGGCATATTGAATTCTGGCTGCACTCCAGCGATTCGCGGCTACATCGGTGTAAGGATTACTGGTGGCGGGAGGAATGTTGAGATTGACGTTGGGTAGGCTGTCGAGTGCGCCTAACGCCATCGAGACGAGCTGTTCGCGGGTGAGATAAGCTTGCGGACGGAAAGTGTTGTCTTCGTAGAAGCCAGCGACGAAGCCGATGTCGAGGGCTTGGTTGATTTCTTCGAGGTAGATGTCATTGAGGGTGTCGTTAAAGCGGGGACCTCTAGGCGGGTTGTTGCCAGCATTAGGATCAAAAGGAGCACTGGCATCGCTGGTGATGTAGACGTGACCCAGGACGCGATCGCCCAAAGTTCGCTTTGTAAAGCGCCAGCCTTCGTCGAGCGTAATCTTGGCAAAGTCTGTGGTGAGGCCAGACGTATGACCAATGAGGATGGGTGCGCCCCTGCCCACGCGGGGCGCACCGACTAGAAGCATGTCTCCATCTTGCTGAAGAATGCGTAGGGCGTAGCGGAAGGCAATGTCTTCTCCACCCATACGGATTGAGTAGCCGTTGCTATCGATGCTGCGATTGCAGATGCGTGTGAAGTCGAAAGTGAGGAGTAAGGGGTTAACGAGGGTTGGGGCAGAGCCAGATTCTGACCAGCAGGGTGGGGCATCGGCGACTTGTTCGACCACGAGGAGTTGATGAATTTCGCCATTGCGGAAGGGAGCGGCGATCGCAATAAATTTGCTTTGGTCAACTTCTTCTTGCCCAAATTGGCTAACAGCAATACTAGGAAAAATGACAAGTGCGCTAGATGCCAAAGCGGCGAGGGCTGTGATGCAACGGATGGTCGGCTTCATAGTCTAGTTCTCAAAGATAATTCTGGTATGGATTCTGCCATGAAACAGAAAGCTGGAGGGAATCAATCCATTCCTCTACTTTAGCCTGTAACAGGCTACTTCTATTGCTTGAGAGGATTGCCGCCAATTGCTCATTGCTAATAATTCAGGTTTTTTCGCTCACTGACCACAGAGCAGCAATAGTCTATTTTACGTAAAAGGCATTACCCAAAATATTCGAGCCATTTTTGACAACGCCATTTTTGATAATTAAGGCAACTAAAGCGATCGCAGAAAGCATTAGCTTAGGTTTAAGTATTGTAAAAAAATCATCGAGAAACATGACAGTAGAATTGAAGTCTCTCGTGCTCTGAGGCACATGACTTTTTCTATTTCTTCGCCTATTCGTCAAGAATTTTGAGTGCTGTCAAAGCCTGTAAGGTAAAAGGAATGGGCAACAGAAAAATTTAATGAACTGTGATAAATTAATTCCTTCCCCGTAACACTGCTGAGGATAGGGTGACGAATAAAACACTAGATAACTTTTTGAACTGCAAATCAAGGGTGAACTCATCTGGCAATCGTTTTGAATAGTCTTAGAATGCATTCTTAGGGGGCGTTTTGTTGGAATAGCGCATTTGAGAATGATTCCTTTGCAGAATGATACGTGGAAAAATTATGAGTAAACTCGTTGTAATCTGCATTAACGATGAACTCGCAATTTTAGAAAGCTTGAAAGCTGAGCTAAGGCGAGTTTTGGGAGACAACTGCTCTGTTGAAACGTCAGTAGGTGGAGTAGAAGCGATCGAACTTTTGGCGTTGCAGCGAGGCGAATGTGAGGTAGCGTTGGTGCTTGCCGACTACATTATGCCGGATGTTAAGGGGGATGAGTTACTTAAGCAAATCTATCAGCGATCGCCACATACGTTGAAAATTATACTCACTGGGCAAGCTGATATGGCGGCATTAGGAAATGCTATTCATCAGGCTAACCTGCACCGTTATATTGCCCAACATTGGAATTCTGAAGATTTAAAGTTCACGGTTCTAGAAGCAATTCGTAACTATTTGCAAGACCGAAAGCTAGAATCTCAGAACGCCAAGCTGAAAGAAACCAATCAAGCTTTAGAAGAAACGGTCAAGCATCTTCGACAACTAGAGGTAGAGTTGCAACAGTCTGAGGCAAAGCTGAATGTTCAGCTCCAGACTGCTTACGACTCTGAAGCCACTCTGAAGCAAATTACTGAAAAGGTGCGAGATTCTTTAGACGAAAATCAGATTCTTCAAGGAGCGGTTGAGGCACTGGCGCAGGCTTTAAAGGTGGGTTGCTGCAATGCGGCATTATTTGATTGGGGGCAGCAAACTTCGACCATTCGCTACGAGGCTGCCACATCCATTCCGCCTTCTCAGGGGCGCGTTTCGCAAATGGCAGATTTTCCTGAAATTTATGATCAACTTTTGCAAGGGTGGTATTTTCAGTTTTGCTCTTTGTTGCCTCACCCATCGCGGGGACAAGTCTCAATGTTGGTTTGCCCAATTTCTGATGATAAGGGAGTTTTGGGCGACTTGTGGCTGGTGAATCAGGTCGGTGAAGGGTTTAATGAACGAGAAATTAATTTGGTGCAACACGTAGCGACTCAGTGTGCGATCGCTCTGCGTCAAGCCTTATTGTTTCAAAAATCCCAGGCTCAAGTGGCAGAGTTAGAGCGGTTGAGTAATCTCAAAGATGATTTTTTAAGCACGGTTTCCCATGAGCTGCGATCGCCGCTTTCTAATATTAAAATGGCAATTCAGATGTTGGAGTTGACCTTAGAAAAAGAGCCTTACTCTTTAACTCATGAAAACTTTAACTTACTAACTTCTCAACCCACGTTTAACAGACTTACCTTCAACAATCGGGGGCGTTATCTCCAAATTTTAAAGGACGAGTGTCAACGAGAAATTAGCCTTGTTAATAATTTGCTCGATCTGGCTCGGTTAGATGCGGGCACTGAAGCTTTGAACCCCATTAAGATTGATCTAAAGCCGTGGCTTGCCCGAATTTCACAGCCTTACTATGAGCGGGCGATCGCGCAACAGCAGCAGTTAAAAATTCTGGCGACTGAAGAAAACCTTATTTTGACGACTGACATTTCCTACTTAGAACGAATTGTCGGGGAATTGCTGAATAATGCCTGCAAGTACACGCCTGCGGGGGGATTAATCACAATTGATGTGATGGAAGATGGCAGGGGGCGGGTCATCCGGGTGATTAATTCTGGGGTGGAAATATCGAGCAACGAGCGCGATCGCATTTTTGAAAAGTTTTACCGCGTACCCAAAAATGATCCCTGGAAGCATGGTGGGACAGGGCTAGGACTCGCCTTAGTGAAAAGACTCACAGAGCGAATCAACGCAACTGTTGAGGTTGAGAGTGCCAATAATCAAACTATTTTTACCGTAAGATTTGCTTGATAAAAAACTGAGATCAGAAATTGAGCAGATGTACGGTCGTACCAATCTCAGTAAAGCTTATAAACTTAACCTTTCTTGCACAATTTTTTGCATGACGAGAGGCTCAACGTGTCTTATGTAGACTTTGTAATTGGGGTAACAATCTTTGATCTTAGCGGGTTACCCAAAGAATATTTTGTGACGGTTGAGAGCAGTGATATTGGCTGGATTCAAACAATTTTTCAGGGGCTAGGGTTACAGACATTGCTGACCTCGTGCCTTCAGTTAGGGGCAGGGCAGCACACTGTTATTCATAGCAAAGAGTATCGGGCAGTGGTGGTTAAACAACGGGTGCGCTATGTGGCATTCCTACTCTGCTACACGAATGCTGGAATTTCAGAAGAGTTTATCTGTTGGGCACAAACCTTTGAACCTACCCAACTTCGTACCCACGATCGCTTTAGTTCGGTGTAGGATTATAAGTGTCAAGTTTTGTAAAGGAAGTCATGACTAAAGCACCTTCTAATGCTCCTAAGATGACCGAACCCAAGTTCGGTTTCAATACCTACGCTGAACGTTTGAATGGACGTGCAGCCATGATTGGGTTTGTCAGCACATTGGCAATTGAATATTTCACTGGACAAGGTCTATTGAGCTGGTTAGGTCTTCAGTAACTTTTCCGGCACTTTGATTTTCCCGGACTTTGATCTGGGCGATCGCCGCACCTGTATCTATGTAGCCAAAAAATTTGGATTTTGGAGAGGCTTTTGTTGAGACTCAGTTTCAATAGTATTGACAGTCAATCTCAATAGCGATATAGTTTATTCATAAAGTGTTCTCCTCTCAAAGGTTAATGTGGGGCTTGCCGAAAGGCTTGCTCCCATTTTTTTGCATTCCTTCTCCCTATACACTGATAGATGTCTTGTATTTTCCTATCGCCATGACAGTCGTTTCCCACCCCGCCGCCGCACCGTCAGAAGCTGAAACCCCGTCGAATTCTGAAATTTATGATGTGATTGTCATTGGGTCAGGCATTGGTGGACTCGTGACTGCCACTCAGCTCGCGGCGAAGGGTGCTCATGTGTTGGTTTTAGAGCGCTACTTAATTCCGGGCGGCAGCGCTGGATATTTTGAGCGTGAGGGTTATCGCTTTGATGTGGGGGCTTCGATGATTTTTGGCTTTGGCGATCGCGGTACTACCAATCTCCTCACCCGTGCCCTAGAAGCCGTTCACGTCAGCATTGAAACTATCCCCGATCCTGTGCAAATTCACTATCATTTGCCACAGAATTTAGAGTTGAAAGTTCATCGAGATTATGAGAAATTCTTGCAAGAGCTAACTTGTCATTTTCCTCACGAGCAAGAGGGAATACGGCAGTTTTATGACGAGTGCTGGAAGGTGTTTAATTGCCTGAATGTGATGGAGCTGCTGTCGCTGGAAGAACTGGGCTATTTGACGCGCATCTTTTTTCAGCGTCCTGCCGCTTGTTTGGGGTTGGTCAAATATTTGCCTCAGAACGCTGGAGATATTGCTCGGCGCTATATTAAAGATCCAAACCTGCTGAAATTTATTGATATGGAATGCTACTGCTGGTCAGTCGTTCCAGCCGATCGCACACCCATGATTAATGCAGGTATGGTGTTTAGCGATCGCCATTACGGGGGCATCAATTACCCCAAAGGTGGCGTTGGACAGATTGCCCAAAAACTTGTAGAGGGGCTAGAGAAGGCAGGCAGCCGCATTCAATATAAAGCCAGAGTAACCAATATTATTCGGGAACGAGGGCAGGCGATCGGGGTGAAGTTGGCTTCTGGGCAGGAATATCGCGCCCAGCGAATTGTCTCTAATGCGACGCGCTGGGATACGTTTGAGAAGCTCATGCCCAAATCTGAAATGCCCATGGCGGAGCAAAAATGGCAGCAGCGTTATCAGAAATCCCCAAGTTTCTTTAGTCTACACTTGGGCGTTAAGTCTGAAGTGTTGCCATCGGGAACTGAATGTCACCACATTTTACTAGAAGAGTGGTCAAAGCTGGAGTCAGCATTAGGCACCCTTTTTGTTTCCATCCCGACTTTGCTAGATCCTGATCTTGCGCCTCCAGGTCACCATATTATTCACGCCTTTACCCCCGATTGGATGGAGTCTTGGCAGAAATTATCACCCAGCGATTACAAGGCGAAAAAGGAAGCCGTAGCCAGCCAAATAATCGATCGCCTCGAAAAAATATTCCCCGGTCTATCGGCTGGAATAGATTATCAGGAAGCAGGTACGCCTCGCACTCACCGCCGTTTTCTGGGACGCGATGACGGTACTTATGGTCCCATTCCTTCCCGCAAGCTGTGGGGATTGCTGGGGATGCCATTCAACCGCACCTCAATTCCAGGGCTGTATTGTGTGGGGGATAGCACCTTTCCAGGACAGGGATTAAATGCTGTAGCATTTTCAGGATTTGCCTGTGCCCATAGGGTTGCAGTAGATTTAGGTCTATGAGAAAAGCCGTGAAAAAAATTATCATTGACTGCGATCCGGGTGTTGATGATGCGATCGCTCTTCTATTAGCATTTGCATCCCCTGAACTAGAAATCATAGGTATCACTACCGTTGCTGGAAATGTCTCATTACCGTTCACCGAAAAGAATGCCCGCAAAATTTGTGAGTTGGCTAAAAGAGACGATATCAAGGTCTACGCCGGATGTCCTCGTCCGATTCTGCGATCGCTAGAAACCGCTCGACACGTCCACGGTGAAACAGGATTGCAAGGCGTAGAACTGCCGGAACCGCAGATGCATTTACAACCTCAACATGGCGTAGAGTTTTTAATTGAAACTTTGATGCAGGCTTCAGAGCCGATTATACTGGCGACGTTGGGACCTTTAACTAATTTGGCGATCGCTCTCATTCAAGCGCCCCAAATTATTCCCAAAATTCAAGAAGTTGTCCTCATGGGCGGAGCCACCAGCCAAGGAAATGTGACTGCCTCAGCAGAATTTAATCTGTATGTTGATCCTCACGCTGCCCACATTGTTTTCACCAGCGGTTTACCGTTAACAATGATTGGACTTGATGTAACTCACAAAGTACTGACCACTCCTGAGCGATTGCAGCAGATACGGGCGATCGCTACTCCGGTCAGCGATGCTGCCGCCGCAATGTTGGCTCATTATGGCGCTTACGATGTCGAAAAATATGGAATGCTGGGAAGTCCGCTACATGATCCTTGCGTCATTGCTTATCTAATCCAGCCAGAATTATTTACGGGACGTGACCTACACGTTGCGATCGAAACAACGAGCGAGTTAACGATGGGGCGATCGATTGTAGATTTGTGGCGATCGGGTCAGCAAGCGCCTAATGCTCGTGTCATTCAACAGGCAGATGATGAAGGATTTTACGGCTTGTTAATTCAACGATTGGCAAGACTATAAACGGCTATCAAGATTATGTGGCTGTCGAGATAACATGGCTGTCGAGATAATAAGTGGGGGGTGAAGTGCATGAACGATAACTTTCAACAACTAGCTGCACTGTATAAAAATACGCTTCTTAATAACGTCATTCCCTTTTGGGAAAAACACTCTGTTGACTGGGAGCAAGGGGGATACTTTACTTGTCTCGATCGCCAAGGAAAGGTTTACGACACCGACAAATTTATTTGGTTACAAAACCGTCAAGTCTGGATTTTTTCCATGCTTTATAACCAGGTAGAACCGAGAGAAGACTGGCTAAAAATTGCTGCAAATGGCGCTCATTTTCTAGCTAAAAATGGGCGAGACGCTGAGGGCAACTGGTATTTTTCTCTGACCCGCGATGGTCATCCTCTCGTGCAGCCTTACAACATTTTCTCTGACTGCTTTGCGGCAATGGC
Source organism: Elainellales cyanobacterium (assembly GCA_038204505.1). Lineage (GTDB taxonomy): Bacteria > Cyanobacteriota > Cyanobacteriia > Elainellales > Elainellaceae > Timaviella. The sequence goes on from JBBRCV010000027.1 coordinate 9,068, forward strand.
ATTTAGCAAATATGCCTTAGCCTCTGGCGAAGACTGGGCTAAAGCGATCGCATTACAGGCTTACCACAATGTTTTGCGTCGCAAAGATGACCCCAAAGGCAAATACACCAAGACCTATCCCGGCACGCGCCCTATGAAATCTTTGGCAGTGCCGATGATTTTAGCGAACTTATCTTTAGAAATGGATTGGCTATTGCCTAGCGATCGCTTAGCACAAATTCTAGATGCCACCGTTCAAGAAGTAATGAACGATTTCTTGGATCAAGAGCGGAGATTGATGTATGAAAATACGTCTCCCGATGGTTCTCATTTAGATTGTTTTGAAGGACGGCTGATTAATCCGGGTCATGGTATTGAAGCCATGTGGTTTATCATGGACATTGCTAATCGTCGACATGATACTCAAACCGTTAATAAAGCCGTTGATGTAGTGATAAATATCTTGAACTTTGCGTGGGATCAGGAGCATAGTGGATTGTATTACTTTATGGATGCAGAAGGTCATCCACCGCAGCAGTTAGAGTGGGATCAAAAGCTGTGGTGGGTGCATTTAGAATCGTTGGTGGCGTTGGCGATCGCGTTTCGGCTGACTGGACGAGTCGATTGCTGGGAGTGGTATCAAAAAATGCACGACTACACCTGGTCACACTTTGCGGATACTGAACAGGGTGAATGGTTTGGTTATTTGAATCGTCAAGGGAAAGTACTATTAAATCTTAAGGGAGGAAAGTGGAAAGGGTGTTTTCATGTGCCGCGATCGCTCTATCTCTGCTGGCAGCAATTTGAGGCGATCTCTAGCTGCTAATCTGTGTTAAGACAAGGGGCTTAAGCCCCTTGTTAAGCGTGGCATTTAATTTGCCCTAAATTAGAGTGCTTACTGCTATAAGTGCCTAAAAAACCCTTAAAATACAAGCATCTAAGAATATTCTCAACAGAAGATTCTGGAAGGTTGTTTCAAGAAATGTAAAAAAATAACGTATTTCTTCATGACACATTTCTTTCAATTTGAAGCCGATTTTGTTGATTCTCTTCGCTGCATTCCCATGCAGGTCAGATTTAAGTTAGACACCTGTGGCGTTAAGCTGAAACTGTCTGATTGGAACCCACTGACACCCACAGAGCGGCAAGCCCTGGTCGATGCCCCTTGCACAACCGCATCGGCGCAGGATTATCGATCGCTGATCCATCGCGTTGTCCGAGCCCATACTCCTGAGCTTCCGGCTGATTTGCCCATCGATAGTCATCCGGCATGGTTAGATGAAACGGTTATTCCTGAAAGTGTGATGGAGAAAGCTGAAGGGGCGATCGCCCTGCCTCAATGGGTAGCCTTAACCCCGTTGCAACGTTTTGCTTTAATCAAGCTCAGCCGTTCCCAACACGAAAACAAGAACTTTATGCCTGCCCTCAAAGAATTTGGCTTGCTGTAAGTAACATTAGCTGTAGGTGCCATGAGATGACGAGCAAATATTCCCGGCAAGTCGTGCCACTCGTCCCTAGGAGTTCTAAAATCAAGTTGCTCATTCCATTGCAGCCATTCCTATGGATCTGATTATCCTAGTTGTCTACATCATCTGCATGACTTACATCATTTCTCAGGCAATTTTTTCTCTGGACAACCAGACGAAATTTGTGGCTGAGGCAAAGTTTTTTGAGGCGCAGCTTGAGGAAAAGAAACTAGGCGACAAGCCGCTAAAGGATTTAGTGAGCATTGGGTTTAGGTTTGAGCCTCGGTACAAATCTGATAATCAGCCTAAAACGCTGATTATGACCATTGAGAATAAATCGCCAGACCACTACATTTATGTTGACTGGGATAGCAGTTCGATTACGACGTATGATCCTAGTTTTTCGCGGCGCGTGATTCGGGTTGCTCCCGATAAGCGAATTAATGATCTTGACCTGCCCCAAGTGTTTAGCGCCATTCCGCCCAAACTAAAGCTGGCTACGGTAATTACCGCAGAAGATGTATTCAAGCCCAGTGCCGATGGCGACACGCTCGAACTTAAAACTCCTCTCATTAATCTAGATGCGCTGAACGGAGCCGCAAAGAATATCAAAACTCCCCAATATATCAAAGACATTAACTTTAATTTTAAGGAGCGGCGTAAGCCCATTGAGTTTTACTTACGTCTAATGCTACGAATGACAAATGTGCTGCACGAAGGCGGCGACGATCGCTTTCAGCAGGTGGCTCCTACTTATGGTAGAGAGGTGTTTCAAACAATGGTGACTTATAAGTTTACGGTGTCTAAGATGTTCTGGGTGGATCAGATTCCTTGGAACCCGCAGAAGTAGGAAACCACAGCGATCGCTTTTTGCAAACACCTCGATTTTTCGATCGTTGATCTATCGAGGTGCTTTTGGAAAGACAGAGCTATTGAACCGCGATCGCCCGATCGCCCACCTTCATGCCGCTACCACTGACCACTCGCCCTTCACTAGAGCGGGCATCCACATTGGTCAACTCAATCCGCCCGATAGGAGCCGTCACCGTCCGAATCACCTCCCCTGTTGCCGGATCTTTCACTTCACGAGTGACTCGCTCAATGGAAACGGTCATGCCTGTCCGAAAGCCATCCTGTGCGCCTTTGTTAATGATAATAGTGCTGCCTGTAACATCGGCAACGAGGGCACTAACGTTGGGTACAGTAGCAGGAAGCGCTGCCACGGATGAAGCTTTGGCGGTGAGTTCGCCAGAGAGTTGCTCAACGGCTGCTTGGGCGGCGTTGCTGAGCAATTCATCGCTATTGTTGTTATCTGAACCCACGCTGACACCCAGTAACGACACGCCACCGCTGCCTTGCTTAGCTTCACCGCTGCCTTGGGCTGTGGCAATAATCTCTGAGGTAGTAGTGTTGACGAGTCGAGCGGTCAGTTGAACTTCGGCGCTGTCGCGGCGGCGATTAGTTCCAATGCCTAAAACGCTAACGCCTGAACTGCCTGCGTTGAGGTTGTAGCGGGTGACAGAACCAATCACTACGGCATCAGCCCCTAAAATTCGTCCCACTTGAGCGGCGGTACTGGGGTCGATTCTGCCCGATAGCGCCAGGTTTTGTTCTTGCAGGACTGCTTGAATGCGGCTGCGTTCAATTAAAGTATAAGCACCACCATCTACTAGTTTGTTGGTCAACAGGTCGCTGACACCCTGCGAAGGTGCGCCGCCACCCCACCACGACCAAGTTTGTCCGGTACTAGCAAATTCAAAGTCTAAAACGGCGATCCGCATTCGCGGTTGGGCTTCAGCAATTTGTACTTCGGCAGCAGCGGGTAAAACGACCACGGGGGCATAGAGTCCGGTGAGGAGTAGGGCGCTGCACGATAGGCAAACAAGCTGAGCAGAGTGGGTAAATTTCATAATTTGAATCAATCCTTGGAATAAAAAGATAATTGACGGGCGATCGCCTTTCTTTGGGCTAGATCTCATTAATAGATATCTGTTCTATTGGTCTGGGTTTAGGCGTTTATGCAGAATTACGAGCTATTCCTGATCTGAAAGGTACTACAGTATTCAGCTTAAACCCGTAAATATCTGGATGATTTGCGATCGCTACAAAATTTCGTTAATGTACTTTAATTTGATGATCCTCAATCGATCGCTTCGTTAACTGGAAAGCGATCGATCAACTGAATCGCCCGATTCGCATTTTGCTTTAACCCTTGGGGCAAATGAGGCACATGAGGCACCTGCGACAGAAAATCAACCGTGCGGCGGAGAATTCGCACGACATCGCCTTCATCTAAGCTAGTGTGGGCACAAAGCTCTTGCCACTCCACGCCTAGCGCCCATTGCTCGACCAACCCAAACCAGTCAGCTTCCAACCAAATAGGTAGGGCAATTTGGTGGCGGCGTTGCAGCTTAAATAACTCTCGTCGAGTGCTGCGGAGTCCAGCTAGCGCTTCTTCAGTTTCGGGGGAGGGATCGTAGCGAGTCCAGATGTCGGGGCGAGAAACTTCGGTGACGAGGGCAGCACAGGCAGCGGCAAGGTGATGGGGATCGAGGTTGTCGAATTCGCCAGATGCGAGGGCAAGTCCTAGCCAGAGTTCGTTATCGCCTCGGATCGCGGCGGCAATTTGTCCGAGTTCAGTGGGGACTACGCCGTCTAGACCATCGAAGTGTTGCAGGATGGTCATGAGGCTGAGGAACTCTTGCCAATAGCGCTGGGAATATTGGTCTAACTTGATTTGGCGATCGGCAATTTCAGCTTGCAGCTTAGTCATGCGCTTGTAGCGCTTCATAAAAAAGCCGGGGTCGCCTAACTGCCGTAGCGGATGAGCTTGAATTTGTGCTTCTACAGCATCGGTACGAGCTTGTTGTCCTTTGACTTCGGGGGCGGTGTCGAGGATGAGTGGCACTTGCGGAATTTGCTCGGCGATCGCTTTCGTTTCTTCATTACCTTTACGCATAGAGCCGAGTCGGAGTTGTAACTCAGGTGGCGGCATTAAATCATCGGCTTGGACAATGCGGGGAAACTCAGCGTGTAAACCAACAACATCGCTGAGAGCAATAACATACCAACGATTATCTTGACCTAAGCAAGCCAGGTAAGGGAACTTTCCTGAACCCTGAGTTTTAGCGACCAGAACTGCGGGCAGAGGAACGGCAACCGGAACGTGTTTACCCTTAAGGCTAAGAATGGTTCCAGCAATAGCAAATGATAACGAAGTGACAAGATTTTGGGTCTGATCATCGAACGCTTGCTGTTGCAAAGTTTTTAGCAAGCGACGTTCTTCTTTAAGGTGTTCGTTAAGCTTTTCGTATTGGGCTAAAAGCTTGGGGTCAATCGCGTCAATTTGGCTCTGCTGTTGATTGAGTTCGGCAGTCAGGTCGGCGATCGCCTGTTGTTGCGGTCGTAGAATCAGAGTGGAAAGATAATGCCCAAAGCTGCGCTCAATCAGTTCATGGGCTTCCTCCAAGGTATGAGTTTGCAGCAAGTTCAGCACCATACCGTAGCTGGGTGTGAATTGGCTAACTAATGGATCAGCTTTAGAGGTTGCCAGATATGCTGCTTCAGATGCGCCTTCAAAAGGCGTTTGAACTGTGACTACATAGCCAATTTCGTCCATACCGCGTCGTCCGGCGCGTCCTGCCATTTGTAAAAATTCGGAGGCATTTAGTAAACGGTGTCCCAGATCGGTACGTTTCGACAAACTAGAAATAACCGTCGTTCGAGCCGGCATATTAATACCCGCTGCTAAGGTTTCAGTGGCGAAGACAACTTTAATTAATCCTTGCTGAAACAATTCTTCGATCAGTCCTTTCCAAGCAGGCAACACTCCGGCGTGGTGGGAAGCAATACCGCGATAAAGTGCTTCGACATGACCATTCCGAGCAGCTTCAGGGTTGCGTTCTAAAAATGCGTCAACTTGGGTTCTCAGAGTTTTAGCTTCAGCATCGTTAACCAGGGAAAAGCTGTTGAGTTCGGTGACTGCCTTATCGCAGTTTTTGCGGCTAAAGATGAAGTAGATCGCTGGCAGCATATCTCGCTGCTGAAGCTGGCTGACGACATAGCCCAAACTGGGTGCCTCATTGCGTCCGCGCTGCCTGCCGCCTTTAGGCTTGAGGCGAACATTAATGCCTTTGCCTTCGGGATTAAGTAGGGGAAACAGTCCTTTGGGACTGCAAAAGCTCAGTTCTAGAGGCACAGGGCGGAAGTCGGAGTAGATCAGTTCGGCTGCGCCATGGACTTTGTTGATCCAGTCAGTGAGTTGGTCGCTGTTGGCAATGGTGGCGGAAAGTGCCACGAGTTGAATGTTGTGAGGGGCGTAGATGATTGACTCTTCCCAGACGGTGCCGCGCTGGCGATCGTTCATGTAGTGGCATTCATCTAGCACAACGGCTTCTACGTTTGTCATTGAGGTGCCGACCTGTCCAATGGGCGTGCCATAGAGCATGTTGCGGAAGATTTCGGTAGTCATGACCAAGATGGGAGCTTCTCGGTTATGAGACATGTCGCCAGTCAGCAGTCCGACTTGCTCGTCGCCAAAGCGATCGCGGAAATCTCTTAACTTCTGATTAGAAAGGGCTTTTAGTGGCGTAGTGTACAAAACCCGCTTGCCCCGCGACAGCGCCCGATAGATGGCATATTCACCGATGAGCGTTTTTCCAGAGCCTGTAGGGGCACAAACGACGACGGAGCGATCGGCATCTAAGGCGGCGATCGCCTGTCGTTGGAAGTCATCCAACTCAAAGGGAAATAGGGTATCGAGGTCGAGGGGGGGGATGGGATTACTCACAAATCAGGGGTCTACCGTAGTTTCGAGGATTGAATGGAGTTTCGAGGACAAATGGAGGCTGAAATTATCCCTCATTCATCCTTAAATAATAAGTCCAGATTCCGGAAGATTACACAAAGGTAAATTCTTGATTAAAACCAGAGGATGCTTAAGGAAATTTCTGAATCAGAATTTACCTGTGGGGCAGGCATCTTGCCTGCATCGGAAGCAGTATGCAGGCAAGATGCCTGCCCCACTAATTTGATTAATAGAAATCTCCTAAACGTCTTTATCTGCGTCTTTAACTAGTGTTATTTTTGCGGCTTGGGTTGTTTCTCGAACCGTGGCTAGATCAGGAAAGGGCAGTGGACTATCCATTTCCAGCCAGAGTAAATATTCAATATTGCCTGCTGGACCCAGTAGGGGCGACCAAGTTAAGCCGCAGTAGCCCCAGCCCATCTCTTGAGCCGATTTCAGAACTTGGGCGATCGCCTCTGCCTGCACATTAACATCGCGCACTACGCCTTTTTTGCCAACTTTTTCGCGCCCCACTTCAAACTGTGGCTTCACCAACAGCAACACCTCGCGCGGTGCCTGCAAGAGTTGCCAAAGTGCAGGCAAAACTTTGGTGAGTGAGATAAACGATACATCCGCCACGCCCAAATTGGGGTAAGGCTGATCGGGTAGATATAAATCTTCGGCTTTGAGGTGGCGCAAATTAGTGCGTTCGCGCAGCACTACACGCGCATCTTGACGGATACTCCATGCGACTTGTCCATAGCCCACATCAATGCCATAGACCTGCTTGGCTCCAGCTTGCAGCAGGCAATCTGTGAAGCCTCCAGTGGAAATGCCGCCATCGAGACAAACGCGATCGCCCACTTTAATATCAAAGGTTGCCAAAGCTTTCGCCAACTTTTCGCCACCTCTAGAAACAAAGGGCGATCGGGCTTTTACTTCAATCACCGCTGCTATATCCACCGCCGTCCCTGCTTTATCAACCACTTGTTGATTAACTTTAACTTCGCCAGCCTGAATTAAGCGCTGTGCCCGTTGGCGAGAGTCACAAAGGTTCCGTTCGACTAGTAAGGTATCGAGGCGTTGTTTAGTCAAGGATTTAGCTCTGTGGGGTCAATACCTGCGGCTTTAAGGCGATCGAGGAGGGCTTGCGATCGCGATCGTTCCTGCTCTAGCTCACTTTCTAGCTGTTCTGCTCGTTGTTTCTCTTGGTCTGCTTGTAGCTTCGATTGCTCCGCTTCAAGTTTAGATTGCTCCGCTTCAAGTTTAGATTGCTCCGCTTGTTGAGCAATTTCGGTATAGCTCAAGAAGCGATCGCCATCAGGACGAAAAATTTGCAGTTCTTCCCCTGACATATCAAAGCGAACCCCCGATCGAGGGCTAACCCAATTTTCTAAGGAATCAATATTTTCTAAGTATCCCTCGGTTCTAATCCAGCCTTCCAAACCGTTTGTATCAGGGTCATACAGATAATACTCTTCTACGCCGTGGCGCTCGTAGAAGAGTAACTTTTTCTCCATCTCGGTTTTTCGGTTGCCTGGAGACAAAATCTCAAAGACCACTTGGGGAGGAATGTTAGCTTCTTTCCACTGCTGGTATGAACCGCGATCGCCTTTAGGTCTGCCAAAAGCTAGCAAGACATCAGGAGCAGTGCGAATTTTGTTGTTTCCTTCCACTGGATACCACAGCAAATCTCCTGCCACAAAAACGTTGGGATCATCCCCATAGAGCCATTCAAAGTTTTGCTGAACCACTACAATCCAACGGAACTGCTTGGTGTTGTCTGCCATTGGCTGTCCGTCGCTATCGGGATATGTAATTGTTGTAGTGGGGAGTTGAGAAACCATAATTCAGGACTTCCGCGACTGATTTCTATGACTACTCCGATTTTACCCTCGAATCGGCTTCAGCGTGGAACCCAACTTATAATGGAATATCTAGAGACAATCGTCATCCAGTTAACGCCATGAAAACCAACGTAGAGATTGATGATGCTTTGGTTACAGATGCTCTCAAAGCTACTGGATTGAAGACCCAGCAGGAAGTTGTTGAACTCGCTCTGAAAACCCTGATCCAAATGAAACAGCAGGAAAACATCCGCTCCTTTTGGGGGAAACTCCCTTGGGATAGTGATCTAGAGTCAATGAGAACGAACCTATGATTCTGGTGGATTCCAGCGTGCGGATCGACTATTTCAACGGTCAAAACACACCACAAGTCGATATACTCGATCGCTTGTTAGGAACACAACCTTTGGCGATCGGTGATTTGATTCTAGTTGAGGTCTTGCAGGGATTTCGGCAGGACGCAGATTATGCAACTGCCCAGCAATTACTCACCTCCCTGACAATCTTTAAATTGCTGAATACAGACCTTGCCATTCAGAGCGCTGAACACTTCCGTACCCTTAGAAAACGAGGGATTACGACTCGGAAAACAATAGATGTTATTATTGCCACGTTCTGCATTGCAGAACAACATACCCTATTGTTCTCAGACAGAGATTTCGTGCCCTTTGTCCAGCATCTAGGCTTGAGCGCAGTGATTCTAGATCCATAGCAGAATGCAAGCGATCGGATGGCTTCGACAATGGATTTCTGATCCTGCTCTTCTAAAAGGCGATCACCACTACCCGATCGCCTCGTAACGCCGATGATACAGCAAGTAATGATTGGACTGCTTGAAGCTGAAAGGGGCGATCGCTTGTGAATTGTTGGAGGGCGGTATCAGGTGCAACGTTCTAGTTTCGCTGTTGGCGTTTTCGGAAAACTCCTATTCCGAGTTCAATCAAGTCGGGTAGAAGTGCGGGTGTCAGGATCGCCTGAACTCCATAGGTCACAGTTCCAAAGGAAACATCTGGAGCACTTAGATCGCCTTCGTGTGCCTCAAAGAACGACCCAACCGCAGGATTATGACCTGTACCAAATGCAAACAATGAACCAGGAATCCCAGTTGGGCTCGGAGCAGATGGATCTTCAAAAACGAAAAAATCCAATCCTTGAAACAACCCATTTTGAAAGTTAAGTTGAGGGAATTCTGGAAAATCACTGTCACTTGCTTGAGTGTAAGTGTTACCTAAAAAGTTGAAGGAAAGGTCAAGCAACCCGTTAGAGGCGTTGATAATTTGATTGCCATTTGCGGGATCAATCACTTGAGTGCTAGGGTCAGTTAATGCTGCCTCGTCGTAACGAAAGCTACCAAAAAATGACTGATTAGCTAAAGATCCTGTAGTGACATCTACCCGGAAGTTATTAGTAATCATGAGTGCTTAAGCAGGACTAGAAATGAATCCAGATAGCGTAACCTTGCTACATCTTGCAAAATAATAGAAGCAAAAATACTTAGTAACTAGAGCAACAGAATGTGTGAGGGCGATCGCCCTTTAATTAGCTGCGATCGCCCGCCAGATCTACAGAGCGATATCAGATGCAATGTTCTGGTCTTGCTGTTTGCGTTTTCGGAAAACTCCTATTCCGAGTCCAATCAAGCTGGGTAGAAGTGCAGGTGTTGGAATTGGCTGGACTCCATAGGTGACAGTTCCAGAAGAAACAACCTTTTGTAGGTTTGGATCATCTGCAAATGCCAGGAAGACTGGCACATCAAGATCAAAATCATAAGCTGTAATAAATCCAGTAATTGGACCAGGAATTAGCGGGTTGGGAGCAAATGGCTCTTCAAAAACAAGAAAATCCAGGGATTGAAACAAACCATTTTTAAAGTCAAGTTGGGGGAAGTCTGGAAAACCAACATCACTTGCTTGAGTGTAAATGTTGCCCAAAAAGTTGAAGGAAAGGTCGAGCAACCCATTGGAGTCATTGATAAGCAGATTGCCATTGTCGGGATCGATAATTTGCTTGCTAGGGTCAGTCAATGCTGCATCATCGTAGCGAAAGCTACCAAAAAATGACTGATTAGTTAAAAATCCCCTTGTGATATCTACCCTGAAGTTATTAGTAATCGTGAGTGCTTGAGCAGGACTGGAACTGAACACAGATAGCGTAACCGCAGTTCCAGCCATTGCTAGAACTAAACCCTTTGACCAATTCATTCGTGACATGATTTTCAAAACTCCTACAGAGAATGACGGGAACGGTAGATACCCTGTAAGGAGATAGATGCAAAGCTATGAATGCACTAATGTGATTATTCTAAGTTTGATCACAGTTGCAGTCGAGTACTTTCTTGCGATCGCCCACACAATCTTGCTACATTTTAAGTAATTGGGAAAAACCAGCATTTACAATCTGCTTCAGCACCTTCTTAATAAGGTAGTCAATCTAAACTGGAAGAGCAATACGGCGATCGCCGTATCCTTTTGTTAAGCGTTTAAAGCTATGCCTTTGGAAGAATCAGGGGCAGTCTTTTCAAGCTTCATATCATTCATCGAAGAGAACACCTAAGAAGCTATGGAAAGTCTGACGCAAGCTGATTGGAATCAGATGATGGAAGCTTTGCGATCGCTCTATGAACCTTGCAACCTGGATGAGTTTCCAGCTTGGTCATTGTCAATCCTGTCAAAGTTAGTGGGTGCTGAAATATTTGGCTATACCAGTTTCAGCTTGCAGGATACGGCTATCCCACGTCATTACACATTTCCGATGGTCGAAGTAGGGATTGCAGCGGAGTCATTCACAACTCAACGACAACAGTTTTTGGCTCATCCAGTTCTGGCTAACTATATTAAATCACAGGATGGACAGGCTCTGGCAATCTCAGATTTTCTCAGTGAACAAGAGTTTTATCGTAAGGAAGCGTTGTATGAAGAGTTTTTTCAGCGCTTTGGGTTAGAAGACCAAATGTTGATTTACTTTGAAACTCCCTCCATATCAACGCCTCATCCATTCCATCAAGGACAGGATTTTTTGGGATTATCGTTAAGCCGCGATCGCCGAAACTTTACTGAGCGCGATCGCTTGATCCTGAATTTAATCCGTTCACACATCAAGCAAGCCCACCAGAACGCAGCTAATTTTACTAAAGTACAGCAGCAACTTACCCAGCTATCCCAAGCAACTGAGCAAGTTGGGTTAATCGCTTTATGTGCGGACGGCAAAGTGCAATGGATGACTCAACAATCTGGGGAATTGCTGCATCAATACTTCCCACGCGCAAAAGCGCACACTTCTTTACCTGACCTTCTCCAGCGATGGGTTAACCAGCAAGTATCTGCACTAACGCAATCAACTAAAATTCCTGCTCCTCAACCCCCACTCCGTCTAGAGCAGAATGGGAAGCGGTTGATGGTGAGATTTCATTATCACTCAGCAATTGGACAAGTTCATCTACTGTTGGAAGAAACTCAACCGGATTGCTTTTTACTCAAATCTTTAGAAATGCTGGGACTGACAAAACGGGAAGCAGAAGTGCTGTTTTGGGTGGCAAAGGATCAGAGTACGCAAGAAATTGCAACGCGGCTAGGAATGCGCGATCGCACAGTCAAAAAACATTTGGAACATATTTACGAAAAGTTCGGTGTTCAAACCCGCCTTGCTGCGGTGATGTATGCTTTGAATCAGTTAGGCATCTTTAGACCTTGATATAGCGCTAGAAAAGTATTATTCTAGATACTTAAATCTTGCTTTTTTGGAGAACAAATTACTTGCGAAATTGTTGAGGTGAAACCCCTGTACGTAATCGAAAATACTTGGCAAAATGGCTTTGGTTTGCGAATCCACATTCGTGTGCTATGCGGGTAACTGTCAGTTCTGGTAGTTTCAATAACTGCTTGGCGCGTTCTATCCGCTGTCGAGTCAGGTATTGATGAGGAGTCATTCCAGTAGATTGCTTGAACAGGCGACAAAAATAGTACTGACTCATGTGCAATTCAGCAGCAATTGATGCCAACGATAGATTCTCACTTAAGTGATCGTTCATGTACTCGATCGCTTGCGTTAACTTGTATCTTGATAGACCATTTTCGTGTTCTCGAATCTTATATTTGCGTGTGGAGTAATGTTGCAACAAATGAGCCGCCAGTGCAGTTGCCATTGAGTCTGCGTAAAAGCCATTTCCAACGCCATCAGCATCTAGATCGGCTTTGAGCGCCAGACAAATTTGATAAATTAACAAATCGGATTTCTTCGGTTCAAATAAAATCTCAACGCGATCGGGATCGATTACCTCATGAGCTATATGAGAAACAAATGCAGGCTCAAGGTAAAAATGAATGAACTCAACCTCTTTATCCCAGCAAAGTTTAGAGCATACTGCTACTGGGTATATTTCAACGCAGCTATGCAGATAATCATTTGGATGATACTGCACCTTATATAAGCGACCATCTAAAACGAATTCTGCTGTTACTGTTTGACGCATCAACGGAACGATAATGATGTGTTGAAGCTGATAGAATTGAGGGAGTTCCCAGGCTGGTTGACGAAAGTGTGCAAGATGAACATTGTTCCATCCCGATGCATGGCTAGTCAGGAGAGGCAGGTTCGGCATAACCTGCAAGCTTGCATCCTTTTGCACACTATCGATGATCAAAGTTTGTTCTTGTGACATTACTTTGCGCCTTGGATTAGTTAGGGAACGTGTTTCAGAAAAATATTGCTGCTCAAATTCACCCTACGCAAGCCAATTATATCCTCAGACTCAAAGCCAAATATCCTACTTTGTCTTAACAGGTTAATCTGTGGGTGAAGACGGCACTGATTAATTTTTACCCAAAGTCAGATCGCCTGTTTAAATCATTAGGCTTTAACAGAGGCACGACGTACAATGAGCGCTTATGGCATATTTACAGCAACTCGTAATTATTGGTGGGGCAGAAGATCGATCGGGCGATTGCCAAATTTTGCGTGAGTTTATTCGGCGAGCGGGTGGGCGAGCGGCTCGAATTGTGGTGCTGACAGCGGCAACCAGTGAGCCAGAAGAGGCGGGAAAAACTTATATCAGCGTCTTTAAACGGCTTGGTGCGGCGGATGTGCAGGTTGTGGATACGCGCGATCGCCAGGACGCTGAAAAGCTGGATAGGTTACTGGCGATCGCCCAGGCATCCGGTATTTTCTTTACAGGGGGCGATCAAACCCGCATAGTCCGCGCTATTAAGGACACAATTTTGGATGATGCCATTCGCAAGCGTTATCAAGCTGGAATTGTGGTGTGTGGAACCAGTGCTGGAGCTGCCATGATGCCCGACAAAATGATTGTTGATGGTAATTCTGTCAGTAGTCCTCACGCAGATTTAGTCAAAATGGGAGAAGGGATGGGTTTTTTGCCCAATGTCGTGATCGATCAACATTTTGCCCAGCGGGGACGCTTAGGGCGGCTGTTATCGGCGCTGTTACTAGAGCCAAGCGTGTTGGGCTTTGGGATTGATGAAAATACGGCAATGGTAGTAGAAGGTGACGAGTTTATTGTCATGGGTGAAGGAGCCGTAACGGTGGTGGATGAATCGACAACAACTCATAACAATTTGGAGAACAAGCTGTCGAAGGATGAACCCTTGGCGGTATTGGGAGTAAAGCTTCATATTCTGCCACAGGGATATCGGTTTAATTTGAAGACAAGGGAGGCGACTCCTCAATATATTTAGACGAGATTTAAGCGGACACTTGGCCCAATTCCATGAGGAATCGCAGGGCTTTAGCGATGTAATTAGAGCAGTCGTGGGGAGAGCTTTCGTAAAACGATCGCCATGCCACTCCTTTATAGTCGGTGTAATGGTCTGATAAATTGGGATTACGATCGAGCCAAGCCAGCCGCACTGCGTGACCAATCAAAACATCTAGAACAATATATTCTTCAATTTGTAGGTCTGGGTTACGTTCCGCGATCGCGGCTAATTCCATTAATGCCTCAATGTTCACCTGATGATATTCGGGGGCTTGAATATTGTTTAATAAGTGTTCAATACGAAGGGCGAAGTTCTTCTCTCCCGGTGTCATTTCGGCGAGTAATAGCTCACTATCTAAACGGTTACGGCGATCGAGTTTATCGCCAATCACTAAACCTTTGCAGTGTTCTAAAACATTCCACACATTCGGATAAAAGCCTTTGGGAACGCGGTTCATTGCACCATCGCGCTGGCGCTTTTGCCACCAGACTTCAGCTTCAGCTTCGGCTTCGGCAGGCAGAACCACCCACTGGATAGCCTGTTGCTGGCGTACTCGTAGTGATTCTCGTCGAAATAGGTTTTGGTTCAGGTCAGCATAGCCTGCTAAAACTTCGCTGAGGCGGGTTTTAATGTCGAAGGGGCTAAGCCGCATCAGATGTTCGTGGGCTTCGTCTTGGGTGACGTTGAGTTCGCGGGCGAGTTCGCTGGTGAGCAGGAGAATGAGGTAGCCCACTCGGAGGGTGAGTAATCCGTCGAAGAGGAACGGGTCAGTTTTGAGGAGGATGCTGAGGTAGATTAAGACCTCTTGAGTGAGAGGGCGATCGCGCACATCGTTGCCGCAGAACTCTCGAATTTTTTCTAGCACTTCGCCTGTCGGAATGGCGCTGGTGATTAACGATGCCTCGCTGTAGGCTCTCCCGACTGCAATTTGTTTACCTCCTACCAAAATATCGGTGACTGCATCCGACAGCCCAAAGTCTACCTTATTAAGCAAACCTGCTGCCCGTCGAATCACTCCCCATAAACGAATTTTACTGGCTCTGGTATAGACTTCCTCCAACAAATCACCAACTGTTACCACTTGGCTAGGTTCGCCTAAGCCCGTGTCGAAGGACAATCCTTTAAGCTGAGTTAACGTTTCTAATAAATCAGTTTGTTCGTATAAATTATACGATTGACGGAGTTGTTTAGTTAGCCTAGAAATATCTGTTTCGTATGCGAGTAAGAACTCCTGAGTACTGTTGAGAGGAATGTTACTGCTCACATCAGAGGATAAGTAATAGCAATGGGGAGTAACGTCGTAAACTGGGGATGAAAAACTAAAATCGTGAATAAATTCAATTCGCTCGGTTCCAGCCGTTAGCATCAGTTGATTTAATCGTCCTAGCTTCACCGTGACACCGCTACAGCTTCCATCTTGTAATTCTCGCAGCAGAATAAGTAAGGGGGATTGGTCGATCGTGCCGACTCGCTCTAGTTCAAACATAGCGTGGGTGAGCAATAGCGTCATGGTCGGTCGTCCCAACTGATACCAGTGCCGCTGAATGTAGGACAACTCGCCCCGAATTTGTGCCACCAAAAAGTGATAGTCCAGGGTTAAATAAAACTGCTGTTGATCAAGGAAGGAGGGCAAAAATACCACCGCCTCACCTCGAATGCGGAAGATCCGCGATGGTGCTAAGCTTCTCAGCCGCCGCACTGGACGACCTGTTAGCCCTAACTTATCGTTACGCCCAATTTGGCTATAAATGGCGGAAAGTTCGCTAATGGGATGTACTTGTAGCGGAGCAACTTGGCTGGGGGTTTGAGTGGTAATGCCGTAGGTGGCTAACTCGGTTTGGAGGACTTCATCTTCGGCAAGGAGCGCGATTTGCACGAGGGGCGGTTGGCGATCGCCCAAACGCAGGTGACGACCCAAGGGATCAACGTCTCCCAGGGCAATAAAACCCTCGCGGATGAGTTGACCGAGCAGGTAGAGGCTTTGTGTCCAAACTAGAGGAATGTTTTCGTTGGCGAGACGAGTTTGGCTACCAGGGTCAGCGCGTTCTGCATCGATTTTGTGGGCAGGAACGTAATAGAGTTCGGGGAGCAGTCGGAAGCCGTTTTGTTCGACGAAGAGCGGTTGAAGGCGTTGGTAATAGTCGTCGGCTTGGGCGCGATCGCCCCGAAACAAAGCATCCAACATTAAGTAAGTGAAAAACAAGGGCCATTCGCACTCAATATGCTCAAACTGCTTCAGTTCCTTTGGCTCATAGTGCAACCGCCCCACGTCTTCAAGTACCGTTTGATGCCCATCTCGTAAGAACCGCTTACAGCCATACTGCCCTTGCAGCTTAGTTATCACATCTTCGCGGGTTCGTTCTACCAGAGAGGAATTCTCAATGGCGAACCCTGGAAAACCAATCACGCTTAGAAGCGCTGCATCCACTTCCTTTGAACTCGATTCTCTGGGCAGCAACGACTCCAAAGTCATCCGCGTGCGGGCAATTTCGTCGGGCAATACATGAATCACTGAGGCTTGACTGCCATGAACGCCAAATAAATCCAGTCCGCTCATTGCCTCCAACGCCGCCTTTGCCATGCCCACCGAGCTAGCATTGAGTTCGGGGTTGCCATGGTTAATTTTGTTACCCCGTTCCCAAATGCCATAGTCGGGAGTGCGGTAGGCGCGCCCAATGTAGTAGATCAAATTTTGAATGAAATTGACTTCATCGAGGGTAAAGATAATTTGCAGTCCCGAAGCCGTCATTTGCGCCAACATCAGCAGATACAAAGACGTAGCATCTAGCTGCAAATGTCCCCACTGATGATCTTCGATCACGGTATCGCCAGTACCAGTATCATACTTAGCGTGCAGGGCATCTAAGGGAGCCTGGGTAACTTTGAACTTCTCTACCTTGTGTGCCTGCCGCATCATGGCAAAGAGCAAGCCCCGCATCAGCTTAATAACACTATGCTCTAGCTCGTAAGCCTTGCCCTGGTTGTCGTCTAGCTTGCGGTACGCCAACGCTAAACCCCAGACTGCCAAAATGCTGTACACGTTGTCGCGTACCCAGGCATCGGTATAATTGCCATGGGTATTGATGGCGGTACTGGCTGGCATTAGCCCAGTGACAGGGTTTTGGCGTGCCAAGATAATCGCTTTAATTTCTTGGTAGTAGCCATCAAGTCCAGAGGGAATAGCGTCAGAGGAAGAAAAAGTTGCCCGCATCGTTTAGGTTTTGAGAGTATTTTTGATTATCGTCTATGTTTAGAATTTCCGCGACCAATCCTTTTGACTCCACCGCTCTACTACTACTTTTGTTTGGGTAAAGAATTCCACTGCATGACTCCCTTGCCCGTGCAAATCACCAAAAAAGCTATCTTTCCAGCCGCTAAAAGGAAAGAACGCCATTGGTGCAGCTACGCCAATGTTGATGCCAATGTTGCCCGCTTCGGCTTCGTAGCGAAACTTGCGGGCGGCGGCTCCGCTGCTGGTGAATAAGCAAGCCATGTTGCCATATTGTCCCTGGTTAATGAGGGCGATCGCCTCATCAATTGTTTCTACATGCATCAAACTCAGCACGGGACCAAAGATTTCAGTTTTAGCAATTTCGCTGTTGGGATCAACGTCTTGCAAAATAGTGGGACGCACAAAATAGCCTTGTTCATAGCTGGGGATTTGGGGCGATCGCCCATCTACCAACACCTTTGCTCCTTCATCGGCTCCCAGTTGAATCAGTTGCTCAATACGGGCTTTGCTGGCAGCATTAATCACGGCTCCCATTTGTACACCTGTCTCTAAGCCATTGCCAACAATGCGAGTCGTAGCGGCATGGGCGATCGCCTCGGTATAACTTTCCTTGGCATCACCCACTGTGATGGCTAACGAAGCTGCTAAACAACGCTGTCCGGCGCAGCCAAAGGCACTATCGGCAGTAATTCGCATGGTCATGTCCATGTCAGCATCGGGAAGAATGATCACGGGATTCTTTGCGCCACCTTGGCATTGAACGCGCTTACCATTTGCGGACGCACGGCTGTAAATGTAACGGGCAATAGGAGTAGAACCCACAAAACTAATAGCGCGAATCTGCGGATGATCGAGAATTGCGTCTACGGCTTCTTTGCCGCCGTTAACGAGATTGAGAACGCCTGGAGGCAAGTTTAATTGATCGATGAGTTGAAAGACTTTCTGCATCGTTAATGGCACTTTTTCGGAAGGCTTAACGATGTAGGTGTTACCAGTTGCAACGGCGTAGGGCATAAACCAAAAGGGAATCATACCCGGAAAATTGAAGGGCGCGATCGCTGCTGCTACGCCCAACGGCTGACGAATCATGATCTCGTCAATACCCGTAGCGATATCTTCCAGGTTTGTACCTTGCATCATCATCGGAATACCACATGCCACCTCGACGTTTTCGATCGCCCGTCGCATTTCACCCCGTGCTTCGTCGAGAGTTTTACCGCATTCTTCAACAACGGTACGAGATAGATCCTCGAACTGTTCATCCATTAATACCTTGAGCCGGAAGAGATATTGCACTCGCTGCAAAGGCGGGGTACGTCGCCAAGTTTGGAAGGCGATCGCGGCTGCGGCGACTGCTTGCTCAATGTCGACAGATGGTGAAAGCGGAACGTGGGCGATCGCTTGGGCAGTGGCAGGATTAATCACATCTAGAAACTCGGTGGCAGTGGAGGCGCACCATTGACCGTTGATGTAGTTTTTAACGACGGGCAGAGAAGATTGGGGCATGGGGAATCACTAAATTGCGGGCAGAATTACTGAATTATTCTCGACGAACCAAAAGCAGCTTTTCACCACAATAAGACGAGTTAAACTTATCTTTTATTCGGGTGTTAATGGCTGTTAAAGCGCTGTCACTATGAACTTCTACTAAGACTGCATCGACGCGATCAATCCAATTGCCTTCTGCAAAAAGTTGTTCTTCTGCGCCCTCTATGTCGAGTTTTAGCAAGTTACATCGTGGTTCACCCGAACGATCTATCACCTCGTCCATTGTGAAGGCAGAAAATGTATCAGATCCAGCGCGATCGACAATTTCACATCGGTAAGCCCAAGCCGGATCTTGAGGATTGGCAATGCGTAGGAAACCCGACTGCGACCATAGTCCCCCCTCAAGGACAACCACATTTTTGAAGGCTGCACAATGACGCTTGATGCGTAGGCAATTTTCGGGGGAAGGCTCGACGGCAAGAATTTTTGCCTGGGGGTAACGGTTAGCATAGTAGGCAGTGCTGTACCCCACATTCGCACCGCCATCAATAATTAAATGGGGAGAGGTCGGCATGAATTCATCTAGCTCTCGGTCTAGAAAAATAGTTGAGAATACTGAATAATCTGACTCGTTGCGGCGGATTTCAAAATCGCAGGGGTACTGGGGAATCTTGACATGGACTTGGGGCACTTTGAGACTCCAAGCTAACTCAAATTTAAGCGCATTGAAGAAGCCCATCAACTTGGATAGCAGGATGATTCGGCGGAACTTGTACCCAACGTCTACCATGATGATGCCTTAGCTAATCGCTTCGCCATGGTATCAGAAAAAAGCCCGATTCCTCAAAGAAATCCGGCTCTCGATCCAGTTGACCTGTTAGGTCTTGAGACTAATCTTTATGCCCTGAAATCGATGACCCCTTAGAAGGCGTTTCTCCCTCAAAGGGCTGAACACCACTCCGGGGATAATCGTCATGATTGGGGCTGAAAAGCTCAATGCAACCCTCAAAAAAATACGAAATCGCACCGCCGATCGCTTGGATGATGTTCATAGCTATGACCTTTGAGTTGATGAAGTGAAGAACAGGAACTGTATGAGGATTGTATGCTGCGATCGCACCTCACCAGGTACGCTCCCTCACCCAGTTAACCCGACTAGTTGCATCATAGAAGAATTCGCCTGAGAATCCAGCCGTCTCTACGATTCTTTACATAGATATCTTGAGAGGAATATCTTTAATCGGAATTTTCGGCAATCAAAGTTTTAACCAGGGCTGCTAATAATTCAGCGCTGTTAGTGACAGCAAGTTTTCCGGCTGCTGCTGCCATTCGCTGAAGGGTTTCGGGCGATCGCAACAACCCTAATACTTTTGTTTGCAAAGCCTCAGCCGTCAGCAGATCTTGAGAAAATAACAGTGCTGCTCCAACATCAGCAAAAACCCTAGCGTTGTAAGTCTGATGATCTTCGGCGGCGTAGGGGTAGGGAATCAGAATTGCAGGCGTTTGAGTCATGGCTAGCTCGGTCATCGAACCCGAACCCGCCCGACTAATGGCAAGATTTGCTCGATGAAATAGCCCTGCCATATCGTTGTAAAACGGCAGTCCAAAATAATGAGGATGGCTAAAGCTGTTGGCTTCAGGATCATTTTCTCCAGTCAGGTGAATGATCCAAGCCCCGGCATCGATCCACGCAGGCGCACATTGCCGCACCATTTGATTGAGGCTGACGGCTCCTTGGCTGCCCCCCGCTACCACAATTAAAGGAACCTCTGGAGGAATTGCTAGATCAAGTGGCTGGTTAGAGCGGAACTGCGCCCGAACAGGTGTGCCAACATAGACGGTCTGGGCACGGGGTAGATACTGCGCTGCCGATTCAAAGCCGATCGCCACCCGCGTACAAAGAGGGCTGAGCCACCGAGTCACCTTGCCCGGTAGTGCATTAGACTCGTGCAGCACTACGGGTAAACCCAAAGAACGCGCCGCCAAAATAGCAGGGGCGGCAATGTAGCCGCCTGTGGTAAGCACGGCTTGAAACTTGCCTTTTTTGAGCAATTTGCGAACTTGTAGCACCGAGAGCAGCAGCTTGATAAAAATACGTAGGCTGCCTAATCCAAATTTTTGCTGAAAGCCCCCAACGTCAATGATGTGAAGCGGATAGGTCGTGGGGACAATCTGGGTTTCGAGGCGATCGGGAACGCCTAGCCATTCAATTTTAAAGCCGGGGAGTTGCTCGGCAGTGACGATCGCCGGGAACAAGTGTCCCCCCGTGCCGCTGGCTGCAATCAATAGACGGTGAGGCAGTTCTTTCGACAAATCCTGAGACATTTTTGTAGAGGCAGCGACCGACATAACTTTACCTGGCTGGCTGTTGTTGAGAGCTGTTATTGAGATCTGTTATTGAGAGCTGAAATCTTTCTACTGTTCACTAAGAGACGAATCGAGATACCCTAGAGTCATTTGCAAAGGCTCGTTCCAGTTTTGGGTGCAAAGAAGCACAATTCATATTAGGGCTAAGTTGCCATTTCGCGTCACCCTGTTCCATCCATTTTGAGCAAATCTCCATGCGTTATTGTTTTACCTCCCGTTCTAGTCGTGCCTTGATCTGGGCTTTAGGAATTGCGCCCGTTTTTGGCTTTGGGCTGATTGGCTGGACGGGTCAAGCTCTTGCCGTCCCAGCGCCTGCCCCCACTCCGGCTGTCCCAGCGGCGGCTCCTGTCCCAGCGGCTCCTGTCCGTCCTGCTGTCGCGGCTCCCGCCGGTTTGACCCAAACCTTGACTCAAATTGATGCGGCTGCTAGCAAGGGCGATTTGCCGGGGGTCATGGCGTTCTATGCCCCTCAGTTTACTAATTCTGATGGGTTAACCTACAGCACTTTTCAAGATGCATTATCAAAGTTTTGGCAGCGCTACCCCGGCATGGTCTACAAAACCGAGGTCAATTCTTGGAAAGCAGAAGGCAGCGCTTTAGTAGTGGAAACCACGACGACCGTGACTGGAACCCAAAAAACTGGCGATCGCCCCGTCAATTTAACTGCCACCATCTCTTCGCGACAACGATTTGAAGGGCAAAAAATTGTGCAGCAAGAAATTTTGTCAGAGCATAGCCAAGTAGCGCTGGGGCAAAAGCCTCCTGTCTTACAAGTCAACTTGCCTGCACAGGTGACCGTTGGACGTAACTATGCTTTCGATGCCATTGCCACCGAGCCATTGGGCGATCGCCTCCTTCTGGGTGCAGCACTCGAAGAAACCATCACTCCTGGCGGCTACATCAATGCCACTCCAATTAACCTGGAGCTACTGTCAGCAGGTGGGTTGTTCAAAATTGGGCGCGCCCCACTCGTTCCTGAAAACCGCTGGGTTTCGGCTGTGGTGATTCGCAACGATGGCATGACCGTAGTGACTCAACGAATGCAGGTTGTCGGACGGTAGAGGCTTGGGAGCGAGTTTAATTTCCTCGCCTAGTCCTCTTCTCCTAGTCCTCTATTGACTTCTGTTGATAATGAGAACAGCCCTGGCAAGGTCCAAAAGGATTGATAGCACAGCGAATTTGACTAGAGCGGGCATTAAACCGACAGGTAAAGTCTCCAGTTACATAGCCCATGCCTTCGATATAGTGTTGGTCGGGCTGTAGCCGTAAGGGCAGCCCGCGTGTGGCAAATGCGTCCATAGCTAACTGTAGACGCGCCTGCCCACGGGCATCTGCTCGCCGCATTAGCCATAGGGAAAGTAAAGAAGGCGTTAAACCCAGAAACAGAATAAACAGTGTTGCAATCACGGGATTCTGGCAGCTAGAGTTTGGCGGGAAGTTTAGTCATAAATTTGGCGAAAGTGTAGCATTTATCCGCAGGTGATGGGAACCCTGACCCGTTCACCAGTCAGGCTGAAAGGACGGGCTTCTGTAATATTAACCAATATGGTTTGCCCCTGTAGCTCCTGAATGTCGCCCGTGCAAAAGGTGAGGCGGTTACCGCGAGTTCTGCCCATGACTTGAGTTGGAAATTTGGGGTTTTGGGCTTCTACTAAAATTTCTTCAGTGCGTCCTAAGTAGCGCTGCGATCGCTCGGCGGCAGATGTGTTGACCAAATGATTGAGCCGTTGAAGGCGATCGCTCTTAATTTCTTCACTCAGTTGATTTTCCCACAGCGCGGCGGGAGTGCCAGGGCGAGGCGAATAGGCGGCAGTGTTGACCATATCAAACTCAATGTCTTCCATCAGCTTTAGCGTATTGGCAAACTGCTCCTCGGTTTCACCAGGGAATCCGGCGATCGCATCGGCACTAATGGAAGCATCGGGCATATAGTGCCGCACCATATCAATAATCCGCCGATATTTCTCATGGGTGTAGCCCCGCGACATTGCCTTCAAAACTTCGTTATCGCCCGACTGAAACGGAATATGGAAATGTTCACATACCTTGGGCAACTCGGCACAAGCCCGAATCAGCCGCTCGGTGAAATAGCGGGGATGGCTAGTGGCAAACCGGATGCGCTCAATGCCGGGTACATCGTGGACAAAGTACAGTAAATCGGTCAGCGTGTGCTGATGGCGACCTTCGGCAGTAGACCCCGGCAAATCACGCCCGTAAGCATCAATGTTTTGCCCCAATAGCGTAATTTCTTTAAAGCCCTGTCTGCCCAATTCTTCTATTTCTGCCCGAATGGCTTCTGGGGTGCGCGATTGCTCTACACCTCGCACATTGGGCACAACGCAATAGGTGCAGCGCTCGTTGCAGCCGTAAATGACGTTTACCCAAGCAGTAATGCGGCTATCTCGACGGGGTTGGGTAATGTCTTCTAAAATATGAACCGATTCGGTGGCCACCACCTGATTGCCGTTAAACACCTGCTCTAGCAGATCCTGCAAGCGGTTAGCGTGTTGGGGACCCATGACTAAATCGAGTTCGGGCACTCGTCGCAGCAGGGCTTCGCCTTCTTGTTGCGCCACGCATCCGGCAAGAATTAGAGTTAGGTCAGGCTTTTCGTGCTTACGTCTTGCCTGCTTGCCGAGGTGTGAATAAACCCGTTGCTCGGCATTATCTCGAATGGTGCAGGTGTTGTAGAGAATCAGATCGGCTTGATTGGGATCTTCCGACCACTGAAAACCCATATCTTCTAGAATGCCAGCCATCCGCTCGGAGTCGGCTTTGTTCATTTGGCAGCCGAAGGTCGTGATGTGGTATCGCTTGGAAGAAAGAGGCATGGGAGGAAATGGAAGAGGACAGTCTTCTATTTTATCGGGTTCGGGAAGATGAGCAAAAAAATCCCTTTCCTTCCGTCCCCTAATCTCGGTAAGATACAAGCATTAGCCTAAACCATCTCAATAATCATCCCAACCATTTATGAGTGTAGTTAGCCAAGTCATTCTTAATGCCGACGAAGAACTTCGCTACCCCAGCCGTGGCGAG
>JBBRCV010000028.1:0-32662 GCA_038204505.1 Elainellales cyanobacterium
CAAGACGCTGACGAAAACCGCTCAAGCCATTAAAACCCGCGTTCAAAAACTGCCGGGATTTGTAGATGTGACTGCGACGGGAGATGAGGGAGTATCGACTAAAATTGAACGATTAGGAATGCGTCGGGCGGCTTACGTGAGTGCTAATCTGAGCCAAAATTCTGCGGTAGGCGATGCCACCGATCAGGCAGTGGCGATCGCCCAAACCCTGGTTCCGCCTGGAGTCACCATTGATTTAGGCGGTGACTCGGCGCGCATCAGCGATATCTTTGGCAGCTTTGGTGTGACGATGGCACTGTCCGTTGTCTGCATTATGGTAGTGCTGTTCCTGCTGTTTCGTAACTGGGCTGATCCACTGGTTATTGCTTTCTCCTTGCCGCTATCTTTAGCAGGCGCAATGCTAGCAATTTTGTTCACAGGCAGCGAGTTCGGCATGATTTCGGTGATTGGGATTATTTTCCTACTGGGACTGACGAATAAAAACGCCATTCTGATGGTGGATTATATGAACCAATTGCGTCGAGGTGGAATGGCGCGCACCGAAGCCATTTTGACAGCAGCTCCAATTCGCCTTCGACCCATTTTAATGACTACGGCTGCAACTATTTTAGGAATGCTGCCTATTGCATTAGGGTGGGGCGCTGGTTCTGAATTGAGAGCGCCAATGGCGATCGCCATTATTGGTGGATTAGTCGCCTCGACCCTGCTGAGTCTTTTGGTTGTGCCCGTGGTCTACGCTACCCTAGACGATGTGCCTTTGTTCAAGCGGAGGTTTCCTGAATGAGCACTGTTTTTGTGACAGGCGGCACGGGTTTTATTGGTGCAAATCTTGTGCGTTTATTGCTCCAAGAAGGCTATCAAGTCCGGGCACTGGTTCGCCCTGAAAGTCGTCTGGATAACTTACAAGGATTAGAGATTGAGTTAGTTTCAGGGCATCTCAATGATCCGCAGCTTGCAGAGCAGATGCAGGGATGTCAGTTTTTGTTTCATGTGGCAGCTCACTATTCCTTGTGGCAAAGCGATCGGGAATTGCTCTATCAAAATAATGTGCTGGGCACGCGCAACATCCTTGCAGCCGCTCTGGCTGCGGGCATTGAACGCACGGTCTATACCAGTTCTGTAGCGGCGATCGGCACAGGCAAGCGGGGAGAAGCTGTGAATGAAACCCATCAAAGCTCAGTTGACCAGTTGATCGGTCACTACAAAAAATCAAAATATTGGGCAGAGCAAGCGGCTCTGGAAGCGGCACGGGCAGGACAAGAAATCGTCATTGTTAATCCGACGACTCCGATTGGGGCATGGGATATTAAACCCACGCCGACGGGAGGTGAGATTATTTTGCGGTTCTTGCGGCGACAAATGCCAACTTATATCGAGACGGGCTTAAATTTTATTGATGTGCGAGATGTGGCTTGGGGGCATTTGTTAGCATTACGACATGGCAAATCTGGCGATCGCTACATTTTAGGTCATCAAAATTTAACCTTAAAAGCTTTGCTGGATGAGTTAGCACAACTGACAAATTTACCTGCTCCCCAGCGATCGATTCCACCCTGGATACCGCTGACTGTGGCATGGATTGACGAACGAATTTTGGCGACATTAGGTAAATCGCCTTCTGTTCCGATTGAAGGTGTGCGGATGGCTCAGCAGATTATGTATTATGATGCTACTAAAGCGATTTGCGAACTTGGGCTACCCCAAACTCCAATTCGAGATGCATTAAATGAGGCGATCGCTTGGTTCATCTCGCAGGGCTATGTCATTCCATCCTCTGTCCCGTCTTATCACGGTTCTTCATCTGATCATTGACTACGTTTCATTGTCTGGCTAAATCCCTGTGCTTTAAAACATTTAAAACCTATGACTACTCCACTTCTACAAGTGACCGAAATCGGTAAATACTTAATCAGCCAACGATTAAAAGGGCGTAAAAAATTTCCGCTCGTGCTCATGTTAGAGCCGTTATTCCGCTGTAATCTTGCTTGCACAGGCTGTGGTAAAATTCAGCATCCCGTCGAAATTCTCAAGCAACACCTCACTCCAGAACAGTGCTTTGCTGCTGTCGAAGAATGCGGTGCGCCCGTCGTCTCCATTCCGGGCGGAGAACCTTTGATGCACCCACAAATTGCTGAGATTGTTCAAGGGCTCCTCGATCGCAAGAAATTTATTTACCTCTGCACCAATGGTCTGCTGCTAGAAAAAAGCCTGGATAAGTTTAAGCCGTCTCCTTACTTCTCGTTCACCGTGCATCTCGACGGATTGCGAGAGCATCACGACAAATGCGTCGATCGTCAGGGGGTTTTTGATACAGCGATTAAAGCCATCCGCGCTGCTAAGGATAGAGGATTTCGCGTTACGACCAATACCACAGTTTTTGAGGGCGCTGACCCGCAGGAAATGCAGGACTTTTTTGATTTCCTGAAAACTCTGGGTATCGATGGTATGGTCATTTCTCCTGGCTATAGCTACGAGTGGGCACCCGACCAAGATCATTTCCTCAAACTGGAACAGTCTCGTCAACTCTTCCGGACGATTCTGACTCCCTGGAAAAATGGTCAAAAGGACTGGGACTTTAACAACAATCCGCTGTTCCTTGACTTTTTGATTGGCGATAAAGACTATGAATGCACACCTTGGGGAATGCCAAGCTATAGCGTTTTGGGTTGGCAAAAACCCTGCTATCTGTTGAATGAAGGACACTATGCCACCTTCCAGGAACTCCTAGAAGAAACGGATTGGAGCCAATATGGTCGTGCCAGCGGGAACCCAAAATGTGCAGATTGTATGGTGCATTGTGGCTATGAACCGACTGCTGCAATAGATGCCATGCAGCCTAAAAACATCGTGCGATCGCTAGGCAATGTGTTGGGACTGGCTCGTTAAAACTTGATGAATATCTAAGTAGATGGGTCGAATTATTTATTAGATTCGTGGGGCAGGCATCTTGCCTGCTTTATTGCTTGATGCAGGCAAGATGCCTGCCCTACGTTTCATCTTTAATTATGCCCAGCTACTTACTTATGGTATTAACAAATTCTCAAATCTCCTCAACATTTGACCTCGTTCAGCGTTTAGCAGAGCGGCGATCGCAGGTTGAAGCGACCAGTGTGGATACTGGAATGGAGAAGATTATCGATCGCAATATTCGGAGATTTCCGAATCAGAATATATCCGTGGGGCAGGCATCTTGCCTGCATACTGCTTTCAATGCAGGCAAGATGCCTGCCCCACAAAGGGATTTTAATTGATGGAAATCTTATAACTCCTAATTTAAAGGCACCCCTACGGGTACTTTGTTTGCATCTTCGTTGTGAAATAGACTCGTGCCAACTCGACGTTAAATGCTCGAATCCGGTTGAGTCAGCATTTCCAAATAAGAGGCTAATCACCATGGCAGGATTTATCAATGTGCCGAACTGGGCTTCATTTGAGAACCAAGGAGCAGATATTGCGGTAACGAATCTGGATAACGATCAACGTCAGGATCTAATTGTTTTGAGGGTTGATAGTCCAAAGGGTAAAAATCAGGGATTTTATCAGGTTGGTAAAAATCTAGATGGTGCTGGTGCTGTGACTGGGGGTTGGGGAAATTGGATCGAGATTCCAGACTGGTTCCCATTTGAAAACCAAGGGGCTGGGATTGCGATCGCCGACCTCGATCAAACTGGTCGTCCCGATCTGATTGTGTTTATGATTGATAATCCCCCAGATAAAAATCAGGGTTACTACAAAATTGGCAAGAATTTAGATGTTAATGGCAACGTTACAGGAGATTGGAGTAACTGGATTGAAATCCCCGATTGGCGCTTTTTTGACAACCAATATGGCAGCATTGCGATCGCTGATCTGGACGGAGATGGGAAGCCTGAATTAATAGTTTTTGTGATCGATAATCCAGGGGACTTTAACGAGGGTTTCTATCGAATTGGCAAAGGTCTAGATCCAAATGGCAATATCACGGGGGGCTGGACAGATTGGATAGCCGTGCCCGACTGGTTCTCCTGGGAAAATCAAGGAGCAGGAGTGGCGATCGCCGATACTCAGAAGAGAGGCGTACTCGATCTAGTGCTGTTTCAAATTGATAATGCGATCGGGCAAAACCAAGCCTTTTACAAAATTGGCAAAAACATTAACGCCAATGGCATCGTTTTAGATGACTGGAGTTCTTGGTTGGGTGTGCCCAGTTGGTTCTCTTGGGAAAATCAGGGGGGTGGAATTACCGTCACAACTCTAGGCGGTAAGCTAAAAATGCTGACCCTGATGGTCGATAATCCACCCAATCAAAACGCTGGACTCTACGAAGTGGTGGAGTTAGAACACGACCCCGTTACCGAAGGACAATGGGAATTGTTGCCATTCCACTCTGGCGTTTTAGCCGTCCACGCAGCACTGTTACACACTGGCAAAGTCCTCTTTTTTGCTGGGTCGGGCAGTAGTGCTGTGCGCTTTAATAGTAATGATTTTGGCGATGTCAATAAGGGCATCTTTACTAGTGTCGTTTGGGATCTCGATGCTGCCCCAGGTCAAAACTTTTTTCATCCCAAAACAATTCTCGATGGTGGCGGGCGACCGTTCGATTTCTTCTGTGGAGGCGACGCTTTTTTACCTGATGGTCGGCTGCTTTCGGCGGGTGGAACAGTTGGCTATAACCCATTTAGAGGACGAGCTGATGCAACCGTGTTTGATCCACAAACCCAGCAGTGGGCATTTGTGAAAAAAATGGCGCATGGTCGCTGGTATCCTACCTTAAGCAATTTGGGGGATGGTCGAGTGCTGGCAACGACAGGACTGAATGAAGCGGGGAATAACCATAATCAGGCGTTAGAATTTTACTCAGCCCAAACCAACACCTGGCAGCAGAACCATTTCGCTCCCGGATTTCCAGGTTTGCCGCTCTATGCTCACTTGTTCTTACTGGAAAATGGGAAGTTCTTCTTCTCCGGTGGACGGATGGATGATCCCCTTCAAGTTGAGCCTTGCATTTTCGACCTTACCCAGAATCCTGTCCCGACTCAGCCCGTGCCAGATTTGCTTGATCCAGTGTTGCGGAACCAGTCTGCCAGTGTACTGTTACCGCCCGCGCAAGATCAAAAAGTTATGGTGATTGGCGGTGGTCCGGTGGGCAAAGAAGATAAAACTGATGCGACTGACAAGGTGAGCATTGTCAATTTGAAGGCTGCTAATCCTCAATATGTGGCGGCGGCTCCAATGAATTTGCCCCGGATGCACCTGAATGCAATTCTGCTGCCTGATCATACTGTTTTCGTTAGCGGCGGCTCGCTCAAGCAGGAAGATGTGCCGTTGTCACGGTTACAAGCTGAACTGTACGATCCAGCTACTAATACCTGGCATCTCATGGCGACAGCAACGGTTCCACGACTTTATCATTCTACAGCGCTGCTGCTGCCTGATGGCAGAGTGGTGGCTGCGGGTGGCAATCCTGAAGGGGGTAGGTCGGTGACTTGGGAGCCACCTGATCCCGAAGAAGAGATGCGGCTGGAGATCTTTAGCCCGCCTTATTTGTTCAAAGGGGCACGTCCGGTGATTAACGCCGTTCCTGAACAATGGCAGTATGGACAGGCGATCGCCATTCAGTCTGCCCAAGCCGGGGATATCCGTTGGGTAAGCCTAATTAAAAATGGCGTTACTACCCATTCGTTTGACAGCGGGCAGCGCTTGGTGGATCTGGATATCCTTTCTCAAGGAAATGGCAGCATTCAAACCAGCATCACGCCGAACCCTAACTTGGCACCTCCAGGTTGGTACATGTTGTTTATCGTTAATAACCAGGGGGTTCCTTCGATCGCCAAATGGATTAACTTGGCGTAACTCTTAATGGGTTGGCGCTTAACCTCCAGCCGCATTAACCCATGGGCTGCATTCAGTTTCGATGGAATTTAAATACTGTCGAAACTGAATGCAGGCGATCGCCGTTAGGATGAAGCAATCAGTGCTGGAGCCAACGGCTTTGCCGCAGGTTGCCACGGAGCCACCGATGTGGGATTGTTTGCAGAGGAGGCTGATCCCCAAACGGGGCAGATGCTGGGAAATTTTCCGCAAAAGTTTGTTCACGTAGCATTCATTGCAGTAGTGATTGATCTGAGAACTGCGCTTGAGCAGGATAAGTGATGCAATTTTAGACAATGAGGAGCAACGGCAAGCCCGTCGTCTATGAAGATTTGAAAGGTGGTGCCTAAATGCCGCTAAAGGACTACCTCTAGAGTGATGCCTTGACCTGAAACTGAAGACATGATGATATAGAGGCATTATTAAACATCTAAATCATGAAGACAAAGCGCGTTTTCAGACTTGTGAAAGAGACCGTTAGCGAGTGGCAAGAAGATAATGTGCCGCTTTTTGCTGCTGCGCTCGCCTACTACACCATATTTTCTTTGGCTCCGTTACTAGTCATCGCGATCGCCATCGCGGGCGCTTTTTTTGGAGAAGAAGCGGCTCAGCGAGAGATTGCCGGACAAATTCAGGGCATCGTCGGCAAAGATGGAGCCGAAGCAATTCAGGCAATGATCCAAAATGCCAATAAGCCCAATGCTGGAGGCGCGATCGCCACGCTACTTGGAGTGGTCACTCTATTGCTGGGTGCTTCTGGTGTTTTTGGGCAACTTCAAACCGCTCTCAACACAATTTGGGAAGTGAAACCCAAGCCAGGTCAAGGAATTAAGAGCTTCCTGCAATCGCGGTTTCTCTCGTTCGCCATGGTGGTCGTGATTGGTTTTCTCCTGCTGGTCTCTCTAGTGCTTTCAGCGATACTGGCAGGGATTAGTAGTTTCTTCGGGAGCTTTTTGCCGAATTTAACTGCTTTAGGAGTCATCCTCAACTTTGTTCTGTCGTTTGGTATAACGACTTTTTTATTCGCAGCTATTTATAAGTTTCTACCAGATGTCAAAGTGCCCTGGCGCAACCTTTGGGTCGGTGCAGCAGTCACTTCTTTCCTATTCTCAATTGGCAAATTTTTGATTGGATTGTATTTAGGAAATAGTGCTGTTGGCTCAACCTATGGTTCCGCTGGATCATTAATCGTCATTCTCATCTGGGTCTTTTACTCGGCTCAGATTTTACTGATTGGGGCAGAATTCACCCAGGTTTACTCTAAATATCGGGGAGTCCCAATTGAACCTTCACCCCATGCCGTTAAGATACCTAAGAACTGATTTTTGTGTTTAGTATCATCAACGCGGACTCATCAGGTCTAAATTATTATCCCTTGTCTACAACATAACCAATACCGTCGTAAGATTAATCCTAAATCGATCAACGCCTAAACCGCTCACCGTATGTGGCAATCGCTGATTTCTTACACCTTTGGAACGCTGGTAGCGCTATTTCCGATCGCTAATCCCATGGGGGCAGTGCCAATTTTCTATAGCCTCACTGCTGATGATACGCCCCGCTATCGCTTGAAGCAGGCTCGTAAAACGGCGCTCAATGTCGTTGGGGTGCTGGTGATATTTTTGCTGGTGGGTAAACTTCTTCTCAGCTTCTTCGGAATTTCGCTAGGAGTGCTGCGAATTGCAGGTGGGCTAATTGTGGGACATACTGCCTGGGAGATGGTAACGGCGCAGCGGCGGCTGACATCTGACGAACACCAAGCCGCCGTTGATCAAGAAGATGTCTCGTTTACGCCGATGGCTGTGCCAATGATTGGGGGTCCCGGTGCGATCGGAGTGGTGATTGGTCAGGCGACTCAGGCAACAGCAGGGATCGACTATCTAGGTTGTGTGCTGGGGATTGGTTTACTGGGCGGATTGATTTACTTGTTTCTCAGGTTAGGGCAACCTTTAATCGACAGGCTGGGCGAGACTGGCATGGGCGCACTTAACCGGATCTTAGGCTTTTTGATTTTGGCGATCGCGGTTCAACTCATTGCTGATGGCACATTTGAATTGATCAAAACGGCAGAATTGATCAAAACGGCTGCTCCTAATCTCCTAAAGTGACCCGATTTTTAGGAGCAGAACCGCTAAGTAATGTCAGCCACCGATCGCCCTCAAGCTAAACCTCTATGTTTCTGTTGCTGAAGTTTCTTCTGTCGCAAAGTTCATGGCAACTCCATTCATGCAGTAGCGTTTGCCCGTGGGAGCCGGACCATCCTCAAACACATGCCCTAGATGCCCACCGCAGCGATGACAATGAACTTCGATGCGTGTGGAGAATAGAGAGCGATCGATTGACGTATCAACCGCTCCTTCGATCGGGGCAAAGAAGCTCGGCCAACCCGTGCCGCTGTCAAATTTCGTCTCTGAGGTAAAGACAGGTAAGCCACAGGCGGCACAAACATAGGTTCCCTCAGCATAATTCTTGTCAAGTGGGCTAGTGCCAGCCCGTTCGGTTCCATGCTTGCGTAGCACCCGAAACTGTTCTGGCGTTAAAACTTCGCGCCACTCTTGTTCCGATTTGATGACTTCAGAGCTTTCATTGTTTGGAAGTGTCATGCTGTTTGTGATCCTGATTTTCTAGTTGTACGTTTGCGGGCTTGATTTCAGAGAGCATTCTAGGAATTGTCCCTTAGCGCTGTAAGTTTGCTCAAGATGTATGAACTATCAAACACTATTATCAAACATTAACTGGGCGCATTAACTGGGCGATTGGACGAGCCAAAATTATGGAACGTCCTGTAAAATCATGCAGTTGACCCACAATTACGGTTTGTATAGGTCAGGAAAGCGCTTTCGGAAGCGATCGATTTTAGGCAGTTCAACCGCTGTGACGTAGAAATTGTGAGGGTGTTGTTCAACGTACTGCTGATGATAGGCTTCTGCCGAATAAAAATTATCCACTGGCTCAACTTGCGTCACAATTGGTTGATAAAACACCTTAGCTTGATTAAGTTGCTCAATATAAGCTTGTGCAATCTGCTTCTGTTCAGCTTGGGTGAAGAAGATTGCAGACCGATACTGTGTGCCCATATCAAAGCCTTGTTGGTTTAACTGAGTTGGATCATGGGCAACTGTAAAAAACACCTTGAGCAGTTGCCCATAGGAAACCTGCGAAGGGTCATAGGTGATGTTAACAGACTCCGCGTGTCCAGTTCTTCCACCACTCACTTGCTTGTAGTGGGCAGTTTCTGCACTGCCGCCCGTATAACCGGAGACGACACTGGAAACACCTTCCACATGCTCAAAAAGGGCTTCCATGCCCCAGAAACATCCGCCTGCAAATACAGCGGTCTGGCTGCCCGGTGGTGTAGCAAGGGATGAATCAGCGACAGGGTTAGGGACTGCCGATCGCAATGCAGCCAGTTTCGGTGGTGAGAAGCGAACCGCTACAAAACCGACTAGAGCTAGAGCGATCGCAACAATTAGGAAATTGCGTAGAGAGGGACGAAAAGGGGTAAAACTGAGACCTGACATGGAAGTTTATGAGATTAAGGGATAGGTTAGAGATAGGTGCTGTGACGCGATCGCAGGTTTCAGATCAATTGCAATTGCTGGCTGCAATAGGCTGAAACAAATTGAAGGGCGACCTTATTGATACCATAACGCTTTCTAGTTGGAGGAGGTTCATCGTTAAACAAATGAACCAAATGTTGCTAGGAGATTTCCGAATCAGAATATACCCGTGGGACAGGCATCTTGCCTGCATACTGCTTTCAATACAGGCATCTTGCCTGCATACTGCTTTCAATGCAGGCAAGATGCCTGCCCCACAAAGGGATTCTAATTGATGGAAATCTCCCTACTAATCAATCATCAGAATTAAACGGAGGGGGTCAAGCCGCACACTCCAGGGAAATGGGTGATCCTTGATTGCTTGCCACCTCTCTTTGAAAACTTCCGCCTGGACATGATAGTCCTGCAAGTCTTGAGGGGCAGAATTAAACTTGAGGAAGAGTGTCATCCGGTGAGGCGTTTCACTGGTTGCAGTTAACCAGCACGGATAGGTATTGTTCTGATTAGCAGCAGAGCTTGGCATGACACTGATTTGGTGGGCACGAATGCCAATATCTGCCAGGGCGTTAGGAATTGCTTCCACGACTTGTAAAGTGATCCCCCAATCGATCGCCTCGATTGAATTACCCCCTACTGCGATCGCCCGAGAAAAGTTTTTGCATCCAGTCAGTTGAGCGACTCGCAGGGTACGAGGATGTTCAAAAATACGATGCTTGGAATCCATGGCGATCGGTCTTCCACCCGACATTACCAGCAATTTTTCACAAACCCGATACGCTTCCTCTAAGTTGTGCGTCACAAATAAAGTCACACCCGGATAAGTCGATAAGGTTTCGACAAGTTGATGCTCGACTTGACTACGGAGATAGGTATCTAGCGCCGAGAATGGCTCATCGAGTAACAGTGCTTCTGGTTCAGTTGCCAGTGCTCTTGCCAATGCTACCCGCTGCTGTTGCCCACCCGAAAGTTGATGGGGATAGCGATCGCCCCATTCCTGTAATTGCACGAGTGCTAGCTGTTGGTTAACCTGTTGCGATCGCGTTGCTTGCGATAAATGCTGTAAGCCAAATGCAACATTTTGAGCAACGGTCATGTGAGGAAACAACGCATAGTTTTGAAAGACTAAACTAACTCTTCGCTGATGACTGGGGACGTTAATTCGGCGTTCTGAATCAAATAAGATTTGACCGTTCAAGACAATTCTCCCTTGGGTCGGCGTTTCAACTCCAGCAATACAACGAAGCGTCATGCTCTTACCAGACCCCGATCCGCCCAGTATTCCTAATGTTTCTTGCTGAGCGGTAAAAGCGGTGCTGAGGGTAAAGTTTGCAAGCTGTTTTTCAATGTCAACGAGCAGTCCTTGGTCAAGGTGAGATCCATGTGGTCTAGTGAGTGGCAAAAGACGAGAAGGTTCAGGACTTTTGCCCCCCTTGTTCACAGGTTCATTTGCTTCGACCACTCCGATTTGATTGCCTCGAATCTTGCGTTGATATTGTTTCTGCCACAGGTTGACCGCAATAATGCCCGATAGTGAGATCGCCATAATGACAATGACCCAGAGCCAAGCCTCGCTCATTGCTCCCGCTTCCACCGCAAAGTAAATTGCCATCGGCATCGTTTGAGTTTGACCAGGAATATTACCTGCCAGCATCAAGGTTGCGCCAAATTCTCCTAACGCCCGCGCAAATGACAACATGGCTCCAGCTAGAATGCCAGGAACGGAAAGCGGCAATAGCACACGCCAGAAAATTCGCCCCTTTGATGCGCCAAGAGTTTGGGCAACTTGCAGCAGGCTACTATCGACTTGCTCAAATGCTCCTAATGCGGTTTTATACATTAAGGGGAACGCCACAACCGTTGCCGTGATCACTGCCCCGTACCAGGTGAAGACAATGGTGAAGTCTGGTGGGAATAACCTACCGACAGGTCCATTTCTGCCAAAGAACAGAAGCAAGAGAAAGCCGACCACTGTCGGGGGCAGAATTAAGGGGGCAATCAAAATACCCTCAATTAGCGATCGCCCCTGACCGCGATATCCCAGCATCCAGTAAGCCGCTGCAATGCCGACAAAGAAGGTGATCACGGTCGCCAATAGGGCAATCTTAAGCGAGATCCACAGGGGAGAAAAATCTGCCACCATTAATCATTGTCCTTACTTCTGGATTAGCCTAAGGAGCGATACCAAATCCATATTTCTTAAAGATTGGTTTAGCTGCATCACTGGCTAAATACTGGACATACCGCTTTGCGGCATCAGCACTACCGCTACGGCTCAAAACGGCGATCGGGTAGACAATCGGCGAGTGGAGATTGCTGGGCGCTGTCGCAACTTGGGTCACCTGATCTGAAACTTTGGCATCGGTAGTATAAACAACCCCCGCGTCAACATTGCCGCTTTCCACAGCAGCGAGCACACTCCGAACATTGTTGCTAAATACGAGCTTAGGTCTCAGTTGCTCTAAAAGTCCCAGGTTCGTGAATAACTCTTCTGTATACTGTCCTGCTGGAACACTTCTAAATTCTCCAACGGCAATTCGCCGCACCCCAGAATTGGTTAGCTGGCGGAAACCTGTGAGATTCAACGTGGAATTGCTCGGCACAACCAAAACTAGTTTATTAGTGAGCAAGTCGCGTCGGGTATTAGTAAGGAGCAGGTTCTTTTGTTGCAGTGCATCCATTTGTTTCTTAGCCGCTGAGACGAATACATCGGCTGGAGCACCCTGCTCAATCTGCTGCTGAAGTGAACCGGAAGACCCAAAGTTGTAATTGACTGTAATGCCTGAACTAGCTTCAAACTGAGGATCGATCGCTTCTAGCGCATCTTGAAGACTGGCAGCGGCAGAGATTAACAAGGGCGCACTAGACGGGGCTGCAACAGCCAGAGGAGCAAACACTCTCAAGCCAACTGCTAAGGCAAAAGTGATAACAATGCCAGAGACAATGCCAGAGATAAAGGCAAGAAAACGTCTTTTTTTCAGGGTCAGAAAACTACTCAACGGTTCATCCTCACAACTTGGTTGATTAGTTTATTAGCTAATGGTTTATTGGCTAATGGGGGTGTTCTCCTACCCTCTAGTTAGAAAGTAGGACGGACAACAGTTGCTAAAATAATACCAACTAGATAGAGTTATATCAACAAAGTTGGTATGTTTTAGCCTAACTGCCGACCTCGATCGGCACTGGATGGGTGTGAAGTTGCAGGCTACTCAAGGGAAGAGTTATTTCAAACTTGACCCATCCATTCAAATTGCATCCAGTTCTCCAGATCAACTGATGCAGTCGTTTCCGCCGACACAGGCGATCGTGTAACTCCACAATCAGTATCTAGACGAGATGTTGGATCAGCAAATTGATTCTGACTGTAAATAGGTCGTTATTCTCGATGCAGGACTGAAGACTTGCGCCGATCGACTTATATAGCAATTCCTGAACAGATAAGGTACATCTTAGCTTGTCGGACAAGGTTGGAAAACGCTATAAATACACTAACGTACAGTGGAATGATCGGCATCTTGCAAACGATCGCTTGAACTATAAAGTAACACTATGTCATTGTCTCAGTCGTCCACTGCTTCGATTGTAGGGATTTACGAAGTCTGTATCGGTGTACCCAACTTAGATACAGCGATCGAATATTGGGAGCAGTTTGGGTATTGTGTCGGGCAAGAAGGAAACCTTTCAGCAACGATTGCTCATGCGCTGTATCACATCAACTCATCTTTACGCTCAGTGCGTCTTCAGCATCAAGCCGCAGATCATGGCTTAATCCGATTAATGCAATGGGAGCAGCCACAGAATGAGGGGTTGGGACTTGAATCAATGAAAGTGAAAGGTAACCGTTGGGCGACGACCCTTACGGCGGATGTGTTAACCATTCTTAATCAGGCTGAAGAGGCAGATCGAGCAGGATTACCCATTCGATATACGATGCCGCATTGGGAAATTATCTACAATAAGGATCGCAAAATGCGTCCGTTTATCGATCCGGCGATCGGGGTTCGTGAAGTGCTATTGCTGCAACCATTGACGCGACAGGTTTTATTTCAACGCTTTGGCTATACCTTGTCAAACTACGGACACATCAATGATCAGGCTGCATTTAGAGCGAGTCAAATCACTCACATGGGGCTAGTGATTCAGGATGACAGCAAAGAAACGCTCAAGTTTTATGAGGACGTTTTAGGACTATTGCGGGTACGCGATGATGTGGAAACCAGCTATGAGTCTTCGCAGGCAGGACGGCAGATGTTTGATTTGCAACCGGGTGAAAAATTCTTCGTGACTGCATTTGATGATCCGCGATCGTCGGTCACAGATTTGCAAGCGGCGCGTTCTGGCAGACTGTACGTTGTTCGATTTCCAGAGACGAAATCATTGCCGAATCGATTTGAACGGGCACAACCTGGTTGTTTGGGGATATCGCTGTACACCTATCAAGTGAACGACATTGCAGCCTACCGCGATCGCGTACAAGCAAGTTCTGCTCAAGCCGTCACTGAGATTTGTAAGAACGAATTTGGCGATCGTAGTTTTTCATTTACTGCTCCAGACGGTTATTTCTGGACGCTAGTTGAAGGCTAGGCTACGGGTGCAGGAATCGGAAATATTTCTCCAGCCAGGTAAGCGTCAAAATGCTTCTGAAAATAGAGCCAGGAGGTCATATCGTCGTCGTCGAGTTGAGCTTCTGGGGCATAGCGATAAAGCGGCATTCGGGTATTAATTTCATCTTGGAGCAAGAGCGGCAACTGCTCAAAATTCTCTACCTTGTTCCCAAACCCACTGTAGATCAAGTGTCCGGCTCGATCTCCCATTTTCATCCAGGGCAACCAAGGACCAATTCGATCCCAGCTCAACCACAGCTTAGAAACTGAGGGCAGATTCACATTCAATAAATCGGCACTGGGAACCGTCAGTTTGAACATCTCCGCAGCTTGATAATCAGGATTCGGGCTGTATTCCGCGAACTTCGGATCAGCCAAAGGATTCGGATATGTAGGAAAAATATCAAAGACGAACGTTGTCGTTTCGTCATCGACTTGGGCAGGAAATTGCCCTTTAAAATTACCTTGAACTGGGCTGTTAGCAACGTGCATCACGGGCAGAACTTCCTCAGTCCAGGGATTTTTCCAAGTTTGTAGCTTTTCTCCTGTCTCTGGGTCTAAATAATACGTTAATTCTCTAGAAGTGAACGCCCAGTGATTCTCTTCAACGGGGAGACATCGGCTCACACTCATGCCGATCATTTTGAACAAGCGTTGCCGTTTCTCGCCAGGCACAAAGGCGTAAATCGCACCTGCCCACATTAAGAAGGTCGATGATGAGGGATCGAGGGACGATCGCACCTTTACCCAATATTGAGCATCTAATAATTGAGTCGAAACCGTCATGTTTTCCTGAAGTTTTACAACGTAGACAGGCGCGATCGCTTGACCAATGCTAGAATTCACACTCAATCCTGTCAAGTTAAATTATATAGACGATCGAGCGCTGTGTTCTTTGTAAGAGTCTTGACTGACTATGGAAATCATTGATAATGGGCTTGTCTATAAAGCGTTAGCACTGCAAGTAACGTGTCATGCAATTAACCAAAGCTGCGATCGCCAGGAAGCGCGATCGCTGATGCAAACCGCGATCGATCGCATAGGACAACAAATTGCCGCTAGTCTTGCTTTTATTGGATCTAGCTGCCGTTTAATTGTATTGCCAGAGTATTTTCTCACTGGCTTTCCGATGGGTGAATCGTTGGAGAATTGGGCAGAAAAAGCCTGTTTAGAAATGGCAGGCGCAGAGTATGAAGCACTGGGAACCATCGCTCAAAAGCATCACATTTTCCTGGCGGGCAATGCCTACGAAGTTGATCCACATTTTCCGGGTTTGTATTTTCAAACTTGTTTCGTTTTAGACCCCAGTGGATCGGTAATTTTGCGCTACCGTCGGCTCAACTCGCTATTTGCCCCGACCCCTCATGACGTTTGGGATCGCTATCTTGAACACTATGGATTGGATGGCGTTTTTCCAGTTGCCAAAACTGAGATTGGCAATCTTGCGGCGGTGGCATCTGACGAAATTCTGTTTCCAGAAGTCACTCGCTGTTTGGCAATGCGTGGCGCAGAAGTGTTGATCCATCCCACCTCGGAAGTGTATGGACAGCCGCGATCGCCCAAGGAAGCTGCTAAAATTAGCCGTGCTGTCGAAAATATGATGTACGTGATTTCGGCGAATACTGCGGGGATTGCTAATAGTTCGATCCCGATTGCGTCGGTAGATGGTGGCTCTAAAATTGTGGATTATCGGGGATTGGTGTTAGCCGAAACTGGAGCGGGGGAAAGCATGGCGGCGTTTGCCGAAGTTGATTTAGTGGCATTACGTCGCTACCGTCGGCAACCGGGATTAGGTAATTTGCTCTCACGTCAGCGCTTTCAGGCTTATGCTGATAGCTATAGCCAATCACAGTTTTATCCCAGTAACACAATGCTAGAGGGTGCGATCGAGCGAAAACATTTCATCCAAACTCAATTGGCAACGATCGAGCGCTTAGCTGAACTTGGGGTAATTTAGAGGATCTGTATGATGTCAAATATTCCTGTTCGTAATCCTCGCACGGGCGCGATCGATTACTGGATTGCTCCACCGACACCAGAACAGCTTTCTGCTGAATGCGATCGCCTCCGTGCTGCTCAAACTTCTTGGCAAGCAGCAGGTATAGAGCAAAGGATTACAACGTTACAGCAGTGGAAACAAGCTATTCAACATCACCGTGAAGATTTAATTCAGGCATTAGTAGCAGATACAGGTCGATTAGGAGTTTCGGTGTTGGAGGTCGATTCTGCATTATCGAGCATCGATCGCTGGTGTCAGCTTGCTCCAGAACTATTGCAAGAAACTGATAAGCCGACTGCAATTCCATTTATTCGTTTACAACAAGATTCTGTTCCTTATCCGCTTGTAGGTGTGATCAGCCCGTGGAATTTTCCATTATTGTTAGCGATGATTGATACGATTCCAGCACTATTATCAGGTTGTGCTGTGATTGTAAAACCCAGTGAAATTGCACCTCGATTTATCAAACCATTGTTAAAAACGTTGAATGAAGTTTCCAAGTTACGAGAAGTATTTACAGTGGTTGAAGGTGCTGGAGAGACTGGAGCCGCCTTAGTTGAACGCGTTGATCTTGTTTGCTTTACAGGCAGTGTAAAGACAGGTCGACAAGTTGCAGAAACCGCAGCAAAGCGATTCATTCCTGCATTTTTGGAATTAGGCGGAAAAGATCCCGCGATCGTTCTAGCATCTGCGGATCTGAATCTAGCCACCTCTGCGATTTTATGGGGTTCGGTGGTCAACACGGGGCAGTCTTGTCTCTCGATCGAGCGAATTTACGTGGATCAAGCGATCGCCAAACCGTTCACAGAGCAACTCATTTCTAAAGCCAAACAACTCAAGCTCGCTTATCCAACCGTTAACAGTAGCGAAATTGGTCCCATCATTGCAGAACGACAAGCAACGATTATTGTAGACCAGTTGCAAGAAGCAATCTTGAAAGGCGCGATCGTGCAGTGTGGCGGAAAAATTGAGAATTTGGAGGGTGGGTTGTGGTGTTATCCGACCGTTTTAACCAACGTGAATCACACCATGAAAATCATGACTGAAGAAACATTTGCTCCAATTATGCCAATCATGTCATTTACAACAGTCGAGGAAGCGGTTCAACTAGCAAACGATACGATTTATGGGTTGAGTGCAGCCGTTTTTGCAGGGTCGGAAGCAGAAGCGTTGAAGGTTGGCGATCGCATTAAAGCGGGCGCAATTAGTATTAATGATGCAGCACTCACGGCATTGATACACGAAGGAGAAAAGAATGCGTTTAAATATTCTGGGATGGGAGGATCGCGGATGGGAGCCGCCGCGCTGAAACGATTTATGCGGAAAAAAGCATATTTAATTAAAACAAAACCTGTCACTGATCCGTGGTGGTTTACGAACTAATGCAAGAGGCAATATGGCAAATATTCGTGACGAAATGAGGGTTCTTGCTCAACATGAAGGAGATTGGATTGGAACGTATACTCTGATTGATTGTGACGGAAATGTGCTCGATCGCCATCGATCGCATATAACCTGTGAATTTCCTGCTGACGATTCTTCAAAATACTATCAAACCAACCGCTACACTTGGGAGAATGGCAAGCACGAAGAACATCGATTTCCAGGAACCTATCACGACAAAAAACTTTGGTTTGATACCGATCGCATCGAAGGTCATGCTTGGGAAGCCGATGACTCGACGCTTATTCTCTGGTTTAATTATAAAACGGTTCCAGACCTGACTCTTTATGAAATGATTCAAATTAGTCCTTGTCACAATTACCGTGCCCGTACCTGGCATTGGTTCAAAAATAATCAGATTTTTCAACGCACTCTGATTCAAGAAGAACGGCTTAACCCATCTACTTAGCGATCGCCTTACCCAATTATGATTCCTCGAATTAGACGTGCCTTTCTCGATACTGAAGATGGTCAAATTCATTACCGTATCAGCGGTGAAGGAAAACCGCTTTTACTGCTGCACATGAATCCTCGCAGTAGTGATGAATTTCGTGAGTTAATGCCACTGTTTGCCCAACAGGGACGACAGGCGATCGCAATGGATCTGATGGGATTTGGCGACTCGGACAAGCCACCTCGCCTTTATTCGGTTGCGGACTATGCTAGAACGGCGATCGCGCTTCTAGACGAATTAGGCATTGAACAGACGGATATTTTGGGCAATCACACAGGTGCATTTGTTTCAGGTGAAATTGCCGTTGCGTATCCCGATCGCGTCAACAAATTAATTTTATGCAATGTCGCTGGCTTTGGAGAAGCTGGAAAAGCAGAATTAATGCGGCGATTTGAGGAAGGCTTTGTAATTCAGCCCGATGGTTCTCATTTGATGGAACGTTGGCAAGCTCGTAGCCGATATGTTGGCTCGGCGGCATTAAATCACCGTTGGGTCTTAGATGATTTGAAGTGTTTCGGCTACCCATTGTATGCGGTCTGGGCAGTCGGCAACTATTGCATCGAAGCAGCAGAACGATTTCGCTCAATCCAGTGCCCAACTCTCATTCTGTGGGGCATTGAAGATGTTCAAGAATTCGAGCATCTCGGATTAGCGCTGGCGAAGGATCGCTATTTTGTTTCTCAAACAATTCCACAGGGCAAAGTCGTTGAGATGAAGGGCGGAACAATTTGCATGATGAATCAGATTCCAGAAGAAATTTCTAAGGTTGTGATTGAATTTTTGAATGAATAAAGCAATGACATTAGAAACATATCGGAAACTGATCGCAACACGGCTGAGTCATGATTTTAGAAGCGCGATCGCTATCACCGAGCTTCCTATTCCGACTCCTGCCGCCCATGAAATTGTCATCCGAAATCACTACGCGGGTATCAATGCTGGTTTTGATACTTTACTCTGTCGTGGTAAAGTTCCTTACACGCATCTCACG
Source organism: Elainellales cyanobacterium (assembly GCA_038204505.1). Classification (GTDB taxonomy): domain Bacteria; phylum Cyanobacteriota; class Cyanobacteriia; order Elainellales; family Elainellaceae; genus Timaviella. The sequence goes on from JBBRCV010000028.1 coordinate 18,899, forward strand.
CCTCCCTTTGATTTAGGAGTCGAAGCCGTTGCTACAGTGGTTGCGATCGGACTAGAAGTTCACACGCTACAAATTGGAGATGCTGTTGCCACAACAATACGCGGAGGCGGTTACCGCGAATACCAAGCGATCGCTGAAACCCTTGCAATCAAAATCCACAATCCTACACCTGAAATTTTAACGCTTATGCCAACTGGCATTTCAGCCCTCGTTGCCCTAGAGAAAGTTGGAGAAATGACGAGTGGCGAAGTTGTTTTAGTGACGGCAGCAGCAGGAGGAGTCGGACACATTGCGGTGCAACTTGCTAAGCTAGCGGGAAATCATGTGATTGGGGTTTGTGGCTCTGATGCGAAGATCGCGTTACTGGAAAAGTTGGGCTGCGATCGCATCATCAATTATCGAACCGAAACACTCGATACTGTTCTTCAACAAGAATATCCAAACGGAATTAACTTGATTTTTGATTGCATTGGTAAACAGGTGTTTGATACTTGTGTTGATCATTTAGCAACACGAGGACGATTAGTTGTGATTGGTTTTATTTCTGAATATGCGAACGATTTAGAATGCGTCACTCAACCTCGAATTTATCAAAAGCTGTTTTGGAAATCAGCTTCGGTGCGCGGGTTTTTGATGCCTCACTTTTCTGAATATGCAGTGGAGGGACGCGATCGCTTACTCGATTTATTTTATGCAGACAAACTCAAGGTTACGGTTGATTCCACCGCATTTCAAGGCATTGAGTCTATTCCAGATGCCGTAGAATATTTGCTGAGTGGTCAGAATTGCGGTAAGGTCGTCGTGAAATTCTAGGACTCAAGAACGGCGGTGCATTTAATTTCAACAATTAATCCAGGAGTCGATAATGTTGCGATTCCTACCCCCGTCCAAGTTGGATAGAGATTTGTAAAATAGCGATCTTTCACCTGCATAAACAAAGGCAAGTGAGGAATCGTAAAGGGTTGTTGACCCGCTGCTGTAAACTCCGCACTCGTGACATGGTAAGTGACCATCTCAACCACATGATCAAACGTTGCTCCAGCCGCATCAAGCACTTTCTTGACATTTTCAAACGTTTGGACGAATTGCGCCTCTGTTTCCGTCACAACTTGCATATTTTCATCTCGACCGACTTGCCCAGCAATATACAAAGTGTTACCAATTTTAATTCCAGGACAATAATGATACCTTTCATATAAAACCTCCATTCCCTTGGGAATAATGACTTCACGAGTTGCCATAACAAACTCCTAGAAACAGAACATTAGAGGCATTATAACGGCAGAATTCAGTCTCTCAAGGTGCTTTGCCAGATGGCTTTAACTATGGGTAGTTGAGGTTGTGATCGCAGGTGACAAGCTCAGTGTCATAGCGTCGTGCGATCGCAACGAGAATTCGGTCAGCAGGATCTTTATGAAACTTACCAGGGAGTTGAGTACTTGCACTTGCATCCAATGGATCAAGAGGGGGCGATCGTGATTCCAGGTCGAGTTTTCGCAAGGGCAAACGATTCGTCTAAGGCAAGGGGTAATGGTAATTTACCAGCATCTTAATAGCTGCAATCTCTCGGCTAACTCTCGCAAGCTCTATACGCGGGAACTGGCAGGGTTTTTGGGGTGGACAGAGTTGCTGTGGGGTGAACTGAAGATGAGGCACTTGGCGCTTTATAAGCTCTACTTGATGGAAGAGGTGATGACGAAGAAAGGGGAGCGGCTCTTGAAGAGTACCGTCAATAGTGCGATCGCTTCCCTAAAAAGCTTCTTCTCGTGGTTAGTCAAATGTTATCCCGAAGTCATGCCAACTAATCCCATGCAGGGTGTGAAGTTTGAAAAGCTACCAATGCCGCCAGTGCAAAGTTTGACGGAGGTAGAGATGGCTAGAATCTAGGAGGTTTTAGCGTTTTGTGGGCATGTTGTTTCAACCCAGTGTTATGCTCAGACCAGTTGCGGATGCGGTATTGAGGTTTCATGGCAGGTTTTGGTGTGGTAATTGAAACTTACCATGTCTCTCCCTTCCTCAACCCCCCTTCATGCAACAACGCCCTTGATAGTAGTAAGATACTTGTGCTACTAATTTTGGAGTTGCTGAATGATGCTATGAATCATTGGGGAATTGGGACATCCCCAAATTTGAGGTAGTGCAGTAGCAACCGAATGGAGTGTGCTAGCATTGCCTCAGATTTGGAATAACAGAGCGTCTTGCGATGCAGTCTTGCCAGATAATGTCGTAACCGGGTGTTTTCCCATTTTACCCGTGTCATGTCAGTCTTACTGATAATCTGGTCTCCGTCTGGGATAAATCCTGGATAAACAGACCAGCCATCGGTGACGTAGAAGTAACATTGCCCCTGAGCCACGATCGCCCATAATGAAGCAAAAGTTTTCGCACTGCGGTTTCCCAATACCCAGCCTCAGATTCCTGGTTTGAAGGGGTCAACTGCTGTCCACAGCCAGATTTTGTTTTTTTTGATCCGACAAAGGTTTCTAGCTCATCGAGTTCTCCCATCTGTGGAGTTGTTTCTGGCGCGTAGGCATCCGGTAGCTGTTCTCCCACTTGCCTCACCCAAGTCATCACAGTCGTGTGATGGACTCCCATGACGCGCTCAATCCCTCTAAGCCCTATACCGTTGACATACATCTTCAAGCATTGCGCTTTGGTTTCATCTGAGTACCCTTTGGGGCGGTATAAACATCAATAAACTAGCGATGACACTCAACACAGGTGTGATTTTGTTTGCCTCGCATCTTGCCGTTCTTACGGACATGATTGGAACCACACTCAGGACATTGCATCAGATTAAGCCTCAATTCATATCACTATTATGCAACGCCCAAATTTGCTCACTAGAGGACGTTTTAATGCTTCCCTGTAGCCCAAGCTTTCCTATTCATCAACTCATTGAACACCAGGTAGCAGTAACTCCGAATGCTGTTGCGATCGCTTTCCAAGATCAAGCCCTCACTTATCATCAGATCACATACGCTCAACTCAATGCACAAGCAAATCAACTTGCCCATCATCTCAAGAAGCTAGGAGTCAAATCAGAAACTTTGGTTGGGCTTTATGTCGAGAGATCGTCGATCGCGATCGTCGGAATGTTAGCCATCCTTAAAGCTGGTGGCGCTTATGTGCCCCTTGATCCAACTTATCCCAGAGAACGGATCGCTGTAATGCTGGAAGATTCACAGCTTCCAGTTATTCTGACCCAATCGCGGTATGCTTCAGAGTTATCTTTCTATCAATCCAAGCTGGTCTATTTGGACACCGAATGGTCGGAAATTGAATTAGAAAGTCCATTCAACCTTGAATTGTCAATCACTGCCAAAAATTTAGCGTATGTCATTTACACCTCTGGTTCCACCGGAAAACCGAAAGGTGTCATGATTGAACACGGATCTTTGACTAATTTTGTTCAGGCGATCGGTCAAGAATATGCTATTGTGTCTAGCGATAAACTGTTGCAGTTTGCTTCCATAAGTTTTGACGTAGCCATTGAGGAAATCTTTGTCAGTCTGGTTCAAGGTGCGACACTGGTTCTGCGTTCTCAAGAGATGCTGCGCTCCATTCCAGCATTCTTACAAACTTGTCAGGATTTAGAGTTAACGGTGTTGAATTTGCCTACTGCTTTTTGGCATCAAATTTGCGTAGAGTTGCCGCTGAGTCGTTTTCCTGACACTGTTCGTCTTGTTGTAATTGGTAGTGAGAGAGCTTTGCCGCGTTGGTTAGGCGTTTGGAAAGAATATGCACCGTCTCGAATTCGCTTAATTAATGCCTATGGTCCGACAGAGGCAACGGTGAGTTCTACCGTATGTGATTTGTCAGGTCCGAATGCTGTGGAAGTTGGCGATCGGGTCTTGCCTATTGGCAAAGCGATCGATAACGTGCAAACCTATGTTTTAGACGCAGAACTCCAGCCTGTGGAAGTTGGGGTTATTGGAGAACTGTACATTGCTGGAGCCGGATTAGCCCGAGGCTATTTAAACCGTCCAGATCTGACCGCTGTTAAATTCATTGATCAACCTCATGGTTGCGAGGGGAAGATTCGCCTCTATAAAACAGGTGATTTAGTACGCTGTCGCCCGGATGGCAATTTGGAATTTCTCGATCGCACTGATCATCAGGAAAAGATTCGAGGATTTCGCGTTGAGTTAAGTGAAATTGAAACTATCTTAGAACAGCACCCTGATGTGCAGCAATCGATTGTCATTGCGAGGGAAGATGTACCCGGTGAGAAACGACTGGTAGGCTATGTGGTGCCAAACGCTAACGCCATTACGTCTACCGCTGCAACGGTGGACAACTTAGTGGCAGAGCATCTGACGCAATGGCAAACTATCCATAGTGATGATTATTTCAATGAAGTTGCTACCCACTGGGACTCTACATTTAATATCAGCGGTTGGGTCAACAGCTATACGGGGCAGCAAATTCCCGATGAGGAAATGCAAGAATGGGTCAGTCAAACAGTCGATCGAATTCTGTCCCTTCATCCTCAGCAAGTCTTAGAAATTGGTTGCGGAACGGGGTTGATACTATTCCGTGTTGCTCCACATTGCCAGGCTTACGTAGGAACTGACTTTTCGCCTACAGCACTTCGCTACGTTCAGCAACAAATTCCTAAACTTGACCTCTCTCACGTCAGCCTACTTCAACGTAGCGCTGATGACCTACAAGGCATTAAGCCGAACTCTTTTGATACCGTTATTATCAATTCTGTCATCCAATATTTCCCAAGTGTTGATTACTTGATGGAAGTCATGGAAAAAGCTCTACAAGTCGTCGAGCCAGGCGGATCAATTTTTATTGGAGATGTCCGAAGTTACTCGCTGTTGCCAGCCTTTGCGACATGGGTAGAACTTCATCAGATTAAGGATGATCAAGAGATTGCAGAATTACGACGACGAATTCAAACTCGCTTGCAGCAAGAAGAAGAACTAACCCTTGATCCAGAATTCTTCCATGCCCTCCAGCATCGTTATCCAGAAATTACGCAAGTGCATATTCGAGTTAAAGAAGGCAGTTTTGTCAATGAACTGACTCAATTTCGCTATGATGTTTTGCTGCAAATTGCCCCCAGTGTCATTCCTAGCATCAACACTTCACCTGAACTGGAATGGTTAGATTGGCAAAAACAGAATCTATCGCTGAGTGAGCTAAAGCAACGATTGCAAGTGACTCAACCCGATTTTTTAGGAATTCGAGCGATTCCCAATAACCGAGTCTTAGCAGCGGTTAAAACCGTAGAATGGCTGTCTCGTTCCGATTGTCCACAGTCAATTGCTGAGTTACGGCAAATTATTCAAGCATTTGAGATGAAAGGGGTTGATCCGCAAGATCTCTGGCAATTAAGCCAGGAAATGAACTATGCGATCGCCATCCATTGTTCAACTTTAAAGGATAAAGCTGAACCTCCAGAATATAGTGCTGAGGGCTGTTACGAAATCGTGCTACACCGTTGTTCCCTTAATCTAACTCAAAGCTGGATTCCTCTGCCCCCTCAGTCAATTTCCCCCAGACCTTGGCATACTTACGCCAATAATCCTTTACAAGGTAAAATTTTAGAGAACTTAGTCCCCCAATTGCGTTCTTACCTTCAGGAAAAACTGCCTAGTTATATGGTGCCTGCTGTCCTAGTGCTGGTTGATCAACTGCCTTTGACACTCAACGGGAAGATTAATCGGCGTGAACTTCCGGTTCCTAGCAGCGATCGCCCTCCGTTGAAAGAGGCATTTGTTGCTCCACGGACAACAGCCGAACAAGAGCTAGCCAATCTCTGGAGTGCAGTTTTAGGGGTGACTGGAATTGGCATTAATGACAACTTTTTTGAATTAGGGGGCGATTCACTTCGCACCACACAACTTATCTTCCGAATTGAAACAGCCTATCAAGTCGTTGTGTCTCTCATCGATTTTTTTGCAATTCCAACTATTAGCGGATTAGCAAGTGTCATTCATCAGGGCAAAATAAACAACAAATCCCCGACCGAATGGATGAGTCTCTCACAACTGCAAGCAGAGGCAGAGCTTGATCCCTTGATTCAGCCGCAGAGCTTCGATCGATCATCAGTTTCTAAACCAAAAAGAATTTTTCTCACGGGCGCAACGGGATTTGTCGGTTCTTTTTTACTCCATGAATTGCTACAGCAAACACAAGCAACTATCTACTGTTTAGTCCGTGCCCAGAATTTTGCTGAAGCCTACCAAAAATTGAAAATTTCCCTAGAACAAAATGTCGGGGAAAAGCCAGAGTCTTATACTCGGATCGTTCCAGTGCTGGGAGACTTGGCAAGACCGAGACTGGGTTTAACCGAATCACAATTTCAGAGGTTAGCCCATTCTATTGATGCTATCTACCACAGTGGAGCCAGCGTTAATTTACTCTATCCCTATTCGTCACTTCGAGATGTCAACGTCATTGGAACCTGTGAAGTTCTCAAGCTAGCGAGCTGTGGTCAGACTAAGCCTCTGCATTATCTTTCAACGCTTGATGTGTTTGAATCAGTGGCAGCAACAGGAATTCGCGTGATTTATGAACAGGATGCTATTACCCAAGGGCAAGGGCTTTCGGGAGGGTATGCTCAAAGTAAATGGGTTGCAGAACAATTAGTGACGCAAGCCGCCGCAAGAGGCTTACCCATTTGTATTTATCGCCCCGGACTCGTCACGGGTCACAGCCAAAGCGGATACTCTAACACGACAGATCTCGTCTGTCGCTTAGTCAAGAGTTTTATTCAACTTCAACAGGCTCCTGATTTGGACTTGATGGTGGATATGACTCCCGTGGACTATGCGAGTCAGGCGATCGTCAATCTCTCATTGCAACCCAAATCATTAGGACAAGCATTTCATTTGGTGAATCCTCAGCCCTTTCCTTTAACTCAGCTTGTCTCTGCATTAAATAGGGCTGGATACTTTATTCAGCAAGTGTCTTATCCTCAATGGCAAGCTGCTTTGAGGATAGAGCCTAACGCGCTCAAGCCCCTCGTTGAGGTGGTCACAGAGACGATCGGGGATAGTCAACTGACTCGTTTAGAACTTTGGTTAGCAGGTAATCAAAGCTTTGACTGCCACAACACTACTCAAGGCTTGCAAGAATTAATTATTTGTCCACCAGCGAATCAAAAGCTACTGGCTAGGTACTTAGCCTATTTCGTTCAGAGTGGATTTCTAGAAGCTCCAGAACCTAGTTATTTAGGCGTTGCTGAATCGAGATGAATGGCTGAAATTCCCCTCACCCTAGCCCTCTCCCCAATGGAGAGGGAACAAGAACTCATGCTTCCTTCTCCATTGGGGAGAAGGGCTGGGGATGAGGGCAAATCATAGTGCCATTCAGCGGCGTTGCTGAATGGCACTATGATTTCGTCGGATTTTGGACAGAGCCTCAAGGCTTTCAGAAATCGTTTCATAGCCAGATTCAGCAACGCCGACTTATTTGCAAGCGATCGCCTGGGGTTTTCTCCCTGCCCTGGGGTTCTCCGTCCTCAAAAACTTCGTTTGTGCACTCTCTGAAACCCGTCCTGTCATGCTAATTGTGGTTTTTGGGACGGTTTTGAATGCAGTCGGTATGTCTTGATGTTTGGCAAACTTGGGCTGCCTGCCCTAGGTCTTGCGGGCATTGGTTGGGCAAGTACTCTTTCTCTTTGGAGTATGGATACCCGCATTCCCATGCTCGTAGGGACGATCGCCTATTGGGGAATTAGTTTTCCCGTTGCCTATTTTTTGGGAATGCAGTTGAAGCTGGGAGTTATTGGATTATGGTGGGGGTCGGCGGTTGGACTGGCGATCGCCGCAGTACTGCTGACTTGGCGATTCAGCAAAGTCGCGTCCCACCTTTGCGGTTCGCTAGCTAGTCCGAGCGCGATCGAATAGTACCACTTTTGATTATTATTTCTCAGCCTCCTCTGCAAAAAATAGAACATTAGTGGGAATGCTAGAGACGCAAAGTCTACTCACCAGAAGAATTTTCTATGAAAAAAATAAAACCTTTAGTTCACAGAGAAAAGATGTTGATCGTAAGCCATCTATGAAAGAATCGTAGCAGCTTTTGTGGTTCATCATTTACTTGAAGAAATACGTGAACGTCGATTATGCTCTCAACAAGTCGAAATAAAACTACAGGGCGGAATCTTAAAAAACTTCCTTTGCAACTCGTTCTAGTTATTCCCTTTATCGTTCAAATCTCTACGGCAGTCGGTTTGACGGGGTACCTATCCATCCGTAATGGTCAAAAAGCAGTCAATGACTTAGCATTCCAGTTGCGGAATGAAGTCACTACCCGCATTGACCAACATCTTGATAGCTATCTAGTGACTCCCCGTCAACTCGCTCGACTCAACGCAGATTCTATTAAAGTTGGCTTGCTCAAGCCAGACAATTTAGAAAATTTGGGGCGCACCTTCTGGCAGCAGTTACAGATTTATCCAGTAGATTTCATCCTTTTTGGCACTTCAGAAGACACTTATCTATTTGCAGGACATTTGTCAAAGGGGCGTGAGATTACGATTGGAGAAATGTCGCCCAAACGCTATGGCGATCGCAAGACTTATACTTACAAGCTTGATGCCCAAGGTAACCGAACCCAATTTGCTGAGCCACCTACCGAGGCTGAGTATAAGAAGGAGGGCTGGTTTGCTGAACCCCTGAAAACGCGTCAACCTCTATGGACTTCAGTTTATGCCTGGAAATTCCTCGACACGGCGGCTCTTTCCATTGCAGTCGCTTACCCTGTTTATGATCTTAAGGGTGAATTGATCGGCAGTCTTGGCATTGAGAAAAGTCTTCTACAAATCAGCGATTTCTTAAAGGCACAAAAAATTAGCCCGTCTGCCAAGACCTTCATTCTAGAACGGGACGGAACATTGATTGGTAGTTCTACTCCTGAGCCTCCCTTCAAAGTTGTAGGCAAAGAACTGACTCGACTCAAAGCCTCTGAACTGAAAGACCCACTAATTCAAGGTACAGTTAACTTCCTTAATGCTAAATTTGGTAATCTCAACAACATTAGCACGACTAATCAACTAGACTTCTTCATGGATGGTGAGCGCCAGTTTGTCCAAATCTCTCCTTGGAAAGACGAACTGGGACTGGACTGGTTAGTGGTGATTGTCATGCCTGAGTCAGACTTCATGAGCCAGATTGATGCCAATACTCAGACGACAGTGTTGCTTTGCTTTGGTGCGCTAGTCATTGCTTCGATTGTTAGCTTTTATACTTCACAGTGGATTTCACGTCCCATCCTGCGCTTAGGTGAAGCTTCAGAAGCGATCGCTTCTGGCAACCTTGCTCAAGAAGTCGAGGAGTTTCAAGTCAATGAAATTAGCACACTGGCTCGATCATTCAACCGTATGGCGCAACAGTTACGCGAGTCCTTTACCAAACTTGCTCAGGCTAATGAAGTGCTAGAGACACGAGTTGAAGAACGAACGACTGAACTCAAAAAGGCAAAAGAAAGCGCAGACAATGCAAACAGTGCAAAAAGTGAATTTCTTGCTAACATGAGCCATGAACTTCGTACACCACTCAACGGCATTTTAGGATATGCTCAAGTTCTGCAACGTTCCTCAACTTTAACGGAAAAAGAGCAGCAGGGAATCGGGGTCATTTATCAATGTGGCTCTCATTTGCTGACTTTGATCAATGACATTCTTGATCTCTCCAAAATTGAAGCGCAGAAATTAGAGCTAATGAGGAACGACATTCACCTTTCTTCTTTTCTTCAGGGTGTCGTTGAAATTTGTCGCATCAAAGCAGAACAAAAAGATCTGACCTTTCACTACGAACCATCGCCCTACGTACCAAAAGGCATCTACGCCGATGAAAAGCGCTTACGTCAAGTGCTGCTTAATTTATTAGGCAATGCCATTAAATTTACTGAACAAGGATCTGTCGTTCTGCGAGTTGAGGTCTTAGAGAATGAGGCACAGAGTTCCTTTTACAAACTGCGGTTTCAAGTGGAAGATACAGGCGTGGGTATGACCGAAGCTCAACTCACGAAGATATTTCTGCCCTTTGAGCAAGTCGGAGACACCAAGAAGCAGGCTGAAGGCACTGGATTGGGCTTAACAATTAGTCAGAAGATACTTGCTTTAATGGGTAGTACCGTTACTGTCACTAGCCAGTCTGGAGTCGGCAGTAAATTTGGGTTTGATGCAAATTTTGAGGCATCTCAAGATTGGATGGAAGTCGGATCTCCAGTGCTTCCATCTCTCAAGATTGAAGGCTACCAAGGTATTCGACGCAAAATATTGGTCGTGGATGATCAGTGGGAAAACCGATCGATTCTAGTTAATCTTCTAGAGCCGCTCGGATTTGAGCTGGCTGAAGCCGAGAATGGCGAGTTGGGTTTAGAGCAGATCGACCAGTTCACTCCCGACCTAGTTATTTCAGATTTAGTCATGCCTGTAATGGACGGCTTTGAGATGTTGCGGCAGATCGAGCGTGCTGCTTCGCAGATACCGCAAGGGTCGCCCCAGGCTAAAAAAATGATTATGATCATATCATCGGGTAGTGTACTTGAGACAGATCAGCATCGTAGTTTGGATGCTGGAGCCGACGCATTTTTATCTAAGCCAGTACAAGCTGAAGTATTGTTTAATCTGCTACAACAGCACCTAAATCTGGAATGGACTTACGCGCCCAGCGATCGCTCAAATATAACAGATGAACAAGGATTAGATGCGGCTCAGGCGAATGGAAATAGATTAAATACTAAGACCTCTATATTACCACCGTCGCCAGCCGAGCTAACGTTGCTTTATGACTTGTTGAGACAAGGACTAATTCATGATTTGTTGGAACAGTGCGATCGTCTAGAGCAACTTAACCAGGACTATTTGCCTTTTACCGCTCAGCTACGGCAATTTGCTAAAAGGTTTCAGATGGGTCAAATTCAAACGTTTCTAGAGCAGTACTTGGAGCAACCTGTATGACGGTCAAATTCAACACAATCTTAATTGTTGATGATAATCCGACGAACCTAGATGTCCTCTCGACATCGCTAAAAAGCGCTGGATTTCGGATCGCTGTTGCCCTAGACGGGGAAACAGCGATCAATCAGATTCAATATCGCCAACCTGAATTAATTTTATTAGATGTGATGATGCCTGGAATTGATGGGTTTGAAACTTGCCGTCGCTTAAAAAGTGATACCCATACCCAACACATCCCGATTATCTTCATGACAGCACTTGCTGACACTGAACATAAGGTAAAAGGACTATCTTTGGGGGCTGTTGACTACATTACGAAACCGTTTCAGCAGGATGAAGTGCTAGTCAGGGTTAATGTCCATTTGCAGAACAGCCAGTTTGCCAAAGCATTGGATCTGAAAAACAGCCAGCTTCAAAAAGAAATTATCCAGCGAGAACAGGCAGAAACTGCTCAACGTCAGCTTACTCAAGAGTTAGAACAAGCCTTAAGCAACTTCCAGAAAGCCCAACTTCAGTTAATCCAAAATGAGAAGATGTCAGCCCTAGGTCAGCTAGTAGCAGGTGTAGCTCATGAAATTAATAATCCTGTCAACTTCATCTATGGCAACCTTAACTATGCCAATAGCTATGTGCAAGATCTGTTACAGATAGTTCGCCTCTATCAACAGCATTGTCGTCCTGCCATTCCAGAACTTCAAGAAGCTGAAGCCTCTATTGATCTCAATTTTTTGATGAACGATCTCCCTAAAATAATGGCATCTATGAAAGTTGGGGCAGAGCGGATTCAACAAATTGTCGTTTCTTTGCGAAACTTTTCTCGGCTAGATGAGGCTAAAATTAAGCCTGTGAACATTCATGAGGGCATTGACAGTACGCTGATGATTTTGCAAAGCCGAATTAACGCTAATGCTGACAATCTAGAGGTTAAGATTTTTAAGCATTACTCAGAAGTTCCGCTTGTAGAGTGCTACGCAGGACAAATCAATCAAGTGTTTATGAACCTCTTGGTGAATGCCCTAGATGCATTGGAAGAACGGGAGAAAGAATGCTCTGTAGAAGAGATACAACAAAATCCAAGTCAAATTAGTATTTATACAGAACTCTCTTCCCCTAACTGGGTGACAATCCGAATCGTAGACAATGGTTCTGGAATAACCTCTAACATTCAACAGCGGTTATTCGATCCTTTTTTCACGACTAAGGAAGTGGGTAAAGGAACTGGGTTGGGGTTATCAATTAGTCACCAAATTATTACAGAGCGACATCAAGGAACCTTAAGTTGCAGATCTGTAAGGGGAGAAGGTTCAGAGTTTACGATCGCCATTCCGATACGCCTTGGTTTGCCATCTCCTTCATAATAGTGAGATCATCATCGTCAACTTCTTTGAGTTGCTTCTCGATCCAGCTTAAAAGCTTTTCGGTCTGCTGCTGCTGGTTGCCCTCTCCTTGAAACTCCTGTTCTAGAATTTCCAGCTATCGGTCGCGGGTGCCTTTGAATATGCGAAGAGATGTCGTCTCTCTCCGCATTTCCTCTGCCTCATTAACTACCTTTGGCTTCCAGGCTTTAGCAAAAACTTGGAGCGGTTCACTCCATCAATTCCAAGCTTAATGTCCTTGCGTTTCCCCCCGTGCTGAGATATTACGCTGTCAGCGATTTCATAATCGCTGTAGTGACGGGAGCTGGCAAGGCTCCGCCCGTTGGTAGAATTTTTCTCGTCCAATAGGGCAAAATGTCCTTGGATTGCTGCCTTAGGAGAATGTTTGTAAATGAGTATTAAGCGTTCTGATTTATCCAATTTCGCCGATTATGGGTCAGTCGCCTGAGCATGAGTCGAATCATTGCCAGATAGATCATGCCTTCGTGATGTTCTGGTAACCGTTCGTAGTCTCGCGTTAACCCTCGACAGTTCTCTAACCATGCCCAAGTTCGTTCTACTACCCATCGCTTTGGCTGTACCTGAAACCCTTTGCCTTCCTTCCGTACCACTTCTAATGGCACTCCGTAAACTGCCTCTAAATCGGTTTCTAAATCTCCTTCATAGCCCTGATCCGCCAGAATCTTTGCCATCCGGTCATTGTCCTCGATCACCGAAAACAACACCCAGGGTGCGAGCTTGACATCCGCACAATTGGCTCCCCCAACATGACACTTGAGCACTAACCCCAGCACATCGGCAACGATCGTTCGCTTCCGCCCTTTCACCTTTTTGAAGCCATCAAACCCAATTTTCTCCCCCCTTTTTCGCCCAGTCGCACCGACTGGCTATCGATCATCCCTAAACTGGGGTGTGCTTCTCGCCCTGCTTGGACTCTGACTTGAGACACCAATAGCACATTGATCTCTTCCAAAACCCCTAACTTCACCCAGGCGGCATAATAGCTGTAGACCGTCTGCCAACAGGGAAAGTCTCCAGGGAGGTTGCGCCATTTCACACCATTGTCTACCCGGTAAAAGATGGCATTGAGCACCTCTCGCAGATCCACCTCTCGGTCACGACCGACGCACTTCTCAGGGGGGAGCAAAGGTTCGATCAATGCCCATTCTGCATCGGTTAAGTCACTCTGGTAAACTTTCAGTTGCCTCATGGATTTACCTGTTGAACGCTAATGATTTAGCTACCGTCTTTGACCTGTTCCTGTAAAGAGGTGCTTCACTTTTATTGTCCCAATGCGCTAGTACAAAACTACCCACTTTCAGGATACCGTTGGCGAAATATTACTTAACAAGCATGATTGATGTAGCCCTTAACAGTGCGGGCAAAGTGGAATCAGGCTCTGGAAATCTATAGAAAAATTAAGCGATCTGAGTCTTCCCTTGAACCTCAAGCAGCATTAAG
>JBBRCV010000029.1:0-32544 GCA_038204505.1 Elainellales cyanobacterium
GTAATTTTTCCTTTTCCTTCATCGCCCCACTGGGCACCAATTACAACAACGTTAGCCAAGGCTTTTCAGGGTGCTAAAGTTCACACAGTCTCCAATTATCAACAACTGAGGTCTATCGTGTCAACAAAATACTTTTTGGAGTCAGGGCAGACTCCTCTAAAACTTAACTTTAGCTTTCGAGTCTGACGAGCTAGCCAGTCAAATCAGCAGCAGACAACTCCGTACTCAACTAGCACCTTTCAACTGTCCGCTGCATTCGATTATGGCGCGATCGCTTTTAACAGATGTCGATTTCACATTGAGGATAGTCAAATCATAGCGATTTTATCTACCAGCCCTTAACACCTGTTCAGCCGTCAGTTTTAAATCTGAAAAAGTTAAAGAAACAATGGTCTGATTGCCTCGAAGCTGCTGAATTTCATACTCCCCATTCACTAGGGTACAAATAGAGAGAGTAGGCTGTTTAGGCTTCCCAATGTGTCGAGTACCCCCTAATCCTGCGTAGTCTGCAATCCAATATTCAGGAATGCCTAAAACCGCGTAGTCTTCGACCTTACGGGCATAGTCATTTTGCCAGTTGCTACTCACAACTTCCGCCACAAACTTAATCGAACTGCCCAGCGTTAAGAGCGATTGGTCAGACCAAAGCAGTTCTTTGGTGAGTTCATCTCGATCGACAACTGCAACATCAGGTCGAAATGCTGTCATACCAATGTTAGAAGGGCGTAATAGTCCTCGCTGAAGGACAAACCAAGGTAAGCCTGTTCTGTCGATCTGGACACAGATTTTTGTGGTGATGAAGGCTGCGACCTCTTCATACAGACCTGTTGGTTCCAAGTCGAACACCTCTCCATCGATCAGTTCATAGCGATTATCATCACCATAACGGGCGAGAAACTCGTCAAAGCTGACTGGCTTCTGTTGTATGAGTTGAGCGATCGCAATGGTCATAGGTCAACTTAGCCCAATCAATGGCTTCAGTCTACCAAACCGAATATGTGATAGGGGATAGACGAACCAAACCTCCGATCGCCTCTCACATACAATTATCCTTCCACAGGTGCCTCAAGATTGCTTACCGAGAACGAGGTTAATTATTGAGGGCTAACGACCAAGCTCACCGGACGCAGATAACCTTTGCCACTCAGCCGATCGCTCTCTTTCGTTTCGGTGCAGCGCCTTGTTCGGCTGCTATTGATGCGTTTTGGGTGAATCATTTTTGCCAGTAGTAAGGCGGCGATTCTTCTACTGCGGCATCAAAGTACTCTTGTCCGGTTGTTGGCATTGGTGATGAGCATTCCTCCGGCTTTAGGGGACGCCAATCTTCATGGCGCACGCAACCTTCGTATTCCTGAACTTCAAGCGGAATCTTCTTTATCCAAATTTGCTGAAACTTGTATAGACTTACTTTGTTAGACCCGCCAGCCATTGCCGGAAACCGAAGCTGAACGTGGTCATCTTCCCAACCACAAATAGAGCAAATGTCATAACTGCCCGGCGGCTCATTAAACATCAGGAAGCCGCAGGAAGGGCACGGATAATCAATTTGTGGTTCTTTGTCCATGTTTCTATTGCATTCCATATGGCAACGCCGCCCGTAGCAGCCGAACAATCTTGTCAGAGAGAAACTTTCCGTACATCACCCTAACTTGGGTGGATAGCAAGAAACTTTCCGCACGTTACGCCGATATTAGGGGATAGCAAGAAACTTTTCGCATATTTTGAGGTTTAGTCTGGCTGTCAGCGATCGCCCCAACACCACTCCTGCCTTGACTACTGCACCCAATCTTTAACGCGATCGCCCCCCTTCTACAACCAAATGCCTCTCAGCAATCCCATAACCTGACATACTAGATAGCCAACGTTTGAAAATTACGTTTGAAATTCAAGGAACAGGATAAAAATGAGTTTATTGCTAGGAGTTGCTTCTACTTTTCCTCTCGCATTTACATTGGTCTATGTAGTTGGATTTATTGCAGCAGTGGGAATTGGCTCGATCGCCTGGTATAACTCCAAGCGTCCGCCCGGTTGGGAAGACAACGATCGCCCCAACATTGTCCCCAAAGTAGACACTGACGAAAAGCCCTAACGAGCTGAAAAAATTTGGTAGAGCCAACGCAGAATAAAAAATGACAAGGCAACACAACTGGCGATCGCCACCACCAGCCCCAAAATCAGTAAAATCGTTAGCCCGCGATTGCGATGTCCTACGACAGGGCGGGATTGCTGAACTCCTAGATAATCGTCTAGCAGCTTAATGTTCTTGGTGTTGGACTTCCACGCGACATCAAACAGATCTCCGATTCCTGGCACAGTGCCGACTATAGTTTCTAAGAGAATATTAAATGTCATCTGCCCTAGGGTGGTCGGGGTGGCTCCAAGGCGGGATGCTTCAAACACAACTAGGCAGGAGAACACCATCCCAATCAGGTCTCCACCACCGGGGATGAGTCCTAAAAGCGGGTCGAGTCCAAACCGGAATTTTGTGCCAGGAACCGCGATCGCATTATCTAGCAATTGGCTGAAGTTTCGCAGGCGCTCTAGGCGGACAAGCTGGTTTTCATTTGAGGTCGGGGAAGAAAGATTAGGCATAGATCATTTGAAAAATAGGGTAGAAGCTAAAATGCCACGCGTCACCAGATAACAGACAACAATGAACCAGATGCAATGGGAACCCGCTATGGTGTTGGCGAGCGCCGCCCTTTTAGATTATTTGATCGGCGACCCGTGGAATTGGTTGCATCCAGTGCAAGTTATGGGCTGGGGAATTCAACACTATTGTCACATTGTGCTGAAGCGATGGCATCAGCCTTGGGTGTTAAAGAGTTTGGGCGTGATGTTGGCGATCGCCATTCCAGGTTTAAGCGGTCTACTAGTCTGGCTTATCGTTCTAACCGCTCAATACCTACACCCGTTGTTAGGCATTGCAACCGAAGCAATCCTTTTAGCCAGTTGCTTTGCTGCACGTAGCTTGAGGCGATCGGCTGAGGATGTTCTCAACCCTTTAGTAGCGGGTGATTTGGCGATCGCCCGTACCCAATTGAGTCTCTACGTTGGACGAGACACCGCCAACCTTTCAGAACCCGAAATTCTTCGCGCCGTCCTAGAAACCGTGACTGAGAACGCCACAGATGGAGTCATCGCACCGCTGTTTTATGCCATCTTGGGCGCATTTCTACCCATGGGCAGCACTCCCTTAGCTATGGCATACAAAGCTTCTAGCACCCTAGACTCCATGGTTGGCTACCGAGAAGCCCCCTACACTCACCTAGGTTGGGGCAGCGCTCGGCTAGAAGATGCCCTGACCTGGATTCCTTGCCGCTTAAACGTTCTGCTTCTATCGTTACTTTCAGGTAAGCCTCACCAAGTTTGGCAACTCTGCCACCGAGATGCCCCCCAAGATCCTAGCCCCAATGCAGGCTGGAGCGAATGCGCCTATGCCGCAGTTTTGGGGGTTCAGATGGGAGGAGCCAATCAATATAAAGGTGTTACCAAGCTCAAGCCATTACTAGGTGATGCCACTCGACCTATTACAGTTCAGACCATTGACCAAGCTATGAACATGACAAGAATGAGTTTTCTAATTTGGCTCGGCATCGCTTTGGCAGGCTTAACGATTCTGTCAGTCTGATATAGTAAGCCCTAATATAATGGGTGTTGATAATTAAAGCAGGCTGAATGGCTCTAGAAATTGCTTACCTAATTAACCAATACCCAAAAGTTAGCCATAGCTTCATCCGACGCGAGATCCTTGCCCTCGAAGCCTGTGGTTTGATGATTCTGCGTTTTGCAGTCCGTTCTTGCGCCGATGAACTAGTAGACGAAGCTGATCAGCAAGAACTCAAAAAAACTCGGTTTCTCCTCGAAGGAGGCGCGATCGCCTTGCTTCAAGCTCTGCTGACGGTACTGTTTCGTCGTCCTTCTCGGTTTCTACAAGCCACTGGGCTAACGCTGAAGATAGGATGGCGATCGGAGCAAGGAATGCTCAAACACCTAGCATATTTGGCAGAAGCCTGCGTATTGTTGAACTGGTTGGCAGAAGCTGAAGTGACCCATGTTCATGCTCACTTTGGCACTAATCCGGCAACTGTGGCGATGCTGTGCCGAGTTCTGGGAGGTCCTCCCTTCAGCTTTACAGTTCATGGTCCTGAAGAATTTGACAAGGTGAAGGCGATCGCCCTTCCCCAAAAAATTGAGCAAGCGGCATTTGTGATTGCCATTAGCTCTTTCGGCAGAAGCCAACTTTATCGGTGGACTCGCCCAGAACAATGGTCAAAAATTCGAGTCGTTCACTGTGGCGTAGATGCAGGCTTTTTGGCGATCGCTCCTACTCCGATTCCCGATCAACCCCGGTTTGTCTGCGTGGGGCGATTATCGGAGCAAAAAGGTCAGCTTTTGTTAATTGAAGCGGCAAAACGTCTTGCTGAAGAAGGAATATCGTTCGAGCTGGTGTTGGTGGGAGACGGTGAATTGCGATCGCCCATTGAAGCCCTGATTGCCCAGTATCAACTCCAAGACCAAATTAAAATTACGGGCTGGGCAAGCACCACTGAAGTGCGTCAGCATCTTCTCAACGCCAAAGTAATGGTACTGCCCAGCTTCGCAGAAGGATTGCCTGTGGTTTTAATGGAAGCCCTCGCCCTGGGTCGTCCTGTCATTAGTACCTATATCGCTGGCATTCCCGAACTAGTTGAGAATAACACCTGCGGTTGGCTCATCACGCCAGGTTCTATCGAGGCTCTGGTAACCGCCATGCGATCGGCATTATTGACTTCTCAAGACAAGCTAGAGCACATGGGGCAAGCCGGATTAGAGCGAGTTGCCCTCAATCACAACATTGACTTAGAAGCAGGCAAACTTGCTGTCTTGTTTAGAATGAGTAATGAACAGAATGAGCACTGAGCATAATCAAACGCTGTCGAGCTAAACATCGTCCAGTTTTACTAAACCTGCTGCCACTTCAGAGAATCTCTAGCCTGGAAACGACGGCAGCGGATACCCAAAAGCGTACCGAGCGCCTACTAAAAGGGCAATAGTAATTAGCAGCAGTCCTGTTGCATAAATATCCTGGTCAAAACAAGCAAGCTTTTCTTTGCGTAGACCATTTGATACGGCTGCGTAAATTGGAACATTGCTTAACGGCACAGCCGCTACAGCTCCAACAATGCCGAAAAGATAAAAACCGATCCAAATGCCGCCCGCTAGAGATAAAAAGCTATAGAAATAGCCCCAAGACGAGGGAGTAGGATTACCGAGCGCGTACAGTGCTCCATCAATCGTTGTAACTAAGATGATGGGCCAAACACCTAGTGCCAGTAGCGGAATCATCCAGGCAGCATCGACATAACGGCTGTCATATAAAAGCTTTATTAAAAGGTCACCAAAGCTAACCATGATCGCTAGGGTTGGCGCTGTAACTAGCAAAATGGGTAACCGCCCTCGGCGAATCTTGCGGCGAAATTCAGGACGGGGTAAATCGGCGAACCTTGAAAACATCGGAAAAACTATCTTCCCGCCTACAGCCAGGGTGACTTGCTTCGGAATCTCTGCCAAGGTTACGGCAATTCCATAAACGCCGAGCAGTTGCAGACCCAATATCTTGCCCAAAATTAGGCGATCGGACTGCATCGCAAAAAATGTTAGCGCTGTAGAGACAAAGATCCATTTCCCAAAAGAAAATATTTCAGAAACAGCTTTTTTCTCTAAAATCAGACGATTAGGCGAGTTCGGACTAATCGCATGGCTCCATACCAACTGAACCACGGAGGAGACCACTGTACCTATCAACAAAGCCCAAATGCTTCTGTTAAACCATGCCCAGGTCAGCATCGCTGCAATCCCGACAATCTGCCCACCTAACTCATACACAGAGACTTGCTTGACTGCGAGACCGCGAGTTAAGGAAGCAAGTCCAGTAGAATTGAATCCAGAAATCAAAGTTCCTAACCCGGCAATGGGGAGCACCCAAACTAACTGCGGCTCATTATAAAATCTGGCAGCCGGAATGGCAATAACAACGCAACACAGCCAAAGCCCAACACCCCGAATAATTTGCAATGTCCAGGCAGTGTTAAGAAAATCTGGGTCATTCCCTCGCTTATTCTGAATTAGGCTTGTATGAATTCCTAAATCTGAGAAAAGATGCAGACCTGTAATAAACACGTAAGCCAAAGACATTAAACCGAATGTCTGGGGAAACAGCAGCCGGGTCAGAACTAAATTAGAGCCAAGTCGAATAATTTGAGAGATGCCATAACTGGCGACCGTCCAAAATGTGCCCCATAGCGCAGCTTTTTTGATAGACAACATAGTTTTGGAACACTGAATGAGCAGGAGAAACCCAGGTACAGCCCAGCTTATAAAAGCCTAGATCAATGACAGTAGATGAGATATTCGGCAGAAAAAAGATTTTGTCAAGCTACAGTTACCTTTGTGAATGGTTACCTTTGTGAATATATCCTGGTCTTTTCTAGCTTTAGCTTAACGCTTGTGTCAATGAACCACGGTAAGGTTTACCTATTCAGTAGGTCACACAATATCAAGGTAGGATGAACCTCGACTTATTTTTTCCGATCGCAAAAGTTCTAGTGTAAAAAAACTTGTAAATTCACACTAACCTTACAGTTTGTAACCGGGCTGTGAGGAATGGTTAGTGTATATAGCTTCATGTCTGAAGAGATTTAAGATGGACACCATCTCTGGATGTCGATTCTCAATGGTTTCGTTGTACTGCTTCTTCTCCTTACTTCGAGTCTTTCTGTATGAGAATTACTTTTGTTCTGCCTGATGGTGGGTTGAGTGGCGGTATGCGAGTCGCTGCGATTTATGCAGAACGCCTCAAACAGCGAGGTCATGATGTCTTTGTTGTGTCTACAATCGGTAAACCTACTCGCCGCGAACGGCTGGCTCAAATTCTGTGGGGAGAGGGATGGCTTAAGCCTGTTAAACGGAAAGCTTCTTATTTTGATGCGATCGACGTGCCTTATAAGAGGGTTAAAGTAGGCTGCAAAGTAACTGAAGCTGATGTTCCGGATGCAGATGTGGTGATTGCGACTTGGTGGGAAACTGCTGAATGGATAACTCATTGGTCTTCAGCAAAAGGAGCAAAAGCTTATTTTGTTCAACACCATGAAGTTTTCGACTATTTACCGATTGAACGGGTTAAAGCAACTTACAGGTTGCCTTTTCACAAAATTGTTGTTTCTCGGTGGTTGGTTGATTTGATGCAGACCCAGTACGGAGATGCTGACACGTCTTTGATTTTTAACAGTGTGGATACTCGGCAGTTTTACGCACCGCCGCGAGGCAAACAACCCGTACCAACCATTGGCTTAATGTACGCCCAGGCTGCTTGGAAAGGCTGCAAAATTAGCTTTGAGGCGATCGCCCAAGTGGCTCAGAAAAATCCAAATTTGCGAATTATTGCATTTGGAGCCTGCGAACCTGTCCCGGAACTGCCCTTACCTGCGAATACAATTTTTACCCGCCTCCCCGACCAGCATGACATCAAAGATATTTACGCTAGTTGTGATGTGTGGCTCTGTGGCAGCTTGAGTGAAGGATTTGGGTTGACTGTTGTCGAAGCCATGGCTTGCCGCTGTCCGGTTGTATCCAGTGAGGCTGGAGTATCGATTGACTTAATTAAACCTGGTGTGAATGGATATCTTGCGCCAATTGGCAATGCTCAAAAGCTAGCTGAAGGGCTTGAGAAGGTTTTGACTCTTTTAGAGTTGCAGTGGCGGGAGATGTCTGACGCTGCCTATCAAACTGTTGTTCAGTATTCTTGGGATGATGCAACTGATCTGTTTGAAGCTGCCTTGTACAAAGCGATTGAACGCAGTCACAAAGAAGACTCAGATCGTCAAGACTCAGAGCCTACCTTGGACTTGCCGATATCTGTGCTTTAGAATTACGATGATGCACAGGCTAGAGATGTCTTGCCATGCATTCAGAGCGAACCATTTAAGAAAAGAGCTTAGTTTCAAAAAGTCAAAGACTTAAACACCCATGGGATTTGTTTTTAGTAGTAATCCGTTCTCTAGTCCGAACCTCGTGGTTCCGCTCGTGATGTTTGGCTGGATTCCTGTAGTTATTTATTTATTTTCTCGATACCCTGCGCGTCGGGCGATCGTCATCAGCTTTGTCGCAGCTTGGCTATATTTACCCCAAGCCGTATTACCCCTTCCTGGGATACCCGACTATGACAAAATAGCAGCAACTTGCTACGGTATTTTACTAGCAACTCTGATTTTTGACGTGGGGCGCTTCAGCATCTTCCGACTCAGTTGGATAGACATTCCCATGGTGATTTGGTGCCTTTGCCCTTTTGCCTCTTCTATCTCCAATGACCTGGGTGAATACGATGGTATGGCGGCGGTTCTGAGTCAAACCGTGACTTGGGGTATTCCCTATTTTTTAGGGCGGATCTACCTCAACAGCTTGAATGGAATGCGCGAATTGGCGATCGGAATTTTTGTGGGAGGGCTTTCCTATGTCCCTCTTTGTTTGTTTGAAATGCGGCTAAGTCCTCAACTCCATCGAATTGTGTATGGAGGAATTGCCAGCGCCGACTTTAGCCAAACGGTTCGACTAGGTGGCTACCGACCTACCGTTTTTCTAATTCATGGTCTGGCGGTAGGAGCCTTCATGATGGCGGCAACGTTAGTAGGAATTTGGCTCTGGCAGACTGGAACAGTCAAACGCCTATGGAATATTCCAATTGAATGGCTAGTAGGTGCGTTATTTGTCACATTTATTTTGACTCGTTCCACTGGCGCTTATGCTCTTTTGGCAACTGGCATCGCCATTCTATTTATTGGCAAGACCCTGCGGACTGCGATTCCGGCTTTCATCCTAATTGCTGGAATGCTGGCTTATCTATACGTCAATGCCGTATCAGGATCTTACGTGACTGACCAAATTGTTGAATCGCTCTCTAAAATCTTGCCAGAAGATCGCTTGGGGTCTTTGAAGTTTCGATTTGATAATGAGGAACTTCTCTCTGCTAAAGCTAGAGAGAGAGTAATCTTTGGATGGGGTGGATACGGACGTGCCTTGCTTCACAGCCCGGATGGCAGGCAGCTAACTATTCCAGATAGTCTTTGGATTAATGTCTTTGGACAAGATGGAGCAGTGGGTTTGGTTAGCATTTTTGTAGCAATGCTGCTACCTACATTTAGCTTGTTTTGGATGCGCTACCCTGCAAGATTGTGGGCAAACAAAAGGGTAGCCTCAGCAGCAGTTGTTGCCCTGATGACGGCTTTGTACATGGTGGATTGCCTGGTTAATGCCATGACTAACCCAATCTACATTTTGGCGGCGGGTGGTATTGCAGGATTAGTGCTCAAGCGTGAACGCATTAATAAGACTGCTCCAGAAAGTGTAGAGCAGTTGCTTCCTTCGCAGCGCTATGCTATTCAGCCAAGGTGACAGGCTTCTCAAGTGGGCTTGCTAGAGGTCAGGTGGGCTTGCTGGGGGGTAGTGCGGCTGCCCATCATTTTCTACCGACTCATTTCTATGAAATTTAAATTCGCCCTGCCTGTCCTTGCAATTAGCGTTGTTGCGGCGATCGCCTTCTCTGTTCAGTGGGTGCAACAACAGAGGCGTGTTCATAATGTCATGATTGCCACAGGTAGCTTAGACGGCGAGTATTACGCTTTTGCTAAAGCACTAGCCATTGTGGTTGCCAGGCATCAGCCAAAAATTCGCATTACTGTCATTCCCACAAAGGGAGCGCAGCAAAACCAAGATTTGTTGGCACAAAAGAAAGTGGAAATGGCGATCGTTCAAAGCGATACACCTCCGCAGACTCCAGTTCGGGCAGTGGCATATCTTTTCCCAGAGGTGTTTCACCTGATGGTGGGCGAAAAGTCGGGCATTGAGAAAATGAGTGACTTAAAAGGTAAGCGAGTGGCGCTGATGGAGAAAGGTAGTGGCTCCTACAATCTTTTTTGGTCGATTAGTCCTCACTTTGGTTTGTCTAAACGCAACATTATTCCCATCTTGATGCCGCCTGAGCAAGCTTACGAGGCTTTGCTTCAAGGAAAGGTGGATGCTGTTTTTCGGGTGATTGCGATCGGTAATCCAGCGATCAGTCATCTTTTGACTGGCAGCAAAGCCAAGTTATTGCCGATCGATCAGGTCGATTCTTTACGGCTTTCTTTACCCATTTTAGAAGCAGCTCAGATTCCTAAAGGAACCTACGATGGGGCAGCCCCCATCCCGGCTCAAGATTTGACGGTTGCGGCAGTCCGAGCGGTTTTAGTGACCCACGAGCAGGTTGATAGTAACGTGGTTCGAGCCATCACTCAAACCTTGTTTGAGTTTCGCAACGAAATGGTGACGATCTATCCTCGCTCTGCCTTCATGCGTTTGCCTGATTCAGGGGAAAATTTAGGGATTCCCTTACATCCTGGGGCAAGGGCTTACTATGAGCAGGGTCGTCCTAACTTTTTGATGGCAAACTCAGATTTCTTGGGACTGGCTCTCTCGGTCAGTGCGCTTTGTGCTTCGGGCTTATGGCAATTGCGATCGTGGTTGATCAATAACCAAAAGAATCGGGCAGATATGTACAATTTGGAGATTTTGGAACTGGTTGAACAGGTGCATTCTGTCGATGATCTGGAGCAATTGCAGTCCATTCAACATAAACTGTTTGAAATTCTGCACAAAGTGGTAGTGGATTTAGACCAGGATCGAATTTCACCGGAGTCGTTTCGCTCTTTTACCTTTCCCTGGGAGGTGGCAATCAATACTCTGCGCCACCGAGAAATCGTATTAATAAATCTGGGTTCTGCTTCAGAAAACGATTAGCTTCATTTTCGCTCTATCCTTTTTTTTGCTCTACACTTATTTTTCCTTTACTAAAGATGTCTCAAGCCGAAGTTAGCCCCGACTCTAAATTCTCCGGTTCTAAGCCTGACGAAGAAAAATCTGCCGTAGATGCTTTAAAGGCGATCGCCCAAGGTTTGACTTGGATGAGCGAGTCTGACTATCCGTTTGAGGTTTCACAGTTGCCCGATCGCCTGACTCCTCCGACTACTGAGGAGCTTTTGCAGCTAACAGGGCATGACGCAGATGCCCTTGTAGAGGAAATTAACATCGAGAATTTTTTTGCTCCAGCCATTCAACCGCAAGATTGGCACGAGGAAGCAGACAAACAAAGGGTGCAGCATTTCCAAACTTTGCTCCAATGGATTGAGCAGCACTTGAGCGATGTTAAGGTTTATCGGGTTGGAGCGATCGCCATTGATGTGTATATTATTGGGAACATAGGCATTGGAAAAACAGAGTCAGGAGCCTGGATCAGTCTTTCTACAAAAGTAATTGAGACGTAGAATCCATAATAATTTGACAGAAATGTTTTAACCTAAATACAAGTAACTTCTCAATCCTCAAAAGACATTATGATTCTTCCGGGTTCAGCCGTTCGGGTAAAAAACGTGAATGATATCTACTATGGATATCAAGGTTTGGTACAGCGAGTGAGTAATGGGCTAATTGCAGTTTTGTTTGAAGGCGGCAATTGGGATAAGCTCGTTACCTTCCGCCCGTCTGAGCTTGAGTTGGTGGACGCGACTGCCGGACGGGGCAAAAAGTAGATAATGCGGTTACCCCTTCCTCAGTTCAGTACTCAAAACCGATCGCCCAGCTACATTGCTGAGGTGATTGAAACGGCTACTACAGAATTTTTGGCGCAATGCTTAGAACCCGAAGACCTGAGCTTTGCGATCATGCCGCCCTTTGGCAGTTGGGTGAAGGCAACAGATGAGGAGTCGGGTAACCAGGTTTATGCTGTGGTCTATCACGTTACGACTAGCCCGATCGATTCGGTACATCGTGCCAGAGCTTTAGGGTTGTCGTTGCAAGACCTGCGGGAGCAGCAGCCCCAGATTTTTGCAATGTTGAAAACCGAGTTTCGGGCGGCGATCGTCGGATTTCTACCTCCTGCCCGCAATGGCAAGAACGGTGCAGGTCGCCCGATCGGAAACCCTGTTGTTTATCAATATTTACCGCCGCGTCCTCCCCAGATCCATCAGGCAGTTTACTACTGTGAGTCAGAGGAAATCATCCGGTTCAGTGACCAGCTTGATTTCCTCCGAACCTTGCTTCAGGTTGCAGGCGCTCCAGTAGATGGTTTAACCGCTGCTGCAATTCGAGAAATCTATCAGCTTCGTAAGGCAGATCGAGCCTGGTTAGTTGAAGCAGGGCGATCGCTCAGCGTTCTTCTCAAAGATGATTACGATCGCCTCCGTATCATTCTCAACCAAATCCATCTTTAAGCGCAGATTCTAGACTCCCTTCAAGGAGTCTAGAATCTGCATTAGTGAGTAATCGTTAGTCAATATCGATAGACGTTGGTGAAGATGACGAAGCCGGACGGGAAACCAGTCTCACCTTACGGAAATTTAAGTAGAGGCGATCGCGCCATGCCCAGAAAATCTCATAGGCTGGATTATCAGCCAAACCGGGTACGCCCTTGCCCTTTAACCCTTCAGGAATATCTAAATAATTCCCGGTTGGGAATTTAATATACATGCTTAGCCCTGCTACTGCAAAATCTGCCAGCGTTGGATGATCGGCAACCAGGTAGGGATTGTCAGTCAGCAGCAGACAGAGCGCTTCTAGATTTTGCTGCATTGCTTTATGCGCTGTTTTCACCGAATCAGCCCCAAATCCCGCCCCAAATCCCAAAACATCGATCGCTTCTTGTGGCACTGATTCTACTAGCGTTCTCAGGAAAGCTGGAGTGGAAGACGGCAACGCGGCTGCCCGAAAATCGGAGTTTTGGCTAAAGGCTCCGAGCATTGCCTTACGAGCATTCAATCCAATGGATTGATCTGCCCATTCTTCTAAAATGAGGCAAAGGGCGCGTTGCTTTGGCTCTGTGGGATAGATGGGGCGATCGGGATATTTATTATCGAGATATTGGGCGATCGCCGTTGAATCAGCAATCACCTCGTTACCGTCTTTCAGCACGGGCACCTGCCGTTGTCCAGACATTTTGAACAAATCTAATTGTCCAATGCCCGGTGTAACTTCAACCTTGCGATACTCTAAACCTTTGTAATCCAGGATGAAGCGAATCTTCTCGCAGTAATGAGATAGCTCAAATTGGTATAGCTCTAGCATAGGAAGAGTAAAAGGATGAAAGGTAAAGGACTAACCTGGTGGCGTTGTCCCGGTTATACCCTATCATTCTGACTCGGATACAGCCGATCCGAGGGAACCTTCTACCTTAAGGAAGAAGTGTAATGAGGCTCCCTTTTTGAGTAATTTTGATCGAGTGGGTCGAAATGTTTGTAAACTTATGTAAAACTATTTTTAATTCTTTATTTAACCCCATGATTTCTCGTCGTGCTTTATTTCAACTCTTTTGGGTCTGCTGCCTAGCGTTTATGACTGCATTCAGTCCTGCTCAGCCCGCTTTTGCGATGGGAGGAGAACAACCTCCATTTAACCAAGCTGCCCCTGAATTCGTATTGCCCAGCAACTCAGGCGATGGTGAAGTATCGTTGGCAGACTACTTGGGTCAATGGGTCGTGGTTTACTTCTACCCCAAAGACTTTACTTCTGGCTGCACACTAGAAGCCCGGAGATTTCAGCAAGATTTACCCAAATACCTGGAGCGAAATACGCAGATTTTGGGCATTAGTGCCGATGATGTTGATTCCCATGCTGAGTTTTGTGATTCGGAAGGGCTGAAGTTTCCCCTCTTAGCTGATGTGGATGGCAAGGTCAGCAAGGCGTATGGCTCATGGTTGGGCTATGTTTCGCTGCGACACACTTATTTGATTGATCCAGATGGCATGATGCGGGGAAGCTTTGTGGGTGTTAACCCAGCTAGCCATAGCACTGAAGTTTTGGCAAAGCTAGATGAGTTACAATCCAGTACGTCTTGAGACCTCGGGTTCGTTAGAGTAGATAAATCTCTGCGCTAAGACTTTTCTGGAGAGGAATACTATAAGATGACCCTGATAGTTTATGGAATTCCTAATTGTGGGACTTGCAAGAGAGCCTTTCAATGGTTGCAAGCTAAAGGAATTGAATATGAGTTTGTTAATACTAAAGAACATCCCCCGGAAAAGCAGGCGATCGCCACTTGGGTCAGCGCATTAACCAGCAAACCCATGCGTAATACCTCCGGACAGTCTTACCGTGCCCTGGGTGAAGAAAAAAAAGATTGGACAGAGCAACAGTGGATCGATGCGTTTGCGAATGATACCATGCTGCTCAAACGACCGCTATTTGTTAAAGATGGAACGGCAATTTTGGTTGGTTTTGCCGCTGCCGAAGCTGTAATTCGAGAAAAGTTGGGAGTGTGATAATGGATGTCCCAAAGCATAAATGGATGCCCCAAAGCATATTTTCCGAGCCAGAATCTCCTTGGAAAAATCCCAAAGTCATCCAGCACACCCAGCGCTTGCTCAACAGTTTTCAGCATTGGACAGGGCGATCGCTTCTAGGCAACTCAGCCTTAAATCTGTCAGCATTATCAGCAGAGGCGCTAGAAAACCTGGCACAAAACCTATTTGAAGCTCCCTTTGTCGTCGTTTCTCATGGCATGGAAGCAGACCCTATTTTTAACTACGGTAATCGCCAAGCGCTAGAACTCTGGGAGGTAGACTGGCAATTCTTCACTCAAATGCCTTCCCGCCAGTCAGTTAACCCTATAGAACAAGAAGCGCGAGAACAGCTTTTGGCAGAGGCAAAACAAGAGGGATATATCAGCAACTATCGCGGCATTCGGACATCCAGTACAGGCAAACAGTTCTGGATCGAGAATGTGATCTTGTGGAATGTCTTGGATGAGCAGCAGCAGCAATGCGGACAGGCAGCCACGTTTGCCCAATGGCAGTTTGCTGACGACTCGCTAAATGGGGAGATTCAGAATTAGCCTAAGAGGATGTCTGAGAAGTATCAGAGTGTCTTACACTCGCCCCCCAACCCCCCAATTCTGGGGGACTTTCGAGCCAATTCTTTTTCAAAGTCCCCCAGAATTGGGGGATTTAGGGGGCGGTTCGGGTAGCAATTTTGACTTTTCAGACATCCTCTAAACTGTAGAACCTGCATAAATGGCTTTAGTGATACGAGTTCGCTTAAAAATTGCATCATTAAAATTCGCGCCTTGCAACCTGGCTTGCGAAAAGTCTGCATTGGTCAGGTCGGCACCTCGAAAGTTCGTTCCTTTGCGAGTTGCAAGACCCGCAGCGATCGCCCGTAATACAGTATGTCGCTCATCACCCAGATAAGCGCGCCAGCTAATGTAGGCACTCAGCAGCGTGACTGCGATCGCCAGAATCACCGCCGATTCGCCTGCCGTCGGCACAGCTACCACTGTAAAACTAGGCGTGAATGCTGCCAGAACGATCGCCCCAGCATTCACACTGATCGACAAGGCTGTGGTCAACGACAAGAGGACAATAATCGTTGTTACCACTGCAATAAACGCCACAACGGTAATGGCGATGACAATTGCCCCAGCGATCGACACAAAAGATGTAGTAATAAATGCTCCCACCACAGCTACCACCAACGCCACAATGAAGGTGCTAAAGCCTGACGCTATGCCGTGGCGCTGTGTTACATAGCCAAAGACCAACAGAATAATCAGGACAATCCACTTGGCACTAATAGAGGGTGCGATTCCCCCAAACCCATCGGTGTTGTGAAATTCCAATTCCACTAAGGCATCGACCCAACCTGCCAAGCCTCCCAGTAATAGAGAGGCTATGACCGATGCAATCAATATCATTGATTTCTGAAAGGGGAGCAGTCCGGCTCTGACACCCGTGAAGTTGGCGTTCTGAAGAATCGCACTTGTAAAATCTGTGCCTCGAATATCAGACCCGCTCAAGTTAGCTCCCGACAAATCTTGCCCTACAAACGATTTGCTTCTAAGGTCTTGGTTCCTAAAATCTCTAGTTCCCTGTTTATAAAGTTCTACTAGTTCTCCGGTTTTCATTGCTCGTCGCCTCATCTAACAGGTGTTTGTAATCACGTTCTTTGATATTTGACGACCTGATATTCGATTAATAGTATTTGATCCAGTGGCATTCTGCTTGAAGTAGTGCAAGACTGAACTCGACTGCTAAGAAATCAGTTTAACGAACCGAATTGCTTCAACAAAAGCTGTGCAATACGCCTCGACGCTCCTGGTTTGCCTAGCCGACGCTGTCCATTTTCACTAATATGCTGTAGACGTTGAGAATCTTGCAAAAGTGCCTGAACTTCTTTGGGTAATTGGTGAAGATGCTTAACCCAAATTACTGAATCTCCTAGGAGGCGAGTCTGAGCCTCTGCAAAGATAGGCGTAAACTGTGGACCCTTGCCCGCCAAGATGAAAGCAGGCTTCCCTAAACCAACAAATTGCTCAGTAGCTGTACCTGCCATCGCGATCGCCATATCTGCCTGGTGCAAACAGTCGTTAAACGCCGAGAGAACTAGCAGTAGAGTAGCATTTCCCTGCTTAAAAGTCAGAGATGATTGGGGCACTAAAGTCCAGCCATAGCGCTCTAGAAGGCTACAGAGTGGAGCGGGATCGACAGTAGGGGCGATCGCCCCCAAAAAGCACAAGGGCGACTGAGTAGATCCTGGCAAAGGCTGTTTTGTTTCTGATGTTAAAAGCCTTGATGGTTCTAACAATTCTGATACTGCCTCTAGAATTGTTGCCCAATTTTCATAAGCTTCTGGCACTCTCGATCCTGGCAACAAGACAAAGGTCAGTTCTCCCTCCTGTGCCCTCAAATTGATCCCCGCTGGCTCCAAGCCATCCATCATCGGATTGCCCACATCAAACGCTGGAATTGACCATTGAGCTAAAACTTCAGCGGTTAACGTATCCCTGGGAAAGACTGCTTTACATCGAGGGCGGCTCATTAACCAGCGATCCCAGGGCAGGTAAACAGAACCCCCAGCGCTTTCCAACTGCCCCAGCCAAGAGTCACGCGGCAAAACCCCTTGCTCGTTACGCAGGTAGTACTCCGACTTCGCCGTACCCACAAAGGCATAGGGTGCGCCGCTCCACCAGGCAAATAGCAGCGGCACAATGTCACCGACTGCCAAGATCATGCCGCCTTCCCTTGCCCAAGCTTGCACCGTTTGAAGCTGTGCCCAAGTTAATTGGACGAGTCCTCCTTGCAAGTCACGAGCAAACTGCCGTCTGTCCATGTAAATAAATCCACCCGATGGCATTGC
Organism: Elainellales cyanobacterium; assembly: GCA_038204505.1. Classification (GTDB taxonomy): domain Bacteria; phylum Cyanobacteriota; class Cyanobacteriia; order Elainellales; family Elainellaceae; genus Timaviella. Next base: position 17,197 of record JBBRCV010000029.1, read on the forward strand.
TTTAACCTGCCCTACTACCGGAATACCATGGCTTGTATAAGCGCCTCCCTCGCCTACAATCGGTAGCGCCGCCAGTTGAGGACAATTGGGGTATTGCTGGAGTTGCTGAATAATCCGCAGGGCGATCGCATCTTCTCCATGTCCATTACTTAAGCAGAGCAGTTTCATCTACTGATTCATGACCCAAAATTTACTAGGATATCAACGTAGCCCTATCAGATTACACAGAATACAGTAGTCTGGATCTGGACTACCTCAAAGATATAATGACCACTGGGTTAGTCTTGATTGCAGCAATTTTAATTTTAGGCGGGGTAATTGCCACAGTGGGCGATCGCCTTGGCACCCGTGTGGGCAAAGCCCGTCTCACCCTGTTCAATCTTCGCCCCCGCAAAACAGCTACCCTGATTACCATTCTGACTGGCGGCATTATTGCTGCTTCTACTTTTGGCATTCTCTTTGCAGTCAGTGACAATCTACGCACTGGCGTTTTTGACCTGGAGCGAATTCGCCGAGAACGACACGTTGCTGAGGAAGAACGAGATAAAGCTAAGGCAGAACGAGAGCAGATTGAGCGACGGTTACAAACGGCTCGACGCAAGCAGGAAGTGGCTCGAAAAAGATTGGCAACTATTAACGAATCCCTACAAGCCGCCAACGATCTCCAAGCTCGGACTGCCGCCCAGCTTAACCAGGCTCAGACTCGGTTGGGTATGGCTCAAGCTCGCTTTCAACAGGCTCAAACCTTTTTGCAGACCGTATCAAGCCAGCTTTCCACCCTTCGCACCGAACTCCAACAGCTCCAAGCCAGCCGCCAAGACCTAATTCGGCAGCGGGATCAGGTGAGAGGACAAATTGCTCAGCGCGACCAGGAAATTTCAGCGCGCGATCGGGCGATCGCTGAACGCGAAACCCAGCTCCTAGCCCTTGCCAATCAGCGCTCTGACCTGGAGAAAGAAGTCCAAGATTTAGAGGGCATTCGAGACGGCAGCGTCACTCTCTTTCGTAACCAGGTTCTTGCCTCATCGCCCCCCTTCAAAGTCGTTGACCCTACCGCTGCCCCTCAACTCGTAAACCAGGTGTTGCTGCAAGCTAATCGCGTTGCACTCCAGCGAATTCGCCCTGATGCGCCCAACTTGACTAGCCAAATTATTCGGATTCCTAACTCTGAAGTTGAGCCGATCATTAAGCAAATTCAGGATGGTCAGGAATATGTCGTGCGGATTCTTTCTGCGCGCAATTATGCGATCGGGCAACCTTGCGTTTTGGCGGGCGATGCCTGTATTGAGGTGCGCGCGATCGCCATTCCCAACCAACTCGTTTTTCCTCAAGGCGGCGTTGTTGCGTCTGCTCCCGTTAATCCCACCTCTTTAACCAACGACGCTTTAGGAGAACTCATTCTCAGAGTCATTGCTGCTGCTCAGTTTAGGGCGCGTCAGGCAGGCATTCTCCCCGAACAAGTGGTGGTGGCTGATAATCGCTCAGAAAGCGTTGTCAAGTTCTTTAAACAAGTGAAAGAATACAACCAGCCCTTAGAAATTCAGGTTGCCGCCGCCGAAAACTCTTATACTGCCGGAATTGCGCGTCTTGAGCTAGTCGCTGTGCAGAATGGACAAGTTCTATTCAGCACCCAGACTGCTTCACCTTGAGTCACCATCCTATTTCCCCTCTGTTTTTCCTATGGCTCTTTCCGCATCTCTCCCCGGTCAGCCTGTTATTCTCGGCTTCGATCCAGGTCGTCAAAAGTGCGGTTTAGCCGTTATGGGGCTTGACCGTTGCCTTTACTACCACAAAGTTATTCCGGCAACAGAGGCGATCGCCACTATTCAAACTCTTCAACAGCAATACCCCATCTCCTTTCTAGTCCTGGGCGATCAAACCAGTGCCAAAGAATGGCGACAGCAAATTATCGCAGGATTAGCAGATCCTTTGCGGATTATGCCCGTAGACGAGCGCTACAGTACCTTGGAGGCGCGCGATCGATACTGGCAAATGTATCCCCCTCAAGGTCTAGCGAAGCTCATTCCCCAAGGCATTCGCACCTTGCCCCGTCCGATTGATGATATTGTCGCCATTTTGCTAATCGAACGTTACCTGGAACGGCTGACTGCTTAGCTTCCCGGCTTAAATCTTCGTCCAGCTAAATTTCTGCCCGAATGGTAAAGCAATAATCGCCGCCCGGTTCAAGCTGATAGTCGCATCGTTCTAAAAAACGGCTCAATGGCTCTTTAATCAATGCCCGCCCTCTAGAGGGTTCTACTAGCAGTTCCCCTTTGAGAAACTCCCACTTGAACTCCCATTCATAATCACTTACATGCACATCGCCCTCAATTTTGCCTTGTTGCCAAGACTGGCGCGTAATCCGAATGTAGGCAGTAGTTTCGGGTAGGCGTTTGCTCACAGTGTCTTTAGCTGAGTGGATTCCTTTAATGTTTATCAAATCCTTTGATGATTGACAAGCTCAGCATCCAATTCGAGCGTCCACAGCACCAGACCTTTAGGCACTCTAGTCAGAACTACCTGATTGCCTCTACTGACCATGAGGTCTGCTTTCCGACGGGCTACAGCATCAAAGGGAAAGAACTTGACAAAGATATAAAACTTGTCGTCGAAGATAATAGCACTCGTGGGCTTGGCAGTTCCGGGCAGGATGACATGACATCGATCGGTCACTTTCTGCATGACGATCGGAATTACTTCTTTAGAATCAGTCCGTGATGGCAAGCTAGCGGTCATGAAAGATGGCTCCTGATTGCGTTGAACAATGGCATTCACGCTAGCTTAGTTCAATGCTCAATCAAGAGTTAACCGTACTCTTACGATTTTGAGGCTGGTAATTTTGAAGCAACTTGATTTGTGTTCACCTTATTCAAACCCTAGTTCTTCCTCTACGCCATGATGCACGGTCTTCACCCACTTCAATTTTTTGGGGCGAACTGACATGCGGGCAGTGGTACTCGCCATAATGGGAATCCAATGGAGCATATAAATTTGCCCCAATAGAGTTTGCCAGAGCCTTGCCGCGATCGCCCGCGCACTCCGTCTAGGCAAAGTTTCCTGCATCCCTGCTTCGATGCGCCGCAGCCCCGTAAACATGCCGATAAACGACAGCATAACCATCAGGCTAGTGATAGGGAGCAACATGGGAGAACTGCTACGGGCGATCGCCATCATCAAGTCTGGCACAGCGGCTGTTGGCAGCACATACTGACTCATCAAAAACATGCACAAATCAAATGTTTTGCGCTTACCCATGCGATTTCGGGCAATTAACCGCCAGTAGTCTAAATAGCGCTGATAGCCGCCTTCTGCCCACCGACTGCGTTGATGCCACAGCCCAACGGCACGAGTCACGCCCTCTTCGCCGACCGCAGGCAGCAACAGAAAATCAATGTCCCATTGATCTAAGTGCAGCCGCAAGGTCAGATCCAGGTCATCGGTAATGGTTTGCTCGTTCCAGCCGCCAAAGCTTTCCAATGCCGCCCGTCGAACGAATTGACCGTTGCCCCGTAGTTCGCCAATTCCACCCAAGGCAATGCGCTGCTGTTGGAAGTAGCTGTCGATCGCCATTTCTGTCTCTTGTCCGCGTGTCCAGAGATTAGTGGGTGCGTTGGCGATCGCCTTTCGCACCTGCACCGCGCCTACTTGCTCCCGCTCAAACAGTGGTAATACTCGCCGCAGTAGATCTTTGGGAACCTGTGCATCGGCATCAAACACAGCAATAATGTCGCCCTTTGCCACTGACCAAACCTGATTCAGCGCCCCCGATTTACCGCCCATGGCGTTAATAGAGCGGCGAATAATATTCAACTGAGGACGTTCTGTTGCGAGTCGCTCTAACACCAGGGGAGTGCGATCGCTGCTGTTGTCGTCCACGACCCACAGATCGTAGCGCTCCGAGGGATAGTCCAAGTTGCAAAGGTCTTCTACCAAAGAACCAATCACGGCTTCTTCGTTCTTGGCAGCGACTAATATCGAAACGTAAGGATAATCTTCGGGATGCTGGCGCACCATTGGTTCGGGCACAGGAATGGGGCGGGTAAACAAGACCCGCACAGCATGAACTCCCATAACAGCAGTTAGCCCCAAAACCAGCCAGGAACCCCAAGACAATAGGTGGAGGGCAATTGTGCTACTCCAGATTGCGGTGAGGGCGATCGCCGCTTTACGTCTGCGCCCCTCCAAGCCTCGCTCAAAAGGGTTCTCCTCTGCTAAATCAGCAACCAAATCAGACAGTAGTGAGTTGATCGGCGCTGGATCGATTGGCGCTGGCTCGGTGTAGGAATCGTTTTCGAGCCAAGAATTCTCCGGCATAAGTCATTTGATTAAGGAACCAGTATTTATCTAAACCCTTGAAGAAGCTGGGGATGAGGTAACACCAAACCGTACAGCCTTCACATACCGCTAGTTTGCCCTGCGACTGACGATATTCTTCTACAACTTCCGACTTGCGGTACATCTCATACAGATTTCCTTCAATGGCAAGACCTGTCTGAGCAAAGTGATAGCAGGGCAGCAGCAACTCATCGTTAGGCGAGATCGCAATCACCGCATCCACCGCTTTACAGCGAGGATTTTCGGTGTCATTGCCACCCGCCTCGATAAATGCCAGGGCCGCCTTATTGTAGCCAAGATTACGATATTTCTTAGCAGCAGTCTCGATCGCCGCTGCAATTTCAGGAGTCGGATTCTTTTTGTTGTTGTAATTGCTGTACGCCGTAAACGCAGGATTCAACCACACTCGCACGCCTAAATCATTGGCAAACTTAGCAATTTCACCCAATCGCTCATAGTTCTGAGCCGTCACCGTATGGTTCAGAACCGGATATTCGCCCAGCGACAGCGCCAACTTCACAGACTCCACCAACGTATCGAAAATTTTGGTGCCACGCGACTGATCATGAGTTTCTGCATCTGCCCCATCCAGGGAAAAGTTCAAGAAATCGATTAGTCCTTGAAACTCCTTTGCCCGCTTAGGATACAGAATCGTATTGGTTGTCATGCTGGTGTAGAAGCCCATTTCCTTCGCTTTTGCGTAGACTTTATCGGCATCTGCCCGCAACAACGGTTCGCCCCCAGTGAAATCAATGTACTTCACGCCCAGGCGCTTTAAGTCATGCATGTTATGCACAATTGTTTCAAAGCTGGCTTCTTTCTTGGGGTCAAGCGCCCAAATATCGCAGAAATGACAACGGGCATTGCATCGATAGGTCAGGTAGTAGTTAGCAACAAGTGGGGGCATAGCTGAAGAGGGTTCTTTGGAAGGGGTAGAAGCTAGGGTCTATGTATGGTATCCCTATAGTGAAAAATTATTGCTTTTAGGGAAAGCATCAGCTTCAGTTCAAGAGTTGAGACAAAAGGAAGAATTAAAAAGAACTGATGAAGCCTAGTGTATCAGGGTCACCTAACTTTCATAAAGAAAAACAAGGCACTTAGAAAAACTTAGAGTGCTTAGGAGCCGTAGAGAGCCGCTAGCCCGATTCGGTGTCAGCTTCTTCCGACTACTTGGCTCAGTCATCTACTCTGACAACGATGTAAGATGCGGGGAGGGGATTTGTGAATGGAGCCATTGGTATAAAGAAGCTGTTCAAAGGATAAAGAAGCTATGCAAGAAGCGAGCTTCTGTACAGTTATCTACGAGTTTGCCTGTTGTGATATTTGTTGGAGAGAATTGCGATGCTGGACTTTTGGTCTAGATTCGTTCATCGAAATATGATTCCTTGGAAAACGATTCGGTTTCACCCTTTAGTAGAAACCTATGAGGTTTTGAGTTCAGCCTCGGTCGAAGACCTCTGGCGAAAGGTGGTTGATTTGGCAGATGTGTCCTGGCACCCTTTACTGACTAAGACTAATGTACCCTATGGGTTAATTCCTAAGCCGGGGCTGATTTATCAGGCGGTCGGTCGATTGTTTCCTATTTCTATGCATATTTTTGTAGAGCGGGTGCAGCCTGGAGAACTCCTAAGCGTGAGGATTATGGCGATTCCGGGGTTAGAGGAGCGAGTCACTTACCGAGTAGAATCAACCCTTTGTGGCACGCAAGTCTCTTACTCAGTAACGCTGAAGGGCTGGTTGTCGCCGCTGGTTTGGTCAGTGATTCGCCCCTATGCTGCCAGAGTGGCGCAGGACTTAGCTCATGCGGCGGAGCAGGAAAGGCTATTGCTAGATCGGGGACATCGCCCCAAGTTTATTCGTCCTGCCAGCCCTGACTTACTGGGTTTAGTTTTAATGCTGAGCCTTGGACAGTTATTAGCCAGCAATGCTCTGGCGTAGCGGTAGAATGAATTGTTAAAAACTACGAGCTTGCCCTGCTTGTGTCTGCCAGGGAGAACAGAACTATGATCGAAACGCTCAGCCCTAGTACCATTTTGGAAGTTTTGCGCCCTGTCGAAGATCCTGAACTTCGCAAGAGTTTGGTGGAACTGAACATGATTCGCAATGTCAAAGTTGACGGGGGGAACGTCAGCTTTACCCTGGTGTTGACTACTCCCGCTTGTCCGTTGCGCCAGTTCATTGTGGAGGATTGCGAACGCGCCGTTAAAACGCTTCCAGGAGTAGAAAAAATTGATGTAGAGGTAACTTCTGAAACGCCCCAGCAGAAGGCTTTGCCCGATCGCACTGGCATTGATGGCGTGAAAAACATTCTGGCAATTACCAGTGGCAAGGGCGGCGTGGGCAAAAGTACTGTCGCGGTTAACGTCGCTGTTGCCCTGGCTCAAGCTGGCGCGAAGGTGGGACTGATTGATGCAGATATTTATGGACCCAACACTCCTACGATGATGGGTTTGGCGAGTGCCAAAGTGATGGTGCAATCTGGAGGGCAGGGCGACATTCTAGAACCCGCCTTCAATCATGGCGTTAAGCTCGTGTCGATGGGCTTTTTGATTGACCCTGACCAGCCTGTGATGTGGCGTGGTCCGATGCTCAACGGTATTATCCGCCAATTTCTGTATCAGGTGCAGTGGGGCGACTTGGACTATTTAATTGTAGATATGCCGCCTGGTACGGGCGATGCCCAATTGACGCTGGCACAGGCGGTTCCCATGGCAGGAGCTGTGATCGTCACAACGCCCCAAACAGTGGCACTGATGGATGCCCGTCGAGGTCTGCGGATGTTTCAACAGTTGCAGGTGCCAATTTTGGGAATTGTCGAAAACATGAGCTACTTTATTCCGCCAGATCTGCCCGATCGCCAGTACGATATTTTTGGCTCTGGCGGCGGCGAGAAAACGTCTCAAGAGCTAGGGTTGCCTCTATTAGGCTGCATTCCTTTGGAAATGGCGCTGCGGGAAGGTGGCGATCGCGGCATTCCAATCGTGGTTGATGCTCCTGATTCGGCTTCGGCTAAGGCGTTGGTGGCGATCGCTCAGCAAATTGCGGCAAAGGTGTCGATCGCGGCTCTTTCCTAGCTCCCTCATGGCTTAAATTTTAGACAGCTTAAATTTTAGACAGCTTAAATTTTAGACGACCGATCGAGTCATTTCTGTTCTCCCTGCTCCCCCCTTATGCTGCGTAAATCGCTCCCTCGCGTTAATTGGAAAGTTGTCACTCAGCCCTGGATGGAAATTGATTGGACGCTCTTAGGAGTGGCGATCGCCCTTACTATTTTGGGCGGCATTGCGATTCGTAGTACCGAACTGCATAAAGGGGTTGGCGAGTGGTGGCAACAACTTTTGGGTGGTGGCATCGGCGTGATGTTGGCTTTGGTGCTGGCGCGTTGGCGCTATGAAAATCTGTTGCGATGGCATTGGATTATCTATGGTGTTATGAACGTTGTCCTATTAGCCGTTCCATTTTTAGGGACAGAAGTAAACGGGGCAAAGAGCTGGCTTTACCTGGGTAATTTTGGATTTCAGCCGTCAGAGTTTGCCAAGATTGCACTCATTATTACGCTTGCTGCTGCATTGCAGGAGCGTGGGGCTTCTAGAATCCCGATGGTGATCAAGACTTTGGGCATTACAGGATTGTCTTGGGTCATCATCATGCTTCAGCCCGACCTGGGAACTTCCTTAGTCTTTATCGCCATTACGTTAGGAATGCTCTATTGGGCAAACGCTAATCCAGGCTGGTTGTTGCTGTTGGTATCGCCGATTATCTCAGCAATTTTGTTTGGCGTTTTTCTGCCCGGTTGGTTTGCTTGGATCGCTGTCGTAGTGCTCATCGCTTGGTTGACCTTGCCCTGGCAACGCTATGGAGCGTTAGGGTTTGCTGGCATTAACTTGATAGCGGGTGGGCTAGGAAACTTCGTTTGGTCTCATGTTTTGAAGGCGTACCAGCGCGATCGCCTTTCCCTTTTTCTTGACCCCGACAAAGACCCTCTAGGCGGCGGCTATCACCTAATTCAATCGCGCATTGCCATTGGCGCAGGGCAGTTTTTTGGACGAGGACTCAATCAAGGTACTCAAACCCAACTCAACTTTATTCCTGAGCAGCAAACCGATTTTATCTTTTCAGCTATTGGCGAAGAATTGGGGTTCATCGGCTGTTTGGCGGTTCTAACTTGCTTTTGGCTGATTAGTCTTAGGCTAGTGATCATTGCTCAAAATGCCAAGGATAATTTTGGATCTTTGCTGGCGATCGGTGTTTTGTCGATGATTGTTTTTCAAGTGTTGATTAACATTGGCATGACGATTGGACTAGCTCCAGTGACGGGCATTCCGCTACCGTGGTTAAGCTACGGGCGATCGTCATTAATTACTAATTTTATTGCCCTTGGAATTGTGGAATCGGTGGCTAATTATCGACATCGGCTGAGGTTTTAATTAGATTTTAGTGAGTGCCAACGGGTTGCTTAACGGGTCGTTTAACTGGTGTTTTGACTGGTATTTTGACTGGTAGCTTAACAGGTATATTAGCGTCAGTTTTAGATTCGATCGCATTTTGAACAACCTCTGGAATATTTGCAAATAAGTTATATCCCGTCAGTTCTTCAACTTGATCGACTGATCTTCGGTATTCGCGCCAGCTCGTGTCTTTAATGCCCTGCTCGTTAGGCATAATTACGGCAATTACACGGGTTCGCTCTGTAATACCAGCAATTCCTGAGCCAGGGCGATCGGACACCAAAACTACTTTCCACGTTGAGGCAGGGACTGAGACTTTACCTTTGGCGATCGTCCCTACTGCCTTTTCTCCTTTATCTCCTATCCCCCCTTCTCCCGCAACTCCCGCCACAATATAAAGCTCCTTCCCCTGAGCAACCAGCTCTCGGCAGTAGCTTTCTAGCTGTGCCCAAGGACCTTGGTTATTATCTGGAGCTTGAGGAAAAATATTGGTCATCAAAAAAACTGCCCGGCTGTCATCCGCCGTCTTGTTGCGATCGGCAGCCGGAACCACATGCCCTCGGTCAAAGCCGCTGCCTGTGTAGTCGTTGGGAATTATCTTTTCCCAACCACTCGGCAGTGTATTATCTGGCTCAAATGGAATTCGTGGACGGCTCCCCAGCCAGTTCTGATTCAGTTGCCAACTTGCCCAGTTAGGAATTGCTTTACTGCGGTTGTAAGACATCACATACTGCGATCGATTAATTAGATAATTGTTGGCATTGAAGCTAGTAGCACTGCTCGGCAAGCCTAGCAACGCGTTGGGATTACGAGCACTTTGGCTGACCCTTGGATCGTTCAGGAGTACTGAGCAGCTCGACAGCATCAGAATCGCTGCTACGCCAATCAGTAAAAGGCAAATGTATCGAAATCGAAAATGCCAGAAGCTTCGAGAAAAACTGACGAACTGGTGCATGGAACGAGCATGAAGATAAAAGGATTTTACCCTTCCCTAGTACAAACAATTCACTAGGTTACCTCTACTCGTTCATGTTTCTGTAAGTTGCTACAGAGGAGGGCGACGCTCGGTTGAGATATCGGAAAATCCAGTACTTGAAAATTGTGTCTAAAATGACTGGAAAAGTTGCAATAAATAAGAAGATAAAATTGCGATCGGCAGGCAACCCAAAATGTTTAGATACACTCTCTAGAAGGACTTCCCAACCATGAGGCGAGTGAAACCCCACAAACATATCAGTTAACAAAATAATGAAAAATGCCTTAGCACTATCACTTAAGCCATAAACTAGCTGATCGATAAAGCTTTTAACAACTTCAATCTCTCGCTTACTGGTCACAACCACAAGAGTAAAAGCAATTAACGCAGCCAGGTCAGCGAAAACATTCTTAACTGCATCAGAACTGACCTGTTGAAACTCTTCTCCAATTTCTTCTGCCTTTGCTTTTACCTGTTCTGCAATTTCCTCATCACGCTTAGGTTCACTTCTGCCAACTAATATTTCAAACCGCAGGCGTTGCTCAAATTTTTGAAGTTCATTTAGAGCTTCTTCTTCTAACTCCGAATTAATAAAAATATCAACTTTCTCGTTCCCAATTCGGTAGTGATCAACAATGGGTCCAATCACAAAGTTTTTGGACATTTGCTGAACCAGCAGCGGTGCAATAATCAAGATTAAAATAAATCGCACTGCCGTAAAAGTCCGGGCTTTCGATCGCCGAAAATCTCGTACTACTTCTTCTTCCGAATCTGGGTTTAACTCCTGTTTAATCCTATCTACAGTGTTCAAAATCGATCGGGGTAAGACACCGCTTTTGCCAGAAATTGACTTTGCCGCAGGTACCGTCCCCTCAAACTCATCGGTTATCCCTTTGAGTCGGCTAGTGGAGGGACTAAGCCGAGTTTGATTAGAGTCTGGTAGAATTACGATCGACTGCTTGCTAGACTCCCTATCTTGATACTTGTCCAAAGTTTCATCAATGAACTTAAGCTTGTTGAGAATTAGAGCAGGCTGGTCAATAATATTAATATTACTCAGACTGTTGGAGTTCTCATCAACTTCAATTTCTGTGATTTTTTGGTTAGAGAGTCTCACGACCGAGCTGCTTAACTTGAACTCTGCCAGTCGAATCTTAATAATGTCTAAGTATTTCTTAAGCTCTCCTTGAAAGTAGTTTTGGGCGCTAACCCCGTAGTTGCCATAATCTACCGAAATCCTATTTCCACCAAAGTTAGCATTTTCAATTTCTCTAATCTTTCGAGCAGCTTCATAGGCTTCATCTAACGATCTTCCAGGCGTTTTAAGAAGCCATTGATTTGCATTGCTGAAGTAACTTTGAATCGAACCCAAAAAAGAATTTCTCATGGCTGAAGCGGAAGGGTAGCAGAGTTTACTGGATCTGTATTTCTAAAAGTTCAGTCATTTCTAAAAACGTAGTTTGAAGTTGGAGAGCAAGATTCAAACTACTTAATTACATAAGTATAAAAGTAAACGATCGCCTCATCGACTAATGATAAATTTGTAACAAGACTACCGTAAATTATCGTTACAGACGTTAATTCTTTGAGCAAAGTCTTTGCTAATCCACGTAGGATCATAACAAATCTATTGAATAAACCTGTGCTACAAGATTCTATTTGGATTACAGGTTCGACCCGCAGTGGCAAGACTCAGCGTTTAATTGAGCAATTCTCTGCCTGGGCTGAGAGGAGAACGCCAGTCGCGGAAGCTCTGTTTCTGGCAGCAACGGGAGATAATCGCCTGGATTTGGCAGACCGGATCACCACAGAAGCCGGACAATTTCGGTTCGACACGGCAACTCCTATCGGCTTTTTTCAAGATGAAGTGACTTTGTTCTTTCCCTTGATTGTGCAGCAGCTTGGGCTAAAAGATCAGTTTCCGCTGCGCCTCCGTCCTGAAACCGAACAGGAGTTGGCGACTGGGCTATGGCGGGCTGCTTCGCAGATACCCCAGGGGTCGCTCTTAACTGAGGGCAATCTCCAACAAGCAGGCGTGAGCGACTATTACCTGGTTCGTCGCACCTTAGACCTGCTGCAACTCGCCGCTGCTAGCGGTACTCCCCCCGAAGACATCGCTGCCGTACTCAAAGCAGGCTTTTCAGAGCAGGAGGGCACTCCCGAACTTTGGGAATCTATGGGAGCAGGGCTGGAACAGTGGCGAATCTGGCTTTTAGAACGAGGCTTGCTGACCTATGGCGTGATCACCGAGTTGTACTGGCGCTATCTGTTACCCCATCCTGTTTATCAGCAGCAGCTTAGGCAGCGTTATTGGGCTGTGTTGGTCGATGATGTGGATGAATATCCGGCGATCGCCCGCCTCCTCTTTGAGTTTTTTCTCGACCAAGGCATTCCCATTGCCTTTACCTACAATCCTAATGGTGCAATTCGTCTCGGCTTGGGCGCAGACCCGGATTATCTTCAGAGCTTAGCCCAACGCTGCCAACAGACCGAAAACCTTAGTCAAGATCCTGCTGATAGCCTGGGCGCGACTTGGGGAGACGCGATCGCCGCCTGGATTAGCGAACCCCTGTGGCTGCCCGAATTGCCCGATGCTATTCAGTCGATTCAAACGACCTCTAGAGCGCAACTTCTGCGGCAAGTGGCTGAAACGATCGCCAATGACATCTACTCTGGGCAAGTTCAACCTCAAGACGTGGCGGTGATTGGACCTGGATTAGATGCGATCGCCCGCTACACGCTCCGCGAAATTCTCAATAGCAAAGGCATTCCGGTTAACTCTCTCCACGACCAGCATCCTTTAGCAAGTTCAGCGCTAATTCGATCGTTGTTGACGCTGCTGGCGTTAATCTATCCGGGTTTGGGACGGTTGTTAAACCGAGATGCGATCGCTGAAATGCTTGTGCTGCTCAGCCAGTTGCCCGACTCAGAAGGCGCAAGTAGGCAAATAGATTTGGTTCGTGCTGGACTTTTGACCGACTATTGCTTTGTCCCCGATCTAGAAAGTCCTCACCTCCGTCCCGCCACCACTTTTGATCGCTGGGATCGGCTGGGCTACCAAGCGGCTCATGCCTACAGCGAGATTTTACAATGGGTCGAAATTCAGAAAGACCAGCAGCAACAGCGGTTGATTCCTAACCCGGTTGTCCTGCTCGATCGCGCCATTCAGCGCTTCCTTTATGGCGGCAGTCATTTACCCTACGACCAAATTGCCGCCCTCCGCGAACTGATGGAAACGGCTCAACACTATTGGGAAATTGCCAGTCGGCTGCGACAATCGGGCGATTTAGATGTACCGACATCGGACACTGTGCAAAGCTTTATTCAACTTTTGAAGAATGGGACGATCACGGCTGATCCCTATCCCGTTCGCCCCATGGGTAAAGCCAGTCAGGCGGTAACTTTGGCAACGATTTATCAGTATCGGAGCGATCGCTGCTTTCACCGCCGACAGTTCTGGCTTGATGCCGGATCTGCCCTATGGCTTACAGGTGGCGGCGCACTGTTTGGCGCACCGCTCTTTCTGCGCGATCGCTCAGGGAGTCCCTGGACGGCAGCAGACACGCTAGAAGCCAACCAACAGCGCCTCCAGCGACAAGTCCTAGATCTTCTCTGTCGGGCAGGCGATCGAGTTTACCTGTGTCACAGCGACTTAGCAACGAACGGGCAGGAGCAAGCGGGTTCCTTACTTTCCCTCGTTAACGCCGCCGCACCGCAAGCCTCTCTACTTGAAGTATAAAAAACCTCTCTGATAGAAAAATCACTAGCTCTGTCCCATCCAATACTCTAAAATTCCGGTTCATCTGCTGGATAACTGACCATCCAACTGATCGGGTATTGCCGATTCCCCAATCCTTTCGCTTCAATCCGGGCTTGTTCTTCCTCAATAGCAACTATCTTCCAGACTGCAATCAGCTCAGCAGTGGTCAAGCGAGGTTCAGCTTTTAGGACTACCCGATCGCCAACTTGGAATGTCTGCTCAACTAGCGGTGTGTTCAGAGCATAAGAGTTTTGGAAGAGCGGTAGATTAATAAAGTTGATGCTTTCGGAATCTGTATAATCGATCGCCTCTCCCATTTCATCCAAGCTTTCATCCAGTTCCTCTGATTCCTCTGGTTCCTCTAGCTCGTCCGTAGATTGTTCTGGGGAAAGGGATTCAGTCTGAGCCGCTGCCTTCATCTGCCTCAACCGCACCTTCACATCTTCTGGCGTAGACATCCATACTTGTCGCTTCTGAGCTGGAGTCAAGCTTTCCAGTTGAGTCAGTTCTTCCGCCGCAACCATGACCGCCAACATATCTAGCACTGTTTGCAAACTCATCTCATCCAGTAGATCATCCTGGGTTGCAGCAGTGACAAATTCGGGCTGAGAAGACGCTTCCACAGTTCAGACGAGACAGATTAGGCAGAATGGATCTGAAGTCTCCAATCTAGCCTTTAGCCTTCAATTTTGCTCCTTATCTAGCAAATGAGCTAAACTATCTCCCGTCTGTCCAGTTATGACCCAAAGAACTGCCCTGGCACCGTCTCGAATGGCTTTGTTGAGAGATTCAGGCGATCGCTCTGATGCCACTGCCACAGGCTTAAAGTCAATCCCTTGACTGCCCAACACAATTTCGCCAATGACCGTTGCCCGCCTCATGTGGTAATCAGAGGTGATGAGATAAATGCTGTCAATTCCCCGCGACTTAAACTCCCTCACTAAAGTCGTGAAATTAGTGACCGTATCTACGGCTTGATAGTCTAAGTGCAAGCGATCGGCAGCAATACCCGCTTGAGAGAACACCCACTCGGAGTACTCAGGATTACTGCCCGAAGAAACCCAAACTGGCAAGTCAGGATGTTCTTTAGCAAACTTTGCGGCAAAAACTTCTCGTTCTAATGCCCCGCCTAAAACTAAGACCGCTTGAGGTTGTTGAAAAACGCCAGCCAGCCACTTGTAAGCAGCACCCAGCAACAGTAGCATCAAAGTCCACTTAAGCAAGAAACGCACTGGGCGAATTCTAGAGCGGGTTCGAGAACGTCTGGGAAGTGGAATTGAGGATTGCGATCGCATATTCAAACTGCTGGGCAGACGCGCTTCAGCACTAGCTTACATCTTGACATCCTCCCACGGCTGAAGCCAGTGGGATTCCCAAACCTCACGATTTGAGTTTCTGCTTCATAGCAACTGCCTCTACCCTCCACAGAGTTTTGGTCTTATGTTCGCTCCACAGACTAACTCCGCTAGCCCAGCGGTTTTTATTAAGTCACAAACCAAAGTTTATGTGTTTTGCGTCAATCAGGGATGCTTTACCATTGCCCGTCAATCTTTTCCCGGTCTACCGATGGGTCTTCGCCGTCAGCAAAATGCTGAACTTCGTCACGTTAGGCTGTTGTTCCGATGCGTCGCGGGTGAGTCAACGACCACAACCATGATACCGCAATACTTTGGCAATTTTGGAGGTCTCGAACCCCGCTCAATTGCCACTCCTACCCCTCCCCAGGGCTGATTCATTGAAAGAAGGAAAATAGCTTCCTGACATCATGCGCCAAGAATCGCAGTCCTTTAGTGATGGAATCAACCCCATTCAGCCGAAAAAGATTGAGT
>JBBRCV010000030.1:0-31663 GCA_038204505.1 Elainellales cyanobacterium
TCACGTAACCAAAAACAGCAAAGGCATACAGTGCCAGCAGAAAACAGAGAATACGACCTTCTGGCGTTTGAGGAAAGTAATCTGATCCCATCGTGGTCATCAGCATTGCCGTCCACCATAATGCCGTGCCATAGTTATCAAGTCCAGGCGCATCAGGAGCTTCTCGTTCAAAGGCAAACATTCCCGCCGCACCAGCCAGTGTAATGATTGCTGTTGACAGTACAACATAGCCAAATCCGCGTCGGGCAAAGTTGGCAGTCAGCGATCGCATACTGCGATTAGTTCGGGTGAGGACGCGCAGCAATCGTAAGCCTCGGACGGCACGGGTCGTTTGTAGAACTCGCATGATGCGCAAGAACCGAAACACCCTTAAAGCAGGTAAAAGCAGCGAGAGTGCTGCAAGCCAGTTGGCTTTAAAATAAGCAACTTTGCGGGGCGCAAGCGATAGTCGGAGGACAAATTCCAGAATAAATATACCCCAAATGACGAGGCTAATCATATCTAACAGTGGCGTGAGTCCCCAAGTTAGCTCCACCACAAATGAACCGAGCCAGACAAAACTCAACACCAGCATTGGCAGTTCTAGCCAGTCTTCAAGCTGTTGCAGAATTTGCTGTTGCTCATATTCTATGGCTTGTTTTTCGGGGCGATCGAGTTGCTGCATTGGAACGGTTCAATCCTATAATTTAACGTCGGGTGCTTCTAGCACAATGACATCAACAAGCGGTGTGCATTAAAATCTTTCAATAGGTGATTTTGAATGGCTTGCGTCAGATCAGCCCAAATTTGTTCAGCCGATCGCGTCACCTCTGGTCGGCGTTGAACATACACCACGCACAGCAGCGTATTTTGTTCCTGAATGTTGGCTCTGGTGAACCGAACATTCACCTCGACCAGTTAAGCAGAATCGGATTGCTTGTACTACAGGTTCCCTTACCATTTGTGAATGGACTGATTGCAGGCATATCAGCGTTTGTTCCCTACCTTGGAGCGATCGCTAGCGTCGTCCCACCTGCCCTATTAGCTTTGCTAGATTTTCCCTGGAAAGCGATCGAAGTTTTGCTGCTATATTTTTTGATTCAGCAAATTGAAGGCAATCTGATCACACCCATCATTATGAAACAGCAAGTGTCTCTATTGCCTGCAACAACGCTTGCTCTGCTCACCGCCTTTGGAACGTTCTTCGGTGTATTGGGATTATTTTGGGGATTGCCAATCTTAGTAGTCACGCAAATATGGATTAAAGAAGTGTTAGTGAAAGATGTTTTAGACCAATGGACAGTTCCTCAAAAAGTAGCTTCAAGCGAACCTACAGAGCATGAACGTTGAACGGATTTCAGACCACTTTGGGTAATGCCTTAGTACTTCAAAACAAAATGACATAATTTAGCTACAATCGCTTTAGCATCTTTAGCCTGGCTCAGTTTAGGGCTTAACCCACTTTAGCTAGATTGATTTTAATGGAAGATTCTCTACCAATTACCGTTCTCATTAGCACAACTGTAGTGGTTGGCATTGGCGCTCAGGTTTTAGCCAAATGGCTTCAGATTCCTAGCATTGTCTTACTGTTGCTCTTTGGTATTCTTTTAGGCTCCAGCGGCTTAGGATTGCTTGAACCATCGCTTCTGGGTAGCGGTTTAGAAGTCATCGTTTCTTTAGCGATCGCGTTGATTTTGTTTGAGGGAGGGCTAAGTTTAAAGATTCGCGATCTAAGTAGCGTTTCGGTGAGTCTCCGCAATCTTGTGACCATCGGAGTGCTGATTACCTTTTTAGGTGGTGCGATCGCCGCCCATTTCTTGAATGGGTTTCCCTGGTCGATCGCCCTTCTCTACGCCTCCTTAGTAGTAGTCACGGGACCAACAGTGGTGACTCCCTTGCTGAAGCTGATTGGGGTTGAACAACGGGTTGCAACACTCTTGGAAGGCGAGGGGATTTTAATTGATCCCATTGGCGCGATCGTGGCAGTGATCACCCTCAACATCATCTTGAGTCGTCATGAAGTGCCACTGGTTTTGGTCGGCACGGCAATCCCATTATTGGTGCTGAAAAGCTTGGGAATACGGTTAGGAATTGGGGTGGTGATCGGGTTGAGCGCGGGTGGTTTGCTCAGTTTGTTGCTCAAACAGTCTAAATCGCTGCCACAAGAATTAAAAAATCTGGTGGTATTAGCAGCAGTGTGGGGCGCTTTTAGCCTGGCGCAGGCACTCCGAAGCGAGTCAGGGCTGTTGGTTGCAGTATTGATGGGCATCATTTTACGAGCGGCTACTATCCCTGAAGAACGCTTGATCCGTCAGTTTAATGAACAGTTAGGGATTCTGGCAAATTCGATCTTATTTATTTTACTGGCGGCTGATCTATCAATCGCGAGCGTGTTGAAGTTGGGCGGGGGAAGCGTCCTGACCGTTCTGATGCTGATGCTCGTCGTTCGCCCAATCAATATTCTGCTATCGACCTGGAATCGAGGCTTTAGCTGGAAACAGAAAATGTTTCTGTCCTGGATTGCACCTCGTGGCATTGTTGCCGCTTCCATGGCATCTTTGTTTGCTATCGCGCTGACAAAAGAAGGTATCAACAACGGCGATGCGATCAAAGCTCTCGTTTTTCTCACCATCTTCATGACAGTCTTGATTCAAGGACTCACAGCAGGCTGGGTTGCTCGTTGGCTAGGGCTGCGTGCAAGTCAGGTCAGAACTGTAATTGTTGGCAATCATCCGTTGAGTCAGTTGCTGGTTCGGTTACTTCAGCAAGCCGGAGAGACGGTTGTTTTAATTGACCTTAGCGATCGCGAGCCAACCTCGATCGATCCGGATGATGTTCCTGTCATGAGCCGATATTTAGATTTAGAGGAGCTACAAGCAGAAGGGATTGCGTCTCTGAGTACCTTTTTGGCGCTTACCAACAATCCAGAACTGAACGGAATCTTAGCGCAACGGGCTGTAGAGTTATTTCGCCCTAACACAGTCGCTACATTCTCTCAATCCGCATTGAACGGTGGCGATCATCTAAGTTTGGCTGCAACAGGAATTCAGCTTGCTTTTGCACCCCAAGTCTCCCTTAATGGGTGGAGTCAGGCTATCACTAAGAATGACGTGCAGCTAGTCGAGGTCGTGTTGCAGTCAGAAAACTTTGAGTCACAGCAAGCGGAGTTGCAAGGCTATGTTGCAGCAGGTCATTTGCTACCGCTCTTGATCAGGCGAGAGGAGCATTTACAAATCCTACTTGTTGCTGAGCCTTGGCTGGTGGGCGATCGCATCACTTGTCTACTAAATAAGGCTTTACTCTCTAAAGTACCGCCCCTGAGCCAGAGTCATTCAACTATCCTACCGTTGCCAGCGCCTATGCCTCTAGAACCAGCTTTGCTTCAAGCAAGCTAACTGTCACAAGCCATTAGGCTAAAATAGCCCAACGCGCCAAAAATGTACTTGTACATTTCAAACCCTTACTAGTAAAGAGTTTTATCGATTAGCATCTATCGAGGCTAATCGTGCAAAATCATATCTCATATCTGTAGTTTATGCACTTTGAATCTGGCAAGGGTTCTAGCACTATAAAGTGGGGCAAGATCTGGGATATCAATTGAAATCAATATGTCGTGCGGAAAGTATACTTTTCGCACTCCCCAAAAGTCTGGGCAAAAGGAACGTCACTAAGGCATTCGATTAGGCCTATCATCAAAGTACTTTGATGCCTGAATTGGCTAAACATACAAATTTGGCGCGTTGGGCTATTTTAGCCATATGGCATCAGGCTCCTTCGATGCGGTGGATCAATTCCTTTTTCGCTGCTTGCGGATCGTTCCCTTGAATATCGACGCTGTAGCGCAGAGGTGAAAGGATGACCTGAATCCCATAATCCTGACATTTTCGATCAAAGGCATCGATCGCCGTCTGAGGATTCGTTATGGGGGAAGATTTAGAATCACACCCTTCCAGCATTGGCGTGAAGCCAATAAAAGCGAGCTGATAGATCAGATCTTTGCTGAACGGAGCATCAAAATAGCCGCCGTGAACATCTCTGCCTTTGAGAAAATCAAATAGTAGCCCCGCATAATCAAAGAAATTTAGCGCTCGTTGCCTGGGCTTTGTGCCAATCATGCCGATCGCCCGACTTAGAATGCCGACGACTTTGAGATTGGACTTTTTGATCCGTTTAACAAACTTTTTAGCATACTTTTTATGTTCCGATTTGCGTTCCGAAATGAATGTGTCAAAGGCGTGGTTGCTACTCGTTTCAACATAATCGGTACAATCAAAATAGGTGAATAGATCGGCAATCGTAAAATCATCCACATCAGCATTTAGCCCCCTTCGTTTAGCGACATCGGCTAACGAACCGGGGGTTCCTCCGCCCAAGTTAGTGGTGAAGAGAAAATGCAGCGCTGTATCCTTTTGGAGATTGCCCGCCGAACCTTGAGAGTTGACGGCCCCAAACAAGCTGCTGCCGTTAGCGTGGCAGTACCGTTGCAGATTTTGTAAGTTGATAATGCCAAATCTCCCAGGGATAATGCTGACATTTCCCAAACGATAACCGCTCTCGCGCGAGTTTGACGGATAGGAGAAATAGTTCGCTGTGGTTGAAGCCAATCGCAGGGCTAAGTCTCCCTCATTGCTAAACAAATAGGCTTCATCGAAGCGTCGTAACGATGACGCTAAATAATTAGACCGACTGGCAGCGATCGCCAACACAGGAATATCTGGTGAGGCGAGCACCAACCGATTCAAACAAAAAACTTTCCCAATCTGGGAGGATGGCTCTTTGTTGACCGCAGCGGGATCGAACACATCCGAAAGAATGCGAATCACATTCGTCACTACAAATGCTCCCATACTATGGGCGATGAAGCTGAGGTTAATTCGCTTCAGGCGATCGTTTCGGAGCGCTTCATCGGGATATTCTTTTTCTGCTCGCGTTTGCAATTCTAAATCCAGCAACCGCACAAATTCAACTAAATCGGGAATAGCAAAATTACTGGCTCGAAATGCATCTCGGAAATAAACAATGACTCGCAAGATCACCAGACAGAAAATGATCGCTGCTGCGAATACAGATAATGACAGGGCAAGAGCAATCAAAAGATCGATCGTTTGGCTCAAAGTTTTAACAATCAACACAATCGATAAAATGGTCAGCCCACTGCCAACACCCACTACAATTCTCGGCAGAAGGGGCAATGCTTTAATCGCCATCCTAAGCTGCCGCAGACCGAATTCAACACTTTCGGATGACCAGCGATAGCCAACGAAAACGAGATTTTCTCTATCGTTGAGAAGTGCTTCTTGATTGACATATTTGTAAATTCGCTTGTACCACCGACGGACATTCGTTTGTTCGGTACTATAGCCATGAATGGCAAACACCAGTTCTGGAGGTCTATCCGAGTTTTTTCGTCGCTCATGTAAATCGTCTGCGATCTGTTGAATGGCTAGATGTAAATTTGCATTTCGCTCTTCAATCGTTTGTTTGCGAACGGGAAGTTTCAGCGGATTGTCAAAGGTCGTGAATTGGTCGAGTCCTGAAGCTTTGAAAGCAGGCGTTCGATCGACCACTACATCTGCTTCTCCATCTTCAGTGTTGAAAGGAGCGTTACTGAAGACAAAATAGCCGGGTGTATTAGCTGATGGCGATCGATAATTCGCCTGATCGTTGTTTAGAAAATCTACAAAGTTTGTCACCTGATCGATATCAACAGCAGTTACCTCATTGTCGATGGGGGCAACCAGTGTTTTGTGTTCCTCCTGCGAGAGCGTGAGTTTCTCAGCAAAAATAAACTTTTGAACATTGAGTAATGCCGTTTTCATTGTACAAAACTCCTTAAAACGTTTTATTCAACCCCTGGCAAAGCTGTCACTAACAGGTAATCTGCACGAAACCTGATTGGCGCTTTGCACTGTAGCCCGATCGTAAAGCGAAACGTGCCCATCGCCGCATGATTCAGGACAAAAGTCGCTAAAACGAACGTTTAATTTGGTATTGATTCCTCTAAATCTATACTCTTTTTGCAAAATGCTCAAACATTGCAGAGTATGTGAAATACTCTGCCCCTAAAAATTGAGTTTTAGGATTAATCTGGTAAATTCTGCATTAATCCTGTCATCTCTCGTAATATTCATCTACAAACACACTCTTAGGTTAAGCTGCATTTTTATCAACATTTATCACTCTTGGTGTCTCAGTATGACTAGTGTTAATTTTACGACAAAACCCGTGCCGCAGAACGGGTTTTATCGTAAAAATGGGAGGGTGAGAGGGGCTAATGTTCTCTGCACTCAACCTAAATGGCACCTTCATCTCTGTTTAAGGAAGTGACACTTTCTGTCAGACATTATCCTGCTACTTTCTGTCAAACATTATTCTTCTGAATATGCTAGGGTATTGCCGATGTGCCGCTCGCTGTCCGGATTATTGCAGTAAGTTAATTTTGTATATTTTTATGCTCGTAATACAGTAAACTGCCCGCATAGGAGAGGAAAATGTATGGTGATAGTCCCCATCGATTTTGGGTGATATCCAAACTACATAGCGGTAGATATTAACCCAGTGGTGTTTGTTGACGTACATCGAAAAACACCTGGTGAATAGCTGGGGCTATTCTCACACAAGGAAGATCGCCTCCGAATGCTTTTATTCTGATGTACGGTAACTTTCGTCGCCTGTTTAATAACTGGTGCATTTTTAGGAGTGTTCGCTATGGCAGACGGATCTGGAATCATTGGACGGGGCGTAATTACTCTGGAGGTTAGTGCAGAGTCACCTGGCGGCTCCCGAATCCAGTCTCAAATAAGATACAGCCTTGAAAGTAGCGGCATTAAGTTTTATAGTCCGGTTTCTAATGTTCAGCCGAAACCTCTGTTTGATTTGTTGCCGACGCTGATCGATGGCAGAGCTTTTTCAGTTGTGGCAGGTCATTTAAGCTTAATTGCGTTACCCGCTTCTCCTCAAGCTGCTTTCTACAACGTCAACTTGAGTGCAAATGTTAATGAAGTTAAGTTGCAGTTGGTTCATCAGGAGGCTTTTGCCCAAAGAGGTAGCACGTTTTTTAAGAGGCTTGATATTACTTTTACAGAGGTTAAGAATGACAATGTCCTGAAGGTAGAAGGTCAGGTGATTCTCTCTCTACTCGGTCAGGATATTGTCTTAAATCCGGTGTTAACGCCTGAGGGTAGACTAGTGTTTAGACCATCGGTATCACAGCCTAGATCCTTAGAGATTCCTCAATTGGGTCAGATGATCATCGATACATTAAATGTCGGTGCCGATGATGACCGTTGGGCTGATTTACGGGTTCTGTATACTTTTAACCATTCAGCGGGCGATGTCTTTTTAGATAGTTCTGGGAGTCAAAATCAGGACGGCAGTGCCCAGATACCGATTGATCTCAAGAGCATTGGCTCAGTGACATCAGTGGGGGGTGGTGTTTTGATGGGCGATCGCGCTGTTTTGCAATCCACTCAAGGTGTGAACAAGCTCGTAGCAGCCTGTAAGGACAATCATGCTATGACGATCTCCGCTTGGGTGAAGCCCATCCCAAAGCTAACTCAATCCGATCAGCATCTGGCTCAACTAGTTAGCCTAACTAAGGATTCTGGAGCACAAAGCTTTGTTCTGGGGCAAGGGATTGATAAGGAAAACCACAATCGCTACCTGGCTTGGTTCGGCAGAGGGAAACATTACTCTGATCCACTTTTTTTCCTCAATTGGGTGCTTGAGAGCATGATTTTGATGATCGCCTACATCATAAATTGGCTAGACAAGCTATTTCCGATGTTGAATCTCTGCAACGATTGGGGGATGCCACCTTTGGTGTCAGCACCATTTTCTTTGAACAGATTATCTCATATTGTATTTACGTGGGATGACACGCTCGAAGAATGCCCTGGCAAGATTTATATTAATGGTGTTGAACAAACTGATGGGATGGCTTCTGTTGACTTCAGTGGTGACTTTAGCCAATGGGCTGATTCTGAACAGGGGGCACTTTTACTGGGAAATGGAGCAATGGGCGATCGCCCTTGGACAGGAGAAATCCATCAGGTCGCCATTTATAGCCGGGCGCTGTCCCAGGCGAATGTGGAACGCACCTACTTTCCCACGATTCAGCTTATGGGGACGCTGACGCTTAGACAGGTTCCTGCTCCATTGGATCAGCCGTTGTCCGTCACGCTTTCTTCAGATTATCAGATCAGGGTAAACCAGCAAGGGCTGAGGTTGACCCCGTTTTGGGTCTTTGATGAGCTTGATTTAGTTTTGCACAAATTGTCAACGGATATTGAGATGCGATCGGGAGTCGTGAAAACAACGCTATGGGGAAATGCCCTCGATTTTGAGGCGGCTCTGACAGCGAATCATCTGGTGCTTTCGTTGCCGAATGCTCAGCGGAAATCTCTGAATTTGCAAGAGACGGCTTCCTCATCCTTGGGCACTATTCATCTGACGCAGTTGATTTTAAGGGGCGATCGAACAGTAGCTGATCCTGCTTGGGCATTTGAGACGGATGGGCAGGTGACCTTTACCGTGATCCCACAGCCTCTGAAAGGACCATTTCCAGTGGAGATCTTTTTGGATGATGGCAAGCTGTGGTTTGGTGTCAGCCCTACAGATCCCCTGACGTTAGTGGATGCGCTGTCATTCAATCACGCTGATTTGCGGTTTGCGTGCGGAGACGAGGGTTGGCAGGTGCAGCCAGATTTGCGGCGTGATCACAAGGGCATCACACTGCCATTGTTTGGCTCAACCTTGGCGCTGACGGCTCAGTTTTTGACAGATACAGTTACGGATACAGTCACGGATACAGTCACGGATACGGTCAAAGTGTTGAGCCTCGATTGGGTGGCAAACAGTGCCGGGATGCTGACTGTTCGTGAGCGTTTGGGCAGGCTAAATCTGTTGAATTTTAGCCTGAAAGCCAATCCAATTGATGCAAATTTGCACTGGCAGCTTGCGATGTCAGGGCAGGTAGCCCTGGGTGGGTTGGATCAAGCCGCGCTGGAGGCAGTGCTGGATTTCAAAACCAAGGATGGACAGATTTTGGTCAATCCGGAGAATGGGCAACAGTCTGTCAGGTTGCAGGGTAAGAGTCTGTTGCATAGCCTGGGCGATCGGCTCTTTGAGGGTGATTTACAGATTTTGGGCGATCGCTTTTTCCTAGATGGATGCTTTGATCTGTTTCCTAATTGGTCGGCTTTGCAGGTTGAAGGCAATGGGCAGATTGAAATAGATCCTGATGGGAAGATGGCTTGCCAAACGCCTGTTAACGTCGCTTTGAAAGATTTTAGACTATTGGAATCAAGTCTGGCTCTGGCGAACGGGCATTTGACACTAGGTGGTTTTTGGTTGGGCGAAGCGGTCATCTTGACTGCCCTGCATCGGGCAGGACAGTCGATTTGGGAGGGAGTAGCGGCACTGCAAATGCCCTTTAGCCTTACCCTAGGACCGCTGTATGATCCTCGATCGGCAGTGAAGCTGGCTGATCAAGTTCAGATTTGCCAAACGCCAAATTGTCGTCAAATGATGAAGACTGCTTTGACCATTGAGCTGAGTTCTGCGGGCTTTTTGTCTAGGGTAAATGGTTCCTTTGTTTGGCAGGATGAAACCCTGGCTGAACGTAACGTGACGCTAGATCCGTTTCAGATTTTTGCGCCACCGCTTACTCGAAATATTCTCCTGGGACAAATGATTGAACAAGTGAAGGCTAATGCTGATGAACTGTTGGGGACGAAGTTTAGACCTGTCTATGGATACTTCTTTGCAACGAACGATCGCCAGCAAACAACGATGTATTTGGGCGATCGCACAGCGGCTTTCGATCTAGCTCTACCGCCGACAGTGCTGCCCCATGTCTTTAAAACGCAGAGTGCCACAATGGTTGAAGTCGGTGTCTTTGCGTTGAAGCAGACCGTAACCGATGGCTGTACGCTGACCCTCAATCCGAAAGGGGTATCGCCAGCAGATCTAAGAGAAAACTATCTAGATTTTCTTAAAGCCTTAGAACAAAAACCGTTATGGACAGGAGCCGCTACCCTGATTAAGAATCGCATTGCTGAACGGTTGCCTATAACACTTGATCACCTGCTTTTTTACTATTACGGACTCGATCCAGATCAAGGTCGGGTGGACTTGCAGGCAGGGATGCGGCTGCGGGTTGACTACCAAAACTATCAGTTTGTTCATCCTTCAGATGAAACGGCTCATTCAGGATTTGTCGGCAGCGGCACGTCTTACTATTATCTCAATAGTTCTGGGAATGAAACGAATAAGGCGGCAGGTCTAATTAACTTGGATGCATTTCTTGATCAGATTCAACCATTTGTGAACACAGATATTGCCAAGGTAGGAGCAGGGGGTGGTTTGGATCTGTTTCAAGCGGGTTACCAAAAGCCTTACCTTCGGTTGGTATATCCCAGCCAGGTGTCGTCTTCAGCGGGATCACGGGCGATCGAGCAAGCCGCGATCCTGATGGGGGCAGCAACTTTAGCGGATCTAGAGACTCAGACTAATGTCACCACCTTTTACTTTAGAGGGCGAGCAACGGTGATTCCAGAAATTGCTGTGGTGCTCCAGGGGCAACCTGTTTTTATTCCAGTAGGCACAACCTTGCAGCAGTTGATGATGCAAACCATCAGTGCTTCGTCAGCATTGCCAGGTCGCCTGTTGTTTGACTCTATTGGGCGACCCCGGTTGAGTCGGTTGGTGCATGAAGGCGTGTCTAATCAACCCATCTATCAGTTCGTCAACCTGGAGGGGGATGTGCCGATTTTTGACTTGCCGTTGGTCAAAGGCGATCGCATTGTCATAGGGGCGTGAAAAATGATCACCTTTAGCCAGACGGCGACCCCAAACCTATATTTTTTACCAGCGGCGACCCTTACGGTATCTGCGGAGCAGCGCGCTCCAGCAGAGCCTTATCGCATTGCTTTTTGGGTGGATGATGCAGCGGCAATTAACTCTTCTAACCCTTCTTTGAGCGTAACCTGGATCATCGAAAAAGGAATCTATCTATTCCTGAAAGTCTCTCCCGTCGAAGATGCCGCGATCGTGCTGTTGAGCGATCGCATTCGTGAATTTCTGCTTACGCCTGCGGTGTGCAACGCTCGGTTTCTCTGGATTGACAATCCTACAGACCCAGTATTTCAGTGGAAATTTCAGGTGCTGACGATGCGGTTTGGGGATGGAGCTTTAGCAGATGATGCTTTAGCGGTGGAACGGTTGACCTTTCTTGATTTTCGTAATTATCGGTTGGCGATCGATCGAGGGGTAGCCTGTCGGCTCAACGCGGACAGCAGCGGATTTGTGTTTGCTCCCAATCCGAGTGTCCATCTTGTTCCAGGCGGAAATTCCGCAGATCCTGGCAACCGGGAGCCGTTTTATTTCGCTACGGGTTATGGCGCACATTCTCTGAAAGGTATTGAGGTTAGTGATGCCGGGGAGGCGCTGATGTTACCGTTGACGGGTAAACTAGCGGGGTGTTTGACCTTTGCCCTGACCTTACAAAATCCCCTTGGGAAAACCGCATTTAATGAACTGGTGCAGATGGATATCACGCTGCGAATGTTCTTTAAGTCGGCGAATCCGCTGTTAGATCCGAGCGATTCCTGGTCTGGGTTTGCCGAGTTAAATCATGATGATCGCTTCTTAGTTTCTAATCATCGCTATCCTTTTTTGGGCGAAGATGGCGAGGCTGCATCTCATTATTCTCAGCAGGCTGACGGGAGTCAGAATCTCACTCAGAATCTCACTTTATATGCGACGCTTGATCCACTGCAACCGTTGAATGAGGAGCGTAGTTACTTTGCTTTTGTAGCGCCAGGTGATTTGGCGACCCTTGCGGTATCTGCGAAGCAGCACGCACCGCTATCTTTGCCCTCTTACTACCGCACGAATTTGGGATATACCATTCATGTCACGCCCCACGGTTATGAAGACTGTCGGCTGATTTTTGCTGAGCGCTGGGGACGCAGTTTGGGTGCGTTCGATGCGCCGTTGTATTTAGTGCCCCACGGAAGTTTTACCCTTTCTGTACCTGACTATGACCCACCGATTCCGAACGGAAAAGACTTCCCAGTGCGAGATGAAGATGATCTGCTCTGTGGTATTGCCGGGATCGAATATATTCAACTCTCCAGTAAACATATCAATGTGCTGCGGTTCACCGCCGGAAAACCTGCTTTCACGCCAGATTTTGTCCCGAATCAAATTGTTGAGACGGATCAGGCTGAACAGCGTCTGGATGAAAGAGCTACTACGGCTTGGGGCGCGATCGCCCATGTCGATGCAGCAAATTTCCCGATCTACTTTTCTCAACCTCAGCAGTCGCTGCTGTATCGAGCTTCTGCTTTTCAAGATGGCGATGGAGATCTGACTGATGATTTGCTCAGGTTCTTAGAGGTTCCGGTGACAGGATTACCGCCAGAGAAAGCATTGCCGCTATTTCCCTACGGCGGCATTACGGGCAGATTAATTCATTATCAGCAAATGGAAGAACAACTTCTTAATCCGCAGCGTCGCAAACAAATTAGAGCATTAGCGCAAGACGATACTCTGCTGTTGGGAACAACATGGGACACGCTATCGATCGCTTCAAATGCTACTGCTCGTTACGGAGATGCGATGGCTTTTTTCTTACCCGATGTCCAAGTTGGGACAACGGCGCAGGGTCTGCTAGCGACCTATTCCTCTAATTTTGAAATGCTCGATAGCCTGTTGTTGGCTCAAGATACCGAGGGCAAGGCGCTAAATTTATGGAGATTGGAGCGGCGATCGCCCTTGCGTTTAGCGTTTCAGTCTAGCCAAATGTTTTTAGTGATTACAAATCCCCAATCTATCCAGTCCTGTTTTCCAGATAACCAACTGACGATTCAAGGCTGGACGTTTGATTTGAATCCGGAGAGATGGCGGCAGAAAAAGGGTGATACCGATACGGTTTTAATCTTTAAGTTTATCGATAAGCCCTTGATTGAAGCGCTCAAAGATCTGGCGCTGTGGGAGCAGCCACAGACATTTGTGGGGGGTGATGCTGCGGGGATTAAGACGGTGCGCGATCGCCTAGTGGAGAAATTTGAGGGGGCAATTGCGACGCTTCAAGATCCGAATAGTTCTGAAAAAGATCGAGCTAGCGCAGCTCCATTGGCGAGTATTGCTAGCAGTATTTCATGGTCGGGGATGATTGCGTTTAATGTCGCGTTACCTCCCACTGGGGGACTACCGCCGGAATTGAGAGCGCTGGAATGTGGCATTCAAGATGGGGCAAATTTGTACGCGCAGTATGTGGGCAGTAATGGAACTCCCGTTTTGCCGGAGAACGGTGAGCTGGTGGCAAAGCAATCTTCGCTCTTTGGTTTGTTGGATTATCAAGATACGTCCGTTCCAGAAACTGGACTGGATGGGTATGCGTTTCAGGTGGCGAGTTTGCGGGTTCAGTTTCAAAACTCTCAAATCATGGCGTTCTCTAGCGATCTAAACTTGACTCTCGATCGCCTATTTGATGAAGCGACTCAACTGCTGAATAGTCGATCAGGTCGGAATATTGTGTTGCTCAAAGGTTTTACAGAGAAGCATGATGGCGTAATTACTTATGCGTTTAACTTTAGTGGTGAGAATTATTTTGCCTTGCCCAATAGCCACATTCTTAACAATGTTGACATCGTTAAAGCGACATTTTCGACCGATCCGCCTGGGGCAGATCCAACCCTCATCATTGGACGATTCACTCTGTGGGGTCGCCTTAATTTCCGTGATTTAGAGGTCTTCGATGGGTTTTCCTTTGGCTCAGACGCGTTGCTGTCCGATCAAGCATTGCAAGCTAGTAACGTTTTGAACCGCAGCGCTCGTGCCCTCAATGATGATTATCAAAATGGCATTGATCACTTAACGGCGGCAAGAACAGCGTTAAACAACGTGCTGGCAACCCTTGCAGAGAATTCGCAATTTCTCCAGTTCTCTAAGCTCACATTGGTCATGGAATGCCAGCACTCGGAGGCTGCGGGAGCAACGACTTTTAAGGCTGATTCTAGCCAAATTTTGTTTGATATGGCTCGCAGTCAGGCGCGTCCCCACAGCCTTTACAGCAAGTTCCCCCTCAAGTTAGTTAACTTTGTTCATTTCGATGCAGATTTGCCCCAGTCTAAGCCCAAGGGCTATTCGCCTGTGAAAACGCCTTTGGGCGGTGGCACTCTGCCCGATCGCGGGTTTGGTCTAAATTTTGAGTTGAATTTGGGCAGTTTAGGCGCTTTGGCGGGTGCGGCTCAGTTGGTGGTTAATCTGTTGTGGGTTTGGGAGCCAAACCAGGATGGCACTCAAGAACAAGCGAAGACGTTTGTGGGGTTGCGGCTGCCCGGTGTTGGGGGCGATGCACTGGGGTTTCCGCTGCAAAGTGTGCTGAAGTTATCTTTTAAGAATGTAGAAATGCTGCTGGATCAGAGTCAGTTGCAGCCTGCCTATTTGCTAAAAATTAAGAACGTGGCGCTGAAGTTTTTTGTGCTGTCGTTCCCGCCTAATGGACAAACCGAAATTGTCATCTTTGGGAACCCAGATGCAATAGGCAGCAATGATGCGATCGGGTGGTATGCCGCCTATGCGAAAGCGCCCCCAACGTTGTCAGGGCAGGCTGGAGGGCGATCGTCCCCGGCTTAAAACCGTTGAGAAAGATGCACCCTGATGCAGCTTAAAAGACCAAACCCATTTTTTACTTAAACAAGGACAAAGAATATGGCAGACCCTAGCGCTATTACCCCTATTACTAAACCTCCCACCACTAAAGTTTATTTTGGTGTTGCCCTTGAGCTGGCTGGCAAGACGATCGCCCTTGAACCTAAAAACGCCATTAATGAACTCAGAACAAAGGGCATTGAAGTTGAGTTGCCACCTGGGGAGCGAGTGGCTTTGGGAACAGTGGGGAAATCACTGGGGGAGATTCTGGATTCGCTAGGAGTTTCCTCTAGTGATATCGAAAGTTTTCTAGAGAAGGATGGGAGTCTAAAAAAGGATGCTCTTCCTAGCATTACGGCTTTACAGGATGCGGCAAGTCTGGTTCTAGATGCGAGTCTTTTTGTGGATGAATTTCACGTCAAAATACCTGGCACGGCTGCGACTTCGGGAACTCCGGGCGTTGCTTCTAAGGAGGAGATAGCTTATACCGTAGGTCTTTCGGCAGAATGGTTGCAAGGTACGGGCAGTTTGATCGAGGGATTAAAACTGAATTTGCGAGGGATTTATCTCAAAGTGAGTAACGAAGAGTAGATCGGCTAGAGCAATATCAAGATCATGGGGTGAAGAATGACTTTAGCGCCACGAAAAACGAGTGTTAGCTTTGGTGTTGTTACCGAACTGACCGTTGCGAATAAAACCGTCAATTTGATTCTGGAGAAAATTCAGGATCGCAATGTGACGGTTTATCGAGGCGGTATGGTGGCAGGGCAGCGCCTTTTGGTGGTCGCGCTTTTAGAGTCGCTCATTCCAGAATTAGAGGCTCCAGACTCGATTCGCAATTTAGCCATTACAAAAATGGCTGTGGAACTGCGACCAGAGCAAGGGGCGTTTTCGTTTGAGGCAACGATCGCCAATGCCTGGTCGATTACCCTTGATTCGGGTCCAACTTTCTCCATTGATCGGCTGGCATTTTCAATGCTATCGATCAATCCCCCCGCTTCAACTAAGAATTCACCCCCTTCGGCAGCCGCTCTCTCCCAGCAGCGAAAGCTAACGTTTGAGGGAGCCTTTCTATTGTTTGGGGGCGAGTTTCGGGTTCAGGTGGTTCATCAATTTTCGTCTGTGACGCGATCGCCAGGAGAGGCGGCGATCGCTGCTAGTCAGTGGGGCTTTTCTGCGATCGCTGATGGGATTCGGGTGTCGGAGATCATCACAGCCTTCGGGTTTTCCCAGAATAATCTCGATCGCTATGGGCTACAGGATTTAACGGTGTCTTTAGCATTTACCCTAAACCAAACTTGCTATAAAAATCCTACGGATCAGCCCGTTGAATTAAAAAATTATACCTTTCGAGGCGAACTAGACTGGGACACGCGCATTGAGCTGGTGCCGGGAGAAGAAACCCTTCGGATTAAAGCAGCGATTCAAATTTCTAAAACCTCAAGCACCTCAGACGGCGCTCAAAAATCTACGCTTCAGGGGTGGATGGAGGGAACGGTGCAGGCATCTATCCCGTTCTTCGATACGTTGCAGCTCTCAGTCATTTACACCTTTGCCAAAACGAGCAGCCAATCAACTGGAAGTTCATCGCAGATTGCAACTAGAACGGGTGAGCTGATTTTTCAACTCCAGATCAGTACGCTGTTGCTGAATGCAGTCTATACCACTGTTCCCGACTCCCAAGCCCCCACTGATCCGAATAAGAATCACAAGCTGCTGCGGTTTAGCGTCGGGTCAGTAAGTGGCGACCCCAAGATCGGTGACCTGATTGCCTATATCGTCAGCCTCTATGACCCCAGCATTACAGACTTTGAGCTTGACCCACCCTGGGATAAATTTGCTGACCAGTCGATCGAGTTAGATAAATTTAGCCTTGAAATCGACCTGACTCAAAAAACGGTCACGATCGCTTACCTCGCAACGCTAGATGTCTTGATTGCCAGGGTGTCGAATGTGGGGTTGTCCTATCAGTTTGGCACCGATCCAGCCCAGGCTACGTCCACCCAGAAACAGGCGCGAACGACTTCCAATCAGAAAGTGGCGATCGCCCTCAACCTCGATATTCCAGGTCAGCCCACTCAGCGCGTTCAGTGGGATCCGGTCAACGAAAATCCCCCCGATGTCCCCGGTGCGAAAGCTCCCATCATCGAGCTTAAGTTCTTAGCGCTGGGTCAACGGGTTGCCTTTGCACCAGAAATTGTGCAACAGGCTCGCACCATCAAGCAATTTACTGATGTCATGCGCCAATCTTTGGTGCCACTGCCACCTGTCAAACGCCGACAAAATCCGCTGACGGCTTTACAGGGAGCATTGCCCTCAGCAGTGAGTTCTGACCCAACCCAGCCCATTCGATTTACAGGCGCGCCGATTCAATTCAGCGCCGAAAGCGGTTGGCTAATTGGTGCCCAGTTTTCAATTTTGAACGCGATTGACCTCAGCGTGATTTTCAACGATCCGTTTGTCTATGGGGTGCGGATTGCCCTATCGGGACCGCTGGTGAAAAGCTTTGCCGGACTTGAATTTGAAATTCTCTATCGTCGGATTAGTGACACCGTTGGCGTTTATCACACCGAGTTAGTCTTGCCCGATGCCATGCGTCAACTGCAATTTGGCGCGGTGAGTATTACTCTACCAATAGTTGCCATCGACATTTATACCAATGGCGACTTTGGTATAGACGTTGGTTTTCCTTGGGGCGGTGACTTTTCGCGCTCCATTGCGGTTGAAGCACTGATTTTTGTGGGGGTGGGTGGGTTTTACTTCAACAAACTGAGTGCCGAAACAGCGACTAGCGTTCCTGTCATCACCAGCGGCACTTTTGATCCGGTTTTAGAATTTGGACTTGGGCTAAAGCTAGGGCTGGGGAGAACCTTTAACAAAGGACCGCTCCATGCAGAACTGAGCATCACGCTTCAGGGACTATTGCAGGGTGTTATTGCCTGGTACAAACCGACGGATACTAGCCAAGAAAAGACCATGTACTACAGAGTGCAGGGCGGTGTGGCGATCGAGGGTCGGATCTATGGCAGCGTAGACTTCGAGGTGATCCAGGTGGAGGTGGAAGTCATCGCCAAAGTCACAGTATTGTTTGTAGTTGAAGTTTACAAGGCGATTCATGTGGCGCTAGTCGCCGAGGTTTCCGTTAGCGCTTCGATCAAGATTCTTTTTGTGAGGGTTAGCTTTTCGTTTAGCCTGACGGTTCGAGAGGAGTTTGTTTTAGGTTCAGATAGTACACCACCCTGGCAGTTGGCTTCAAAATCTGGTGGAGCAATGGCAGCCAATGTGCCTGTGTTTACGAGCGCTTCTCCACGATCGGCGGCATTTTCGTCCAAGCAACGGCAATCGCCCGCAATGGGTCGCCTCGATCGCCATCAACGCACTCATCAACGCACCCATCAGCGGATGCCTATCGAGGCAATTAATGAAATGTCCAGCGCCATGCCTGCGGTTCAGACTGCTGTGGATAACGGGCGATCGTTCCGATGGGATGACGGTAGCCCTGGTGGAACCAAACTAGCGCCCCCGAAACAGGTTCGGACGGAAACCTCAAAAGACGGCAAGCTGCGTCTTGATCTTTATTTCCAGCCAGCTTTTACCAGAACTGATGCAGGAGTCAGCGGTATCGCCTTGTTGTTCATCGAGAATTCTATTCCTCTCGATAAACCGCAACAGGCGGATAATGATACCGACTTTGATGAGTTAGTAAAAGCCCTGTTCAAATGGATGATTTATGCCTATTTGTCAGGATCGTCGTTGGGCGGTATCACAGATGTGCTCAAGGTTGGCGATCAGCCGTTAACTCTAAACTTTTTAGAAGCAGTTTATCAGCGGTTTGTACAGTTCTTAGATGAGAAACCTGCGGATGTTTTTTGGGAGCCGCTGATTCGATTCTTGTCGGCAAACTTTATTTTTGATATTAGCGATCGCCACTCCAAAGACGCTGAAATCAGCGGTACAATTTTTCCCATGTTTCCGCAGCTTAAGATGGCGCTAAAAGACGTTGATCCTAATCAGACACCTGTTGATTTTGATGGCAGAAAACATTCGTCAGAGCAGATCAGTGCAATCCAAGAGTACTTTCAATCGCAAAAACATAACCACGATCAGGCAACCGAAGGAACCTTGAGGCAGACCTCTGTGGGCAATACGAACAGAGGCGCGTTGGCAATTTCCGAACTCCTGTTTATGGACTACTTCACTTTGATCATGCGTTCCGCCTTGCAGCTTGGCATTGACCATATTAGAGAGGTTAGTTCTCCAATTGAATCAATCACATTGGATAAATTACTGGAAGACCTTAATGGCGGTAAATCATTTCAGTCCTTAGCGGGGATGACTTCACGATTTTTGCTGCATGGATTACGAATCCCTACGTTTGATGAAAAAGTCACGAGTATTACGAGTATTAATGGGCAACAAGCAGCCTACATTGCGACCGGACAGCAATTTGAAATCACCGTCACTCCGACATCGCCCCCGCCTCAAGGTGGAACTGCTACCGTCAAAATTACTCCCAACGAAATTCAACTCTACAAACCGTCTGAGCCGCATCTGGAATGGATACGGTTTGTTGCTGAGTCGAACAAAAACGAAACCGACAACGGTAACAGCTTAACTGCGCTCAACTATTCCTTCACAAACATAGATCCCAAATACGATCGCACCGAATTTATTCAACAGATTCATAAAGCCACCTTCAGTCAAAAATTGCTTACCAAGCTGCCAGAACTATTGCCGTTTTACAATCCCACGCCGAAGTACTATACTATCCGTCAGCAAACCCATTGGCAGAATTCCGATGGCAACCAGAATCTGCTGTGGGAACTGCCTTTAGTACTGATCGAATACTTCAAAGCTAAGTCTCCCAATTCCACGCTAGCGCTTTATTCTCAGCCTCTAAAGAAACAAGCTGGAGAGAAGCTGGAACGCGATGTTATTCATAATGATTCATACGAGTGGGCAACTAAACTGACCTTAGAAGTTCGCCGAGTTTCTCACTCGGATACACGCGACTTTTTGCCATCGGTGTACGTCATTGAGCGAATTGATCCAGCTAGCCATAGCTTACTGCGAGATCTCTTAGCAACGTCCATTAAGCCAGAAACTCTAGATTTGTTGCACTTGGGCAATAGCGCCGATCCAGACGTTCTGACCAGCCATGCCGACGCTACCGTTTTTATCCTGAAGACGGATCTGTCTGTAGGAGGTAGCGATAACGCGGTGACACCATTGGCAAACAAAGATACCAAGGGCGTTACCACCTTCCTGCCATTTCTAAGATTGATTCTAGAAAACAGCATTGCCTATAGTGGGCATTATTATTTGAACTATAGATACATAGAAAATAAGGAGCAAAAGGGCTTGCCAGACGCTCTATTTTCTAAAGGAGATACGGCAAAGATTACTCTATTGATGACCTTTGCCCGTGAGTCTTCTCCCGCTCGCTATAACAACTGTATTAATGTCAAAGCTGATTCTGCCCAGATCAACACACTTAAAACGACATCGGCAATTTTTGCTGAAAGTAGTGCCACAACTAACATCTTGAAAATTCCGGCTGGAACTCTGGGCTTTACGTTAATGCGTCTAGAACCCGAACCTGATCCAGAAGCTGCCACAGATGAACTGCAAAACTTCTATCAGCTACTAAGTTACGCTATTCCACAGGGGCTTAATGGCTTTGAAGCAGGGGGCGATCGCCTACCCGTAGGACCCGTAGGACCTGTAGAAGTAGATGGTAAACAGTATTGGTTCTATGAAAAGGTACTGCCCGTCTATGCGTTAACCAAAGCGGCAACGAATGCTGGTGTCCCAAAAACAGCACTACCAGAGATTTTGAAAGATACTCTCAATCCCTACTATGGGATTGGGGAAATGTTTAAGCTAAATTTTCAATGGCAAGACATCTATGGCAATCGCTTAGGTTCTGGTGGACGATTCTCCCAGGCTTTTGAGCAGAAATTAGGTTATTTTGATCCGATTCTAGGAATTAGTCAATGGCCTTCAGTAAGTGCAACTTATTGGATGACGAAAGCCGCTCCGACGAAGAATACAGTCGATTTATCTTTAGAACTAGCGTTCGATCAGGCGAAATATATCCCTACGTCGATCAATTCATTTGCAGAAGCGATCGATCGGATCAAATCCGATCGCACTAGCTATCAACAACTTTATTACCAGATCCATGATCCTAATCTTTCGTTTCAAGTAACCACGTCTGTTATTCCAGACTGGAGTCAAGTCTTAGATGCTTCTAGGCGTTCGTTTTTCACAGGCTTGGTGGATGATATCTACCGTTATTTAGTCACGTTGGAATATCTTAAAGAATTTGAATATAGCGTTTCTGAAACAGATAAAATCTTGCAATCTGTTGCCGAAAAATACGGTGTTAAGCTGGAAGACTTAGCGAATGCAAATAGCGATGTTAGAGGTATTTTTTCAGGTTCCCCTGATGTTAAAATTCCTGTGGGTCTGCGAGTTTTAGCAAGCGATAGACTGAGTAATATCGCTACTAAACTAACCGAAGCCGCTAAGGTCACAGAAAAGATCACAGAAATTGTCACCACCTATGCCAAAACATCGGGGTTATTAGCGGCTGGTGTTAGCATTCCCGCTGCCGATTCGGGTTCTCCTGCTCTCA
Organism: Elainellales cyanobacterium; assembly: GCA_038204505.1. GTDB lineage: Bacteria > Cyanobacteriota > Cyanobacteriia > Elainellales > Elainellaceae > Timaviella. Next base: position 21,281 of record JBBRCV010000030.1, read on the forward strand.
ACTATCGCATTCAAGCAGGAGACACCTTCGAGTCAATTGCGATCGCCCAACTAGCGATCGCAGAAGATCGACGTATCGAACCCGTTCTTCTATCTGTCGCCCACGACCTAGAAGTTGCCCTGATGGATGGAGTATTCATTAAAGGCACTACAACTGCTCTCAACGAATACGTCACCTTAAATGCCACCCTAGAAACCGTTGCCTACGGGGTTTTGCAGCTTGAGAATACGCGCTTAACTCAGGACTTTGAACAGGTTTTGGCTCAGCGCATTAATGATCTTGTTCAAGAGAATGGATTGACCCTGAGCCAATCGGAGTATTTGCCAACCGACACAATCCTCACCCTTCCTATCCAACGAATCGATGCGGATGCAACAATTACAATACGGGTTAAAGTTATCACTGACAAAACTTGGTCAGCGATCGCCGCTGCATTTCCTACCGTTTCAATTACTGAATCTGCTGTGATTTTAGCCAATGCCGATCGTCAGGATTTATTGATCACAGGCACCCACGAGGGCTACGTCATCAAGGCTCACGATAGCTTACGCCACATCGCCACGACTCAATATGTTGCACAAGACAATCAGCCTATTAATGTCCTACGCCCAAAAATTTCGGCTGAAATCGGAGCGTTATACTATCCCATTGCTGATGGGAATCCACGCACACTAGCGACGCTCACCCAACAGCTTCACCTCGACACCAACCGCCATCGCAGCGTCCTCGAAACCGTGCGGACGGTGGGTAACATCAGTGAGCTTCTGACTGAAGCGGCGATCGCCGCTCAATTAGCGCTCCTTGCCGTTATGGTCAGCGATATCCCAGGAATTTTCGGTGATCAGGATATTATTTTTTCGGACCTATTGCTGGATTACACTGTCGCTCGTAAAGACAGCTTTGACACCATGATTGCTGCTGCTGGCGAAAAGCTACAGGGGCTAACAGAGCAAACCACAGCAGCAGATATCGCAGTTCAAAATCCCACGCTATTGCTTCAGCCTCAGATAGAGCTTCGTATTCCCGATCGGTTCACGTTAGCTCTTCCTAAAAATGTGGATCAACTAGCTGTGAAACAATCCCCCCCCCAACTAACTTCTCTGGAGGCTTTGGCAAACACAATGGGCGAGGGCGTGACGATCGCAGATGTGGCGATCGCCAACCAAAGCTTAGTTGGACTCTTATCCGCAAGCGTTCCCTTCAACAACCTTGCTCAAACCTTATCGACGCTACTTTCGATCGATAACGCAGATATGGAAAAGTTAACCGCATTTGTCAATAGCGCCCCGTTCTCCACGACTTCACACGAAACGCTGTACAGTCTCAAGTCTCGACTAGAATCTCAAATTCTCCAGAATTTTCAAGCTGAAATTACAAAAGAATCATTGCGGGTGGTTCAGAGTATTGGTGCTTTAAATGCAATTTATGAGCAACTCACTTTCAGAGGATTTAATCAGATAACCATTGAACAGACTATGCAGATTTCGTTAGATCGCCTGAGAAACACTCTATTTACCAACATTACCAACATTACCAACAATGGTAATCTCAAATCCCAATTGCAGCGATCAGTTGTTCACGGTCAAGATGCAACTTTAGATTTAGACGTGTCATCAGCGATCGCAGCCATTGACGTTAACGACGCTAATCTAACGTCAGCCCTCAAAAGTTTGTTAAAAATCCTTCATGAGCTGTATGAGCAGAGCGTGTTGAAGACAGCAGTGGATTTGCTGGAGCAGCGATCGCAGCGTCCGCTCACCGTTGCAGAAGTAGGCATAGCGATCGCTAATACACCAGACCTGATCGTCAAAAACCAATATTGGATCGTCCCGCCCACCATTGCCCAGACGACCCTGCCCATTGATACTGGTGAACCTCAGCAGCCTCAATATCCCCAGGAGTTGATGTTCCAAGTCAATGTGCAAGTTGAGATGCGTCGCCTTAAGGACTTAATGCATCAGTCTAAAACTGGAGACAAGAAAACTGTTCCAGAGGCTGAAGCTGTTTCAACTTATTTTTCACCGAGGACGATTGCGATCGCAGCGGCTCCGCAAAATAATGCAGCTAATTCTACAGCTAATCCAGTGCAAGAGAGCGATCGCCTTGCCTCCCTCTATCCCTTTGCCCAAGACTTTGAAGCCGCTCTCCCTGGCTTAAAGCTAGCCGTGGGAAAAGATGCCAGCGATACTAACAATAGCCTGTGGGCAGTGCATTTAGCCCACACTGGAGTCCACTACAACATTAAAAAAGAGTCTCCCATCTTCTTCGCTGCCGCTCCACTAACGAACACTTTAATGTCTGGAACCGTATCGCTTTACAGCTACATGCCAGAGAACGGTCTTGACCCAACCTCAACCAATGCCGTTCGAGTAGAAGCCGTAGACCTCAACAGCTTAGCTCGCACCTATCTACGCGCCATTGAAGACATTCTTAAACCAGAAATTGCTATTCCTGCGGTCAACATGACTTCAAATACTGCAATTGAAAGCATCTTAAAAGTAAAAGAGCGTTTGGCAACCACGATTAGCAACTCTGTAACCCATGTATTAGAACTGACAGCGCCGACACCTGCTGAATACAGTCGTCGCCAACAAATTGCCGTTACCACGCTCCGCAAAGAATTACTGAAAAATTTAGCCGAGGCATACGATATTGAAACCATTGTTCAATACGATGTGGATGTGGCGATCGCGAACGGAACATGGCCTTCAAACCCTTCAGGTAGTATGGTTCCACGCTTGTCAGGTCAGCCCCTAATCACAGGCGCACAGTTTACAGAAATACAGCCGACTCAGCCCTCTATTTCTGAGCAAAACCTCCTTCAATCTCTTGATTTTTCCCTGTCCCCTGCCAAACTTTCTCTTGATGGAAAATCCACCCTTACTTTCTTTTTCAATACTCAAACACCCCAGCGTTACGAAGATATTTCAATTAATTTGATGTATCAAGTGAATGAACTGGAGTACAACATTGATCCTGTAAATTCTACGTCTTCCTGGCTCAACTTCGTAGTACCGCTGAATGAGCCTAACCTTCCGGTGACAGCTAGTCATCCAAATTACATTGGCTCTGTTCAAATTCCTATTCCGCTCCGGGATTACCCCATGCCTCCGTCCCTGATTGCCCATCGGGCAGTTCCCGACCCCGACGCGTTTTCTGATGACAGACTCAGCGCTGAGCATATTCGGGATTGGAACTATATTTTTCTGTACGAGCACCCTGACATTGCCCAAGATACGATTGAGTGCCGGATTGACTACAACAGCAACTTGCCGCAGCAAAAACCGACGTTGACGATTGACGATGTTACCGTGAGTGAAAACTCAGGAACAGCGACTTTCACCGTCACCCTGTTTCCACCTGCTGAAGTTACTGTCACGGTTGATTTTACGACTCAGGATGGAACAGCGATCGCAGGCGAGGACTACACCGCGACTCGTGGAACATTAATCTTTGCCCCTGGTGAAACAACACACTCCATACCCGTGCTCATCCTTACCGACATCATTGTTGAAGATAACGAAGCCTTCACCATGGTTCTGACTAATCCGAAAAACGCAGAAGTTGCCGATGCAGAAGGCACAGGAATCATTATCGACGCGCCTCTTTTAGATACGCTTGTCCGATTTAACCATCTCTATCCTAAGCTAGCGAATCAGCTAAAACCTTTAGAAACGAAAATTACAGATGACAACCGTCCATCTGTTGTTTCGGCTCTCAATGCATTAGCCACTTTGATCCACGAGGTCGCTCAGGCGTGGCAAAATTGGCAGCCGATTGCTTTAGCCCAAGCCTCCCGTGCCACCGTTCATTACAATATTGACGAAGACCTGTCAGCTCAAACCAAAACCGTCACGATCGCCCCTACTGACAATCTCTTAGCAGCAGATCAACAAATTCTAAACATTGAGCTACCTGGCTATCAAATCGATAAAACAGAGAATGCAATGGAACAAGATGGGCAACCTAGAAGCTCTAACATGTTCACAGTGCCCTACAGTACGCTCAAGTTTCGTTTCTTGAGATTAGCTGATACCACGGGTTTAGAAACCTTCGGTGAGTCTTCGCTGCCCGATCGAAAAATAACCGTGATTAACCTAGACGTACTGGACTATCAAAATGCCTGGGGAGCCATTCGCCTCGCCCGCAATAAAAACTTGGTGGATGGGAAGATCACTAACCCCGCTTTCATCTTCCAAACACCCGAGATTCGCTTTAAAAACCGAGTCACACCGCTCATTATCAATGACAAGCTGTGGAATATAGGCGCACTTAGCTCATCCCCTCAAACTCTAGCAATCCATCTTCAAAGGCTGTTTGAGACGTTACTCCCTCCTGAGATTAAACAACCCTACGACCTGCGTATTGCCTGCCAGTATACGTTTTCACTGGCATTGTCAAACTCGGATGTAGAGGATGATCTGCTGTCAACACTGCCCGTACTACTCACGCCTCGATTCATCGTTCAGCCCTCTGCCAATAAATCCACTATGTTGGCTGTGACAGAGCAACTTCGCAACAATATTGTGAAAGAAATTAAAGATTGGCAATCACAAAAGCGCCCTAACAAGACGAATGGGCGCTATGTCTTTAGCGTTAGCCTATTTTCCCATGCACAGCAGGCAATCAACTCTACCGATAATCCCAATCTGCCTTTGTTGAAGGTTGAACGCCTGTCATTAAAGCTGCTGGAGATCAGCGCTTGACTGCTTCCCAGCATGAATGCGAGGGAATGAATCGTACCCTCGAAATGAGTAGCGATGCTCCGCCTTTACGTAGCAACGGAACAATAAACAGCGCTAAGGCTGAAAGCTTTACAGTATAAGGATTACAGCCTGTCGTTTTACCGGATTTACGGCGATCGTAATGCCTGAAACCTTTACTAAGTCTGGCTTTTAGCTAGATCACGTTTGTGTGGCACCAGAACCTTTTTACAACTCTCAGGAAGGCTCTGGCGTAATTTTGGACTATATAGCACTACGCCAAACAACAAGGGGCTTAAGCCCCTTGTTGTTTGGCGACACTTCAGTGCCTTAATGTGATTTCGTAAGGCTATATCGCCATTAAGTTATGGTCTGAAACCCTTGGTTTCTCAGTCTCCACAATGTCTGAAGTAGCCTGAAACTATATGAGGAGTTGCATTGTCCAGCAACTCCTCTTTTTTGAAAATCTGTCATAGCAATGCTTTCGAGCTTAGCGTTGTTATTGTTCCGTTGCTACGTAAAGGCGAATTATCACCAAAGTGAACAGATTTGTTCAATTGGTTCAGGTGCAGTTGAGTCGGCTGTCAAGCAGATTAACCGACGCACTAAAATTTCAGGAGCACAGTGGCACCAAGAGAATGTGCCTCAAGTTCTGGCTCACCGTTGTGCGTATCTCAATGATTTATTGACTCTCTAAATTCAGCCTGCAAAAGTGACATGCTCCCTTGTGGTACTTTGTTCATCCCCCTTCTACTGAGTTTTTGTACTGCTCAATATCCTTGATTGACAACAGCAGGGTTGCTTCAATTTCATCTCGTACTGTTCGGCTAAAATAACAATCACTGTTAAGACACTCTACGAGCAAGAAATTAGCTTCATAGTACTGATCTAACAATGATATTTGTAACTTGCTAAATTGATAGCTGGATACAAGGTTGAGGGATTGGATCTGCACATCCCTTAGTTTTTCAGCCCATATGTATCCATAATCCTGCCACCATTGTGTAAAAGCTAGATCCCTGGTTGTATCAGGGAGTTGATTTTTAATTTCTTGCAGGGATCGCTCTAGCGCTGGATCTGAAGCCAGTAAAATTGCTTTATCCATGACTCTTTGAATAGTCGTTGAAATAGGATTGGCATTAGAAATGATATTGGGACTGGAGATATTGTCTAATAATACTATTGCAAAATCTCTAGCCATTTCAATAGCGGCAAATATATTATTAGTGTTTGCAATTACCTGAGAGAAGTCGCTAGATATGAATTTAATGCGGGTAGCATTGACATCACTAGAAGTGTCAAAAGCATGAGTCCTGGCAAATGTGCTGGCAGGATCATCAGCTAAAGCCCTTACCAGGAATCTAGCAAGCGGTCTACCAGTTACCAAATGAGAGCAGTGAGCTCTCACTATAGCAGGACTGAAAGTGGACTCAACAGATTTAGTTTTTCTAGATAACCAAGTGAGGAATTCTTGGAGCTCCTCATCTAAGGAAATAAGTCCGTCAATTTGAGCTTTCATCATCATCAGTAAAGCATCTGCATTTTTCAATATGCTTGCTGTTAATAGAAAAACCTCCCGCCATTCCTTGTCAGCAACATGACCTGCCAAGGACTGTAATGCGACTTCTAAATGTTTAGCAGATTTGTCAGCAATCTTTTTAGCAGTGAAATATTCATGAAAAGTGAGATGCGAAAAAGAGTAGACGCCTTTTGCCCGCTCAACTAAAAGACCGTGCTGAGCTTCAATCGACTTCAATATAACTTCGCTGTCTATTTCCAAAGGGTCTAGCGTGTCATTAAGAGTGGGCAAGGTGTGAAGGAAATCGGCAATGTATTGTTCAACTACTTGTCGTTTGAAAAAGTACTCACCACGCTCAAATGTTGTGAAAGCGATCTCACTCAGTAAGGCTTCTTTGCATTGCATCGATAGCTTTCGGTATAGCCCATCCCGCTCAATATGCCGTTTAGCATCCCAGTTTTTGAGCAGTATTTCTAGCCCTTCTTGATAAAGATCAGAACGGTTAGAAGGGAAATCAGCAGACTCTTGAAACACAAGACACAGCAGAGTGAGCAGCAGCGGATTTGTTGTCAGGTCTTGAATTCGTTGATGATGGCGCAACTTATCTAAGAATCGGGCTGTCTTAGCTGGGTCATTCCTGGATTCAAACCATTGAGTGGCAAAGGTAGTCACCTGTTGATCATCAAAGTCAGCGATCTCAACTTCTGTGAATTGCTCAAATGTATACTCTTGGGCGGCAATACGACAGGTTATGACAAACAGACATTTATGGAATTGGGTCGAGAACTCTTGAATTTCCTGCAAGACCCGGTCATAGTCTGTTTCTCTCACCTCATCTAACCCATCGAGCAAAATCAATGCTCGACCTCGTTGTAGGATTGATTCTGTTTGCGTGAGGAGTACTTCGCCATCTGACCACTGTTTATGAATGTAGTGCAGTAACTCTGGCTGCCCCTTGGCTTCAGCAAAAGCTTTGGCAGAAAGGAAAACTGGAATCAAATTTACCCAAAGATGCTCCCTGCTACATTGAATCGCAAGCCACTTGAGAAATGTTGTCTTGCCAGTTCCGGGCTTACCAAAAATTATCAGTTTCGAGTATCTTTCTACAGCCTCTAGTGCTGAAACTTGTGACTTCTGGATTGAACCTGGGTGGATTGAACTTAATTGCTGGAGAAAGTCCATCAGTGCGCGCCTTTGTCGTCCACTGATGGACTCGTAAATGTTGACCGTTGTATAGATGGCCTCTAGTCCAACGGGTTGAGCCATATCCAATACACGCATATAGCCACAGCGAGCTTGGATGCTATCCGAGCCTTTTTCTCGTATTAATTGGACTAATCTGTCAATCTCTGAAGCCTCGCCCGACGGTTCTACCTCTCGTTGGACTTCAGTACTCCCTTCTGCCACCTGTCTAGACCTCTCTGGACGACGGCGTTCCCAATCCTCATCAAACCGTTGCAAGTTAGCAGCCTTTTCATGCCGCCCAACCCACAACTTTAGTGTGAAGTGCCAATTGTCAGAACCTCTAGTCTTGGTACGGTGATCCTCAAGGATGGTCAAAAAATCTTGATACCGCCCCAATGCTTCTTTGATTTGTTCACTTGTTAATTTGTAGTCTTTGAAAACTCGATTGACCAAGAATTCTAAATGCCTCACTGTCGTCCTGACAACAAGCTGGTTCTTGGGCTGCCAGTCAACTTCAATCTTGAGGCGATCGCAGTCTTCTATCTCATCATTCGCGTAAGTTAGCAATGCCTCTAACAAACAACGAGCCTGCTTCTGAGCTTGCAGTCCATAGCTGGGTCTTGCCATAGATGCCATCCAAAATTTTGAAAGAAGTTAGGGGAATCCCCCAACTCAGACGCTTTCCCTGAATTACCTATACCTGATTCTAGAGCCTTTTCAGACTCCAGAACCAGGCTTTGCTTAGGGGAGTTTCCCCCAAATATTCTGAATTCATTACACCAAAGGTAAGTTGCAGTCAGCCTTAAAAGTTTTTTACAACTTCCCACCTGAGGGTAACACTAACTTAGCTTGTTGGAGAAATTCAATCATGTCCTGATTCGACTCTTGCAAACTCACCACAGCCTAACAATCCTGTTGCCCGCCGACCGGATCAAGCTCGTCGGTGAGTCCGAAAGGTTGCTAGCGGCGGATGAACGGGGTCATTAGACAGCCAAATCATAAAAAAGGAAAGGAGTGTTTATTCCGTCAATCTTAGGGAGACATTGAGAGCCTTTGTTCTGCTTACTTATATACAGATAGGAGAATAATCATGTCGAATATCACTGTAGGCGTTTCGCTGACGCTGAAGTGTCTGGGTAACATCGAAGGGCCAAGGTTTCTTGACGGGCGAACAGGATATGGAACTGTGGGCCTTGCCCCAAGCACGGATGGCCCTTTCACGGGAACCCATTGGGAAGTAATCGGTGTACCAAATCCAGCAATCACACTGAGAGCAGTACAAGATCAAGGGCGTTTCATTGAAGTTACTGGTATCAGCTTCACTCCTAACTAGACCGTGAAACTCGACTACCTCTTCAAGTTTCAAAGCGATGTAAATGCCAGTACATCTGGTACGGAATCGCTTACAAGCGATGGAACAGGTAGTTTTGTTTTTCGTATCAGAGTAACTCTTGTAGACATAAGTATTGCTCAGGTGAAAGCAACCGACATAGCTTCGGGCAAGATGGCGACGGCTTCACTCGAAGGTATGTAAGAACTAGTGGAATAAGCACTGCCTATCCTTATGAGTGTCTATGTTCACCATGGGCACAGTGCCGTTCTAAAGATTTCACATTCAGAACGGCAATTCGGCAAAGGTTGTAGTCAATCAAGGTCTAATCGGGTCGAGGAGGGTGTTTCTCTCTCCCCTCCCACACCACCCATCATGCAGATCCGCAATGGGCGGTTCATGAAGCCGCCGCTCAGGATCTCATCACATATCTGCGTCTCAATCCTGAAGCAGACGATCGCCCAGAAGTCGAAAGCCAACTATTGGCTCTCCAATTAGGCGCTAACGTGTGATCTTCCGGTTGCATCCAATCCTCAGCGATCGCTGCCTAACTATTAACCCAGCAACTGTTGTAAATGCAGAAATAAATACTCCAAGTTGATCAAATAAAAGGACTCAATATGGTGTACTTAGCAGCCCCTTTCTCATCGATCGCCTCAGCCACCAAACCCCGTTATCTAAGAGTCGTTAAATCTACCCGTGCCCAGTCAGTTCAACCCAGCTTTTCTCAAGCCCAACTTCTGCAAGCCGTGATCGAGGGTTTTATGGACGGTCTTCTCATCGTTAACCTCAAGGGTGAAATTCTAGAAGCAAACAGTCGTGCCCGCGAATTGTGCCAGTTCTCAACCTCTAATCAAATCTTACCGAGCCAGATTGGACAAGTTTGTGAAGCATTGATTGAAAGCCAGTATTTGTTTCTCGATCAACAGATCATGCTTGAACGGGAAGAAATACTGGGTGGCGTAAATTTGCGGATTCGAGCGCGGTGGTTGAACCAAAACAACGAGCCAGGCAATTCATTTCAAGGATTCCCTTGCCTATTGGTGATACTAGAAGATCAGCAGCAAACATTCTACAACTTAGCGATCGCCAACACTCAAAAGTACAATCTCACCACCCGCGAAGCGGAAGTTTGGCAAATGCGTTTACAGGGATGTTCTTATCTTGCGATCGCCAGTGCGCTTTATATCACCCAAAATACCGTCAAAAAGCATATCAAGAAAATTTTGGCAAAGCGCCGGGAATATGATGAACTAGAAGCGTGATCAGTTGGGTAAAACGGAGCGAGCACTCAATCCAATAATATTCAGAGTGAAGAAAAAACATCAGTTCAACCTCTTCAAATGATGCGATCTTCCTTAGGCGTCTACCTATTAGGAAAGCGATCGCGCAGTGGGTAATGCTGAAACGATTGATTTTCCAATCATACTGCATAACTCAGTTTCTCTTTTTGTATAAGTCAGTAGTTCCCAAGTTTATTAGGTGCGATCGCACCTAGCACCTAATAAGGAATAAGGATTTAATAACATCCAGAAGTTATCATGAGATCGGTAGAATAGACTGATTCATACTATGACTCCTTATCCGTCAGAGATAGAGCAGCAAATGCAGCGATTGTATTCATCCTTGAATGAGAAGGATCGCCG
>JBBRCV010000031.1:0-30441 GCA_038204505.1 Elainellales cyanobacterium
GCTGGCTGTACTACTTCGTCGAGATTCTTATGGCACTGAGCTGATTAGTCTTTTAGAGCATGAGTACCCCACTTATCGCTTGTCGGATACGGTACTGTATAGCGCTCTCAAGTTTTTGGAAGACGCTAATACGATCACGGGCTACTGGAAAAAAGTTGAGGGTCGGGGTCGTCCTCGACGGATGTACCAAATTAGTCCTGAATGGCAACAGCAAGCAAATGAACTGGCTCGTCTTTGGCAAAGCTATGCTGGTAAATCTGTGCAGGCGGCAACGCATTAGTACAGGTTGAACAGAATAACAATCATGCTACTGGGTTGGGCAAGGCTTAACCCAGTAGTTTTGCGTCTACTTAAGTCTTGAAGATGGCTAAATCTTGAAGAGGGCAGTTCCAGGTAAGCTGAAGTTAGCTGTTTTTGTCTTGTCCTATACGTCAATATCTCTATGCCTGTTCTTTCATCCACGGTTCTGCTCACTGCTTTGATGGTAATTGGGCTGTTCTTCTTTATACGTGCTTCTACCAAAGATCGGATTGAGGTGATCAGATTGGTGACGCAATTGCCTGAAGAGTCTTTGCGGGAAAAAATTCAGCAGTACTTTACCCAACGGGCTTACCGAATTGCGTCGGTGGATGCAGCTCAGAGTTTAGTGACGTTTGAAGGGCTTGTGCGTCCTAGTGCTTTTCTAGCAGTGTTTTTGACGTTGATAGCTGCAAGCGGGAGTTTTTGTGCGGCGCTAGTATTGGCTTATTTGTTCCCAGAGGGGGCGAGGTTTTTCCCGGCGCTGGTGGTTGTCGCTCCGGTTGCAGGTATTTTTTATTGGAATAAGTCGGGGCGGCAGGAGCAGGTGGCTTTAAAGGTGGAGCCATTGGTCGCGGAGGGAATGCCGGAACAAAGGCTATTAACGGTGACTGCCCATAGGGATGAGTTGGCAGAGTTGCGGAAGGCGTTGGGCTTTAAGGTGTTTGAGCCGTTGGAGATGGAGTGAGAAGTTAGGGGCGATCTGCGGGTTAGGAGAAGAGGAATGAGGGGCGATCGCCCTGTGTTTTCTCTAATAACTTCTCTAGTTCTGTCCAGTTTTCCTGCTCTATTTGCTCAATAAATTGGTCGAGTTGACGGCGATAGGCATGGAGCGATCGCACGACTTCTGCCTGGTTATATTGCGCCATCATCACTCCCAGTTCTGGATTGCCGCCACCGACGCGGCTGGTGTCTTTGAAGCCGGAACTCGCAAACTTTTGAGCTAAATCTAAAACGGTTGGATCAGCCTCAGCCATACAGGAGGCGATCAAGCTGGCGCTGATCATCACAGGTAGATGGGAAATCCAGGCGACAGCGCGATCGTGATCAGCAGGGTGACACTGATAGATTTTGGACTGGAGCGATCGGGCAATTTCAGAGACAACTTCTACTGCGGCAGGTGGAGTCGTGGCGATGGGAGTGAGGACGTAGGCGCGATCGATGAATAAGCCTGAGAGGGCTGCATCTAGTCCACTTTCGGCTGTGCCTGCCATAGGATGTCCACCGACGAAGTTTTGCCAAAGTGGAGCGATCGCTTCTACTACAGGAGCTTTAACTGAGCCGACATCCGTCAGAATAGTGGCGGGGTTGAGATGGGGGATCAGTTGCTCGACGGTGGATTGAAGTGCCGCAATGGGAGTACAGAGGAAGATGACTTCGGCATGGGCGAGGAGGCTAAGTTCTGAGCTAGCTTGGTGGGCGATGTTACGGGCGATCGCCTGTTGACAGGTTTTGGGACTGCGGCTAACGCCCAGGATCGTGTGCCCCAGTTGACGCAGATCGATCGCTAGAGAACCGCCAATGAGTCCTAAACCAACAATTCCAATTTTCATTTTTTATCTCTCAAATTTGCTTGGGCGTTACGTCTGAGCATCCAAGGTTTAATGCGGCGCAAGGCTGAGGCGGGAAATTGTTGGTTCCAGTCTTCATCTGTGATCTGGGCGATCGCCTCCAAAGTAGGGGCAACGTTTTGGGGATAGGGCTGAAATTCTGCGATGTCAGTTTCTTGGGCAAAGCGCTGATTCCAGGGGCAAACGTCTTGGCAAATGTCACAGCCCGCGACCCAGCCGTGGAGGTGAGGGGCGATCGTATCTGGAAGTTCTTCGGCTCGGTTTTCAATGGTGTGGTAAGCAATGCAGCGGTTGGCATCCACCACAAAGGCGGGGCTGATGGCTTGAGTGGGACAGGCTTCGAGGCAGCGGGTGCAGGTGCCACAGTGGGGCATGTGGGGGCGATCGGGAGTAAGTTTAGCGTTGGTTAGTACTTCGCCTAAAAAGACCCAGGAGCCATATTGACGAGTGATGACGTTGCTATTTTTAGCGATCCAGCCTAGTCCGGCGCGCTCTGCCCAGACTTTATCTTGAATGGGTCCGGTGTCAGCATAGTAGCGGGCTTCGATCGTTTCGTTTGGGGCTTCATTTTGGGCTTCTAGCCAGAGGGCTAAGGCTTTTAGCTTTTTGTGTAAAATGCGGTGATAGTCGCGTCCCCAGCCATAGCGGGAAATTTTGGCGTATTCTTCACCAGAGGGGCGATCGTGGGGAGTGTAATAGTTGAGCGCTACGCAAATCACAGACTGTACTGAGGGCATCAACAGTTTAATCTCTTGCCGCTTGGGATGTTCCATCCAACCCATATCCGCGTGATGTCCTGCTGCTAACCAGCTCAATAAATGAGTGTTTGTGTCAGGACGAGGGGGGCGATCGGCTTCGCCGTTACCGCAAGGGTCGCTCTTTTCCTCGTTTCCTAAATGCTCGAATTGATCGTCTCCAACCATGCCATTAACATTCGCAATTCCAACCAAATGAAACCCTAAGTCTAGGGCTTTTTGCTTTACTAAAAGATGCAAATCAGGCATAAGGTGCAACTAGCCATACCCAGAACTGATAGTGATCTAAGGTTAAATCCTATAGGTTTTGATCCCCAGCAGGAAGTATTTTATTAATGGCGATATCGTCAGTTGTATTATCCTGGCTCACCACTATCCTGGCTCACTACATTAATTATGGGGTTCTTTCAAAACTTTTTTACATCTGTTAAAGCAGCCGGAAGTGATGAGAGCTTTTTGTCTGCTCTGAAAAAAGTAGAAACATGGGTTTCTAAAATACTGTCGATCGCCATGGTTGGAGTTTTGCTCACCACTGTGATCGAGCTATGTTTATTTCTAACCAAAGAAATTATTTTTAACAATAGTTTTTCTGAACCTGACAAATTTTTCAGTGTGACCCTTATCAAGATATTCGGATTATTTCTAAATGTTTTAATTGCACTAGAGGTCTTAGAAAACATCACGGCTTACCTCAAAAAACACGTAGTTCAACTTGAGTTAGTAGTTGTTACTTCTCTGACGGCGGTTGCCCGCAAAATTATTATTTTCGACTTTACCAAATACAGCGGCTTGGAGCTAATTGCTTTAGCGGCTTCTATCTTCGCACTGTCTATCAGCTACTGGATTGTTCGACGCGCAACTCGTGATTCGTCGAAAAGATAGCTGTCAAAAGGATAACTGACGAAAAAATGGGTATCTGCAATATAAAATCACCTTTGCTGAGGACGCATTTCGTATAATGAAGTTTATTCCCTGAATAGGCGTAGATATGTCCACCGCAGAACTTTCCCCAGACTTGACTGAGGCGATCGCCCATCGTCGTAATTTTGCCATCATTTCCCACCCCGATGCTGGGAAAACAACGCTAACTGAAAAGCTGTTGTTGTATGGGGGCGCAATTCACGAGGCGGGTGCAGTCAAGGCACGACGGGCGCAGCGGCACGTCACGTCTGACTGGATGGCGATGGAGCAACAGCGGGGCATTTCTATCACCTCAACGGTGCTGCAATTTGAGTACGATGGCTACTGGATTAATCTGCTGGATACGCCAGGACACCAAGATTTTAGTGAAGACACCTATCGCACCCTTGCCGCTGCTGATAATGCGGTGATGTTGGAAGATGCCGCCAAGGGCCTGGAGCCACAAACCCGCAAGCTGTTTGAAGTTTGCCGAATGCGGGGGATTCCGATTTTTACGTTCTTCAACAAGCTCGATCGCCCAGGGCGTGATCCGTTTGAGCTGATGGACGAAATTGAGAGCGAGCTAGATTTGAAGACCTACGCCGTTAATTGGCCGATTGGGATGGGCGATCGCTTCAAAGGGGTGTTCGATCGCACCACCCGCAAAATTCACCTGTTCGAGCGCAGTGCCCACGGCAGCCGCGAAGCCACCGAAACGATTGTTGATTTGGGCGATCCTCAGATCGAGGATTTGCTAGAACAAGATCTCTATTACAAGTTGAAAGAAGATCTAGAGATGCTGGATGGGGCTTGTGCTGAGTTTGATTTGGACTTAATTCACCAGGGCAAAATGACCCCGGTATTTTTTGGCAGCGCCATGACCAACTTTGGAGTGGAGCTTTTCCTTAATTCGTTTTTAGACTACGCGCTCAAGCCGGGTTCTCGCCGCAGCACTTTGGGCGATATTCCACCTGAATATCCGGATTTCTCTGGATTTGTGTTTAAGCTGCAAGCGAATATGGACCCGAAACACCGCGATCGCATTGCCTTCATTCGCGTCTGTTCTGGAAAATTTGAACGAGATATGGTGGTGAGTCATGCTCGCACGGGTAAATCAGTGCGCCTCTCCCATCCCCAAAAGCTATTTGGGCAAGATCGGGAATCGGTCATTGAAGCGTATCCTGGCGACGTGATTGGTCTGAATAACCCTGGTGTTTTTGCCATTGGTGACACCATTTTTAACGGGCAAAAAATGGAGTACGAGGGCATTCCTTGCTTTTCGCCTGAACTATTCGCTTATCTCAAAAATCCTAATCCTTCCAAGTTCAAACAATTCCGTAAAGGCGTTAACGAATTGCGCGAAGAAGGTGCAGTGCAAATTATGTATTCTGCCGATGAAGCCAAGCGCGACCCGATCTTAGCAGCAGTTGGACAGTTGCAATTTGAAGTAGTGCAGTTCCGGTTGCAAAACGAGTACGGGGTCGAAACCATGCTGGAAGCATTACCTTACAGCGTTGCCCGTTGGGTCGTTGGCGGTTGGGAGGCTTTGAAAAAGGCAGGTCGTTTATTCAACACTACGACGGTGAAAGATAGCTGGGGGCGACCCGTGTTGCTGTTTCGGAATGAGTGGAATTGTCAGCAGGTAGAGGGCGATCATCCAGAGTTGCAGTTGAATGCGATCGCGCCTGTGGTGTCTGGGCAAGAGCCTGAATCACTCTAACGTTGTCTATCACTCGCCATCTGGAAGAGTTGTCGCCACATCAGGATCTAACTGGACAGTTAGGGGCGATCGTTTACGTCCTTGACCATGGGCTACAATAGAGAGTTGAGTAAAGTCATATTCAGGGCGTAAATCATCATCCATTTCAGAGGTCTGACTCATAAGCTTTACGTTCCTTTCGGGTAACTGGACGGGCACTGATTAAGCGCATGGTATTTGCACGGTCAGTATAAGCGACAACTAGCAGTCGTCCTTTGGCTGACTCTCCCATGATAATGAAACGCTGCTCTTGAAGGGAGTGCTCTGGGTCAGCAAAGATTATGAACCGTGATCTTTTTCTTGTGAATAGAAATCATTGCATCGGTGCACAGATCGCCTAATAGACGAGTGACCGTCACGCGGGTAGAGCCGATTGCCTCTGCGATCGCTCGTTTCAATTCACGAGAGTCGGGGTTGGACTGAATCAATGCGGTGAGTTCATCTCGCATCTCTCGTTTATCCGAATATGATTTCTACCTTTCTATATTCTCATATATGGCTTAGGGTTGCTATATGACGGGCGATCGCCTCTGCTTGCCCCCCGAATAACAAGCATTAAGAATCACACATTCAACGCTATCGGCAAATAATTTAAATAGTCCTGCCAAGGCTTCAGCATCAACAAGCTTTACCCTACCCACTTCATCTTCAAAAGCAATTCCTTTCTCGCCTTCCCCATGTCCAGAGAAGTGGACAATTTGTGGCTTTAGGTCAAGCATTGCCTGTCGAAAGTCTTTGGGTCGAACGGCTTCTTTCTTAACGAGACGAAATTTCTCGC
The DNA here is from genome assembly GCA_038204505.1 of Elainellales cyanobacterium. Lineage (GTDB taxonomy): Bacteria > Cyanobacteriota > Cyanobacteriia > Elainellales > Elainellaceae > Timaviella. The sequence goes on from JBBRCV010000031.1 coordinate 6,061, forward strand.
GTAGTTGCGATCGCTCTAGTCCTTCTTCAATGTCTCGCCGTTCTTCATCTAATCGCAAACGGGCAGTTTCTTTTGGATTGGCACTTAACATCAATATCGTGATGACCAAGGGGCAGTCGCTCATCCTGATGAGTTTAAGACTGTTATTGTCTGACAGTGTACTCAGTCGAGACGAATCCCTAAAGTATCATTTCTTGAATACTTTAGTCTGTGGAACTTTGGTATTCAAAACGTTATTCTTCTCTTCCATGCAGCTTAGCAAACTAGACCAAATTTTAGGACTAGAAATACAACGTCGTCGTCTAGAGAAAGGTTGGTCACAGGAATATCTAGCAGAAGTTACAGGTTTGCACAGAACCTACATCAGCCAGCTTGAGCGAGGGCTGAAAAGTCCATCTGTTAGAGTTCTTAGCCATATTACCAATGCTCTGAACATAACAATGGGAGAATTCTTGCGAGTCGTTGAGGAACTCTTGAGTGCTGAAAGACAATGAGATCGAAAGATTGAGGCAAGCCATTATTGCTACTATTGCATCTCCAGCTATCGGCTCGATAGAGGATTATACTTGGGAGGCAATTTTTCATTATGTTAAGGATATTCCTCTATCAGACCCAGCACTAGGACGTAGCAAACTTCTATATGACGCTGTTGACATCACAACTGCAACTGGCTGGTCACTCAAGTCTCTTCAATTAAATAGTCTTACAGTTGTAAATAGATTTTCGTTCGTCATTCAGAGAGCAGACATCATCAAAAAAGCTGCTCAACTTGGCTTTCCTAATTTGACTGAACACTCCTTACCTGCTGATCTGGGGGCAGCTATTATTCAGCATTGGAACGAGAAAATCATATTGAATCAGGCATTACAGAACATTACAAGGAGCTATGAAGGCATATTGCTAAAAACCATTAGAGGATATGAATATATTTACTGTGAATTTCCTCTCAATCCATTTGACCCAAATGTTTTTTCTTGGGCTTGGGCAGTTGACAGAGGTACTGGGAGATTGGGAGCAGGGCTACAAGGCAGTATTGCAGGTAAGCCAGAGTTGGTTTGGTACAAGAACCAAAAGCAACTTTTCAGAGCTAGAACCATTCCTCCGGAGGCAGTTCATATCAAGGTTGAGCGAACTCGTCTTACACTTGATCGATATGTGCAGACTATTCTCTCAGCTTTGCAAGATCAACTCAGTACGCAGTCTTTTGACAGTGAACTTGGAGAATAGATTCAGCTATTACTTTGCCTAGAAGCGGGGGTACTGATTCTCCGACTTGAGAAGCCATATCAGTGTACGTTCCCAGAAAGTGAAAGTTATCTGGGTAAGAGTGTAATCTTGCAGCTTCACGGATTGTAATTGTCCGATCCTGGGTTGGGTGAAAAAATCTGCCAGATCCTGGATGGAAAACCCACCTTGTAATGGTTCTTGCTGGTTTATCCCAGTAGAGCCTTCCATATGCACCGCTATAGTGCTTTTTAGGAGCTAATTCAGGCGGTAAGTCTCTAGCATCTTGCCCTTCACTAAGAAGACGTGCTCTCGCCATTTGAATGGGACTCAAAGCACGAGCAACATGATTGAAAAGCTTCGTGCTTCCATGACGTATCATTGCTTGGTAAGGAGTTTGGGGTGGAAAAGGATACGCCTCGGCATCATATTCTTGTCCTGCGTCCAATGGCGGCAAATCTCCAATCGCATCTCTAACTGTGACGACTGAAGAAATGCTTGATTTCAGAAGAGTAAGTTGGGTACAAGATTTTGTAGCTCTGTAATCACTTCTAATCTCGCCAGCGTGTGTAGGTTGAGGAAATTGAAATGGTTTATCTAAACTAGCTACAAAAAAAGCCCTTGATCGAGTCTGCGGTACTCCATAATGTGCGGAGTTTAGTGATCCATAAGTGACTTTATAACCTTGTGATTCGAGTTGTTGAGTAATTTCATCCTTAACTACACCACCATAAGCTTTCAAAATTTCAGGTACGTTCTCCATCACAACATAAAGGGGTCTGAATTCTTGAACGAATTCTAAGAATGTCCGATATAGCTGATTTCGAGAGTCGCTGAAGTAACGATAGTCAGCAGGAATATTTCTTGAAAATCCTTGGCATGGAGGACCACCTATCAACACTGTCAGTTCTTCCCTTTGCAAACCCAAACTTAATCGCAGAGCTAAAGGATTGACTTCCTGGATATCTTGATGAACAATTTTGGTGTTTGCGTAATTGTGCTTATAGGTTGCTAGGGCTTTCACATTCACATCGATCGCGCATAAAGATTCAAAACCTGCTAAGTAGAATCCTGTGGTCAAGCCACCCGCGCCACAAAATAAGTCAATAGTTTTGTATGTCATGATTGAATACTATAGTATTCGGTGTATTTCGTCAACCAACTTCTAAAAATAGACAAGGACACTGTAATTTCTGCTACGTTTACCTTGGTTAGTGGTATTGGGCTGTCAAAACAGAAATTATCCATCAATAACACTAGATTAATGCTGCTCATCTAGACACAACCTTGAATTTCTGGAGGGCAATTTATACCTTCATTCAGCAACGCCAAAAATTTAACCGATCGCCCCACCATCAACAATCGATCGCCCCACCATTCCCCAAAATCAATTGCCCCAAAATACTTGTGTCAATTCGCCTTTGCCCTTATGCTGTCAACACTGGTTTTGATACCAGCAAAACAGGCTTAAGGTGAGGACGCTGGCTAGAAGTGTGGCAACACAACTAACCAGCTAACCTGACTCTCTGAAGTAGGCAGAAAGCTAGGCTGTAACGATCTTATCGTTTCACCTCGCTAATGGTATCAAGTGATTTAGGAATACCACGCCTTAAGCTTTTCTTCTCAACCCCACATTAGCGAGGGAAATAGTGATGACTACAGAGTTCAATGGACTGCTGCCCGTTCCGCACGGCGACAAAGCGCAGGTCTGGATCGTCGGTACACGGGAGCAGGTGATCCACTTAATCAATGAGTTTTACGTTAAGAAGATTGCCAGCGACCCTTGCGGTATCTGCGGAGCAGCACGCGTCAAGTTCACGCCGATTATTCCAGCACCGTTTGCCAGTGGCAAGTACATGAGCGTCTTGGTTCGATAAGAACAATAGAGGGCTACGATGTATATACCGTAGCCCTCTAGTGGTTTGTCTAGCTTAATTTGATGGGTTCAAAATTCAAAGTTCAAAATGATGATTATCCAGAGCAGTCCATTTTGAATTTCTAATTTTGAATTTTGAATTGATTTCGTGAACCCACCGTTTGAAGCTAGACAAACCACTAGAATGCGATCGCAAAAATTTACTGGATGGATTCACTTCGCTGGTTCTGTTGTATTGATTGAACTATAGCTTCTAAGGAAATATGCAAGAAAATACCCCGCTATGCAAATCACCATTACCATCCCTGACGACATCGCTCAACAATTCACTCTCCGCGCTGCTCAACTCAACATCCCCCTCGAAACCCTCATTACTGAGTCTCTTCTTCAATTCGCCCAATTTCCCGATGATCCCGATGACACTCCCAAAGCGGTTGTTTTAGCCAGCCTTCAACGTGCTCTTGAAGATGCCCAAGCAGGGCGAGTTATCCCCATCGAAGAACTTTGGGATGGGATTGATGGCTGATATTCCACTCATCCGCATCTTAGCTGCAAAGGAATTTCAAGATCAGTTACGAATTCTTGCCAAATGATATCGCCAAATCCGAAATGATATTCAGCCTCTTCTTGCACAACTCCAAAGCGGGGATTTTTTAGGCGACCAGGTTGCTGGCACAGGCTACACTGTCTTCAAAGTTCGCGCTAAAAACAGCGATATCCAAAAGGGTAAAAGCGCTGGTTATCGAATCATCTATCAAATTCTTTCCCCTACTTCTGTCCTACTCTTGCTGATCTATACTCAAGTCAGATCGTAGCGATGTTTCTACTGAAGAAATCCAAACTGTGATTAGAAGATTCAATCCCGATCAAGCTTAGGAAGATGGGTTGTCGATTGTAGCATCGAAGACTTTTACCTCGATCGCCAAACTGATATGAAATCGCTCAGAATAGAGGAGTCTTGCCAAGGGAAAGTTTATGACACTTGAGATTAAAATCCCTTCTGAACTTGAACAACAATTGCACCAGGCTGTTGACCAAACTGGAGTCTCAGCCGATGTCTACTTATGAGTAATACGGATTTAGCAGATTTTAACTCGTGGATTACTCAAACAACCCAATTGTTGAGAGAAAATCGTTGGCATGAAATTGATGTGGCACACCTAATTGAGGAGATGGAAGACTTGGGTAAGAGTGAACGGCGGGGGATTGCGAGTCAACTCACTCGTCTTTTACTGCATCTGCTCAAATGGGAATACCAACCTCAGCGGCGATCGGACAGTTGGCTAGACTCCATCACTGATGCTCGAACTCAAATTGAATTAGCCCTTGAGGATAGCCCTAGTCTTAGTAATTATCCTGCCGAACAACTTGAAGAGAGTTATCAACGCGCTCGTCGTCAGGCAGCTAAACAAACCCATTTAGAAATCTCGGCATTTCCAAATGCTTGTCCATATTCTATAGAACTAGTATTAGCAGATGATTGGCTACCGGAAGCGGAAGGCTAGATTTTCCTAGTCCTACATCCGCTCCAAAACCGCAATTCCCAGTAGCGATAATCCCAGCTTAATCGTCCGAGCCGTCATGTCACATAACACCAGCCGCGAAGTCCGTAAAGGCTCCTCGGCTGAAAGGACGGGACAGCGATCGTAAAACTGATTAAACTTCTGACTAAGTTCAAACAAATATTGACACAATCGATTCGGCAACAAATCTGCTTCTACATCACTCAGCGCCTCATCAAACTGAAGTAGATACTTTGCTAAAGTTAGCTCCGTTTCATCTTGCAGGGCGATCGCGCAATCAGATCTCAATTGCTCAAAGTCAACGCCGCCTTTACGACTAATCCCTTGCACTCGCACATAGGCGTAAAGCATATAAGGTGCCGTGTTGCCTTGAAGCGCCAGCATTTTGTCGTAACTAAAAATGTAGCTGCTGGTGCGGTTCTGGCTGAGGTCGGCGTATTTAATAGCGCTAATGCCTACGACTTTTGCTGCATTGGCTTTGAACTCTTCAGTTTCTTCCCGTTTTTCTTCTATCAGTCGCGCCTCAAGGTCAGCACGGGCACGGGCGATCGCCTCATCCAATAAATCTACCAGCCGCACCGCATCTCCCGATCGGCTCTTCAGCTTCTTGCCATCCTCACCCAAAATTGCCCCCAGCGGCGCATAGAAAAACTCGACTTCATCGGTAATCCATCCGGCTCGCCGCCCTACCTGAAAAATTTGGGCAAAATGGTTCGTCTGCTCGGCTCCCACCGGATAAATTACCCGTTGCACTTTGTCTTCCGCGACTCGGTAACGAATTGCCGCTAAGTCGGTAGTGGCATAGTTATAGCCTCCATCCGACTTTTGGACAATTAGCGGTAACGGCTTGCCCTCTTTGTTGGTAAAACCTTCTAGAAAAACGCACTGTGCGCCTGCATCTTCCATTAGTAGCCCTAGTTTATCCAACTCCTCCACTACGTCTGCCAAGAAAGGATTGTAGAAAGATTCACCCCGTTCCTGAATCTGAGAAGAAAGCCCCATTAAGTCAAAAGTCTGGCGATTCGTGCGATTCGATAAATCACAGACAACTTTCCATGCGCGCAGGGTTTCTGCATCACCCGCTTGAAGTTGCACGACTGATAGCCGAGCTGCCTCCTGAAAAGTCGCGTCTTCGTCAAATCGTTTTTTGGCGGCTCGGTAAAATGTCGCTAGATCGCCCAGCGCTAATTCTCCTGATGCCAGCGCTTCGGGGTATGCTTCTTTGACATAGGCGATCAGCATTCCAAACGGAGTGCCCCAATCGCCAATATGACTCAGCCGCAGCACGTCATGACCTAGGAACTCTAGAATTCTGGCGATCGCATCACCAATGACCGAGGGACGCAGGTGCCCGACGTGCATTTCTTTGGCAATATTGGGGCTAGGATAATCGACAATGACGCGCTGAGGATTTTGAGTTGGGGTGATTCCCAGCCTTGCATCTGCCTGAATGGCTTTGATTTGCGCTTCTAAATACTGCGGTTTCAATGCCAGGTTAATGAATCCAGCACCTGCAACGATGGGCGGTTCGCAGATATCACTGACATTGAGATGTTGAATGATTTGCTCCGCGATCGCCCTGGGAGCCATGCCTAGCTTCTTCGCCAACGACATTGCCACATTTGCCTGATAATCTCCAAACTTTGGATTACTGGCAGGCACCAAAATGGGATCGGTTGCCGCCAACTCGGTGCCAAATGCAGCGACTAAGGCTTGCTCAAAGCATTCTTTTAGATGGGCGATCGTTGCATTCATAATTCCAAATTCCGCAAACAGAGATATCAGCCGGATTCAACATTCTCTAGGATAGCGACCAATTGACCTTTTTATGTTTCACCGACTCAGTTTGGTGGGAACCTTAAATCTACAAAGAGTGATTTGATTCAGTAAAAAATAAAACTATGGTTAATACTCAGGGCATCACTGCATCTCTCGTTCCAACTGCTTCACCTACCGTTGATCTCATTGCTATTGCCAGACAATTCTGCAACCAGCCTCAGCAAATTAAACTCATTCAGTGGTTCCAGGGCTGCACAGGGGCGCAAAAGCAAGCCGAGTTTGCTCTGATGTGGCGCGATGGTCAAGACAAAGGGGCGATCGACTTTGTACAAGTTTTTCACTCCTACCAGGCTCGTCCTCATCAAAATGCTGCCCTCAAATGGCTCCAACAATCTAGCCAGGAGAAAACTCTCAGCGGGCTAAATAAAATGTGGAAAGCGTGGAATCAGTCCGCCACTGCCGCTTCTCCTAAAGAAATCCGCCTTAAGGTTCCCTATTACCAGCAAGTCGATAACAAATTTGAACCGATGCGAACCTGCAACACTTCTAGTTGCGCCATGGTAGCAAGATTCTTGGGTGCAAACATTTCCGGCGACGATGCCTACTATCAAACTGTTTGTAAGTACGGCGACACGACCGACCACACTGCCCAAACTAAAGCCCTATCTGAAATCGGCATCAAGTCTACTTGGCATACTGACTTGGGCTTTAACGACCTCGACGCATCTCTAGCGGCAGGTCTACCGATCGTTATTGGTATTCTTCACCGAGGCACACTTGCGTCTCCCACAGGCGGACACATGATCGTTGTCATTGGCATCACAGCTTACAAAGACTATATTTGCCATGATCCCTTCGGTAGTCTTTTAGATGCAGGCGGAGGCTATACCGGAGATGTTAATAATGGCAACAGTGTCGTTTATTCGCGCCCAGTCCTCAATCGGCGGTGGCTCTCCGACGGCGATCGGTCGGGCTGGGGACGCTTGTTCACGAAGTAATTCTCATACTTAAATCCAACCAATTCGAGCGGGTAATCGGCGCACTACTGGAGATGTAATCCACTCCGGTTTCTGCTACCGCTCGAATTCTTTCTAGGGTAATATTTCCCGAAGCTTCTATTTTGATGCGGTCATTCTTTTCCCGAATCTTTTGCACTGCCACGGTCATCATCTCTAGCGACATATTATCCAGCATGATGATGTCTGCTCCGTGCTGTAACGCATCTGCCACTTGCTCTAGGTTTTCTGTCTCTACTTCAATGGTTAATGGGTAAGGAATTCGAGCACGGATTTGGGCGATCGCCGCTCCAATTCCTCCCGCCGCTGCAATGTGATTATCCTTAATCATCACGCCATCATCCAACCCCATGCGATGATTCATCGCTCCACCGACTTGGGTCGCGTACTTCTCCAAAATTCTCAGTCCCGGCGTGGTCTTGCGCGTATCGACAAGCTGAGTCGGCAAATCAGCAATTTTCTCCACATATTGACGCGTTGCCGTAGCAATTCCGCTCAACCGCATCGCCAGATTTAATGCGACTCTTTCGCCCGTCAACAAGGCATCTAGCGAACCAGAGATTTGAGCAATGACTTGACCATTTTCGTAGTGCTGCCCCTCTGCTGCTGGGGTAAAAGTCATTTGAGGATCGAGTAAATGGAAGACACGGGCAGCGATCGCCAGTCCAGCAACAATCCCAGGTTCTTTGATAATCCAGGTCGCGGTTCCAGGTGGCGCACCTGCGGGAAAGAGCGATTGGGTGGTGCGATCGCCTCGTCCAATGTCCTCTAAAAGCCAACTCTGTAAAAGTTGATCCAGTATTAAGAAAGGTGGCAATACTGCTGTCGTCTGACTCATTTAATTCTGTCCTATGAGGTTAGCTAGCGATCGCCCCAGACGGTCTAAGATTGCAGCGTTTGCATAAAAGCATTAACCGCATCGTATTGATCCGCCATGCGCGTGTGGAATTCGAGCGATCGCAAATCCAATTCTGGTAACAATTCACTCTGCTGCACCAATTCATATCCTGTTGAGCGCAAACAATAAATCGAAATCACGCCATCTTCCCAAAACCAAACCTCTACCACTCCAATCCGACGATAGATTTCTAGTACATTAATGCCACCACTCGTTACCGTTATCTCTAGCGCTAAGTCGGGAATTTTCCGGCGATCACCCAAGCAATAAGACTCGTCCGGCTCTTTTCTTGCCCCTAGCTCCTTCATGCCAATAGTGGTGCTACCCCTTCCATAGAACCGAATGCCTTTTAGGCGCATGTAGATTTCGAGGAGTTGACCCAGCGTATTCCTAGGTTCTTCGTGCGCGTCAGACAAGGGAGCCATAATTTCTAAACATTCATCCAAATAAGTGAGGCGCGCGCCCGTTCCCTCTAAGTCAGCATCTAGTTTTTCCAGGGTGTCCCAAGTTACGTTGTACAGAACGACCCCGTCTTGTAAGCCTGCTTTGGAAACTGTGGCGACCATCATGATGATCCTTTTAGCAACATATTTTTATGATAGGTGAGAGCAAGCGCGAATTTCTGTCAGGACATTACGTTAAGTTTCCAATTTTGCATACTGCTGACTCCCAGGCTGATATAGTTTGAAGTATTCATTGGTTCTGGTGAGGAGCAGTCACCAGAGGAAAGGGGGAAAGTTCGGTGCAAGTCCGGCGCTGTCCCGCAACTGTCAGGAAAGCCATGTTGCTTTCTGAGTCAGAATACCCGCCAATGCGTTGATTTAATTTGTTCATCTGCGAGGTACAGAATGAGAGCTTCCATTCAGGTTTCACGGTGGCGGCGGGCTGAACAGTTTTTTCTGTCGATGCCAGCCCAAGCAGTCTTATACACTGTGCTGTGGTCATTAATTATTTGGCTAGTTTATTTCAGCACCTATCCCGCTGTACACGATTCAGTGCATTCCCTCAGACATCACACTCTCGGCGTGAGTTGTCACTAAGGTTGGGGTTTTGTACTTGTACTTGCAGGAGTTTTTAATGATGTTTTCAAAGTTTAGATGGTCTACAGCAGTGGGCGCGGCTTGTGCTGTTATTATTTTGTGTTACGCAGCGACTAGTTTTTCTCGATCGCCTCAAGCCTCTGTGCAGTTGGCAACTGAACCGCCGATCGCTCAGGTGTCTCCGCTAGAAGCAGAAGCAACGAAATATTTGGGATCAGGACGATATGAGTCGCCTGTGCAGATCAAGCTTCAGGCACGAGATGCAACAGGCGCACCCTTACAAAATGCTCAGTTTCATCTGCAAATTCTCACGCCACCGCCTACACCCTGGTTCACCACAGATTTTCCAATTGTTGAAGGTACTAAGCTCCTAGATATTGAGGCAAATGCACCAACGGGCGAATTCAACATGCAGCAGGTTTTTCCCATTCGCGGAAACTATCAGTTGCAAGTTAACGTTAATCCTATTGTCGAAAATGCATTTGCACCTATCACTCAAACGTTGAATCTAACGGTTCCTGAGAATCCCTTGAAGTTCCGCTACTTTCCAATTGTTTTAGCGGTGCTGTTGGCGATCGGGTTTATCGGCGGTTGGGTTATCGGCGGTCGTCAAAAGATTCAGACAGGAGAAATTGCGCCTCGGCGAGTACGGCTGCTTTTGAGTGGAGTGACTGTGTTGGCGATCGCCACCCTATTATTCTTCAATATAAGTGCCGAATTAGTTCAGGCTCATGCAATGGCTGTAGAGTTATCAACGGCTGAAGCAGCCTCAGCAGTGGATAACTCTGGTTTAATAGCCTCGCAAGGATTAAAACTAGAACTGACTGGAGATACTCAGACTGCCGTTGGACAGACTGCCTCGTTCCAAGCAAAACTGACTGATAGCCAGACCAATCAGCCCGTGAGCGATGCCGTTTTTGCAATCAAATCGACTCAGCTAGAAAACAATTGGGTTGCTTTTGCCTATCAAGGCGTTTCTGATACGAAAGGAACACTGGTATGGCAGGAACAATTATTTGATGGTGCGCCCCATCAGATTGAGGTGAATGTATCGCCTAAACCTGATAGTAAAAGACAGTTCCAACCGTTCCAAGTTACGAGAGAAATTGATGTGGAAGGTATTGCCCCACCTATGTCAGTTCGACTGATAGGCTTATTCTACTTCACTGGAGTTTTAGCGTTGGGGCTAATTGCAGGATTATGGCTACAGCGTCGTCGCTTGCAGGTAATTTAGGCGATCGCCTTAAGTTCTTCTCACCATTAGCTGCTTAGGATAAAATCTAAAATAAAAGACGTGTTTCATCGGTACGAAGCACGTCTTTTTTGTTACAGGTAGGAATTGCGTCAGGGTATCAACGTTTTCATTGTGAGAGGTATTCACTCATGTTAATTCAGTTAGCGGAATCTGATACACAAATCCTTGAATGCTTTCCTACCTTGTCTCAACTGCGTCCACACCTTGAGCAAGACAAGTTTCTAGCCCAGTTTCATCGTCAGAAACAAAAGGGGTATCAGCTTGCTTTTATCAAAGTAGATGACCGAGTTGTAGCTGTAGCAGGATTCTGTATTTCTGAATCTTTTGCGTGGGGACAATCTTTGTACGTTTATGATTTGGTTGTTGATGAAACGATGCGATCGCAAAAATATGGACAGCATATCTTTAGCTGGCTCATTGAGTACGCTAAGTTGCATCACTGTGAGCAGTTACATTTAGATTCAGGTGTTCAGCGTTTTGATGCACATCGGTTCTATTTCCAGCAACGGATGAAGATTAACAGTCATCACTTTTCGCTAGATTTGTAATTATGGCGCAGCGGTGAAAACCTTAAGCAACCATGTCAAACAACAGAACTTCAGACGTATCGGCAGATCCTTTTAATGTCATTAGCGACTCTTGCGCGACCCCTTGCAGATCTTTTGGATCGATCGCCACACCATCCCCGGCTGTGAGCGATTGATCGTTCAATTGCACCGACCCTCGCGCTACCTGCAACCACGCCACTCGACCAGGAGCTAACGTATGACTGACTTCCTCTCCAGTTTGTAAAGAAGCCGCATAGAGATCAACATCCTGGTGAATCGTTATGGAACCGTCACGCCCTTCACGAGAACCGACCAGCCGTAGCTTGCCGCGCTTTTCCGCTTCAGGAAATGTTTTCTGTTCGTAGCTTGGCTCAATTCCTTTTTGCTCTGGCAGAATCCAGATTTGTAGCAAATGGACTAGATCTGTCTTAGAAGCGTTGAATTCACTGTGCCGAATGCCCGTTCCCGCAGACATCCGCTGCACATCTCCAGGGCGAATAATCGAGCCAGTACCAATACTGTCTTTATGTTCCAGCGCTCCTTCTAGCACATAGGTAATGATTTCCATGTCTTGATGCCCATGGGTGCCAAATCCTTGACCCGGAGTGACTTTATCTTCATTAATCACTCGGAGATCAGCAAAACCCATGTGATTGGGATCAGAGTATCCACCAAAGGAAAAAGTGTGGCGGGTATCGAGCCAACCAAAGTTAGCTGCACCGCGTTCTTGAGCAGGGCGAAGTACCATCATCTTTGTTGCCTCCAGCTTAGGTAGTTTTCGGAACACCACTACTAATTATTACAAATTATCTAATGTGCATCAGTCGATCGCATTCAGCAACGCTTTGGGCAGTCAACTCGCTACGCCTCTCCAATGAGCTAACATCATTTAGGTGATGTTATGGGCACAGTTTTAGCCTTTAATGATCTTCATAGTGGCGCGATCGCCATTCAAACTGCTCCATTCAACATTTAACTTCCCATGTCCCCTTCCCCCGAAGACCAAGCCCACATTCAAGAAATTGTCCAATCCCTTCGCCGCAAGGAAGGTAACTGGCTGGGATGGGGCAAGGCTTGCCAAATCCTACAAAAGGCAGGCTATTCGCAGCAAAAAATCTTTGAGGAAACTGGATTTGAGCCAATTCAGCAAAACCAAATTGTGGTGGCAGCGCAGGTCTACAGCTCGCTAGAAAGTGGGGATGCACCTCCAGAAGTTTTGGCACGGTTTGAACGAACAGGCAGTGATTCGCTATACGAATTGCGGGTGCTGACGCAGCCGGAGCGGGTGGCTGCTGCCGCGCTGGTGGTAGAGCGAGGGTTGGATTCGGAAGGCGCAGGCGAAGTGACGAAAGCGCTGAAAGATTTTGGGCGGTTCAAGGCTCCTCCAGAGTTTTCGGATTATCCGAGTGATGCGATCGCCCACTATTACTGGAAGTTGGCACGACAACAGGCAGACTTGCAGGCGCGATCGCGCTTGATTGCTCAAGGGCTACGGTTTGCCAAAAGCGAATCGGCAAGGCTACAAATTGAAAAGTTGCTGACCGATTTTACAATCACGCGCACCAAAGCTGCCCCCAAGCTGCCGTTTTATCGGCTAGAATCCGCGTCCGACCAGCCCCGGATTTTGCCAGTGGTAGGCAAGTTGCCGTTAACTACCGCAGATTTGCAGGCAGTACCGATGGTGGAAGAAGATGGAGCGTTTCGGCTCGTAAAGTTCTCTGGAGTAGGCGCTTGGGTATCGTTACCCAGTTGGCAAGTGGTGCTAGGAGCCGAAGATCCGGTGATGTTGTTGGCGGATAGCACTGAGCTACCGAGTTCGCCAGATACATTGCCAGAGGAAGTCTTGGTGTTGGTCGATCGGGCACAGCGACAGTGGGACGAGGATAATCATTTTGTGGTTGACCAAGCAGGACAGCTTCAGGTGGCTTGGTTTGAAGTGGCTCCTACTGTGCCAATTTTGGGAAAGGTCGTGCTGGTGTTGCGTCCTAATAAAGTATTGGATGAGGATTACAACAAGGAGCTTTGGCAGATTGATGAATAAGGAGATTTCTGAATCAGAATATACCCGTGGGGCAGGCATCTTGCCTGCTTAGTGTTAGATGCAGGCAAGATGCCTGCCCTACAAAGGGATTTTAATTGATGGAAATCTCCTTATCAAACTGAAACTCCCAGGTTCAGGTCTTTACTCACTGATTGCTCCCATCACTTGAACGATTCGCTGTAGTTGCTCTGCGTCATATTCCCAACGCTCTAGAAAAGTTTGATATTCGCCGACTCCGGTCTCTGCGCTGGCTTGGAGTTGTGCTGCTTTTTGTGCCACTTCAGGCATTTGGACGCGCTGAATTAAGCCAGTTGTTCGTCGCTGTACCCGGTCTGAGCCTTGCGCCATGGCTTCATTGGCGTTGCGACGATGGGCGATCGCCATACCCGCCGACATTGCCAAGTTCTTGACCAACAGCTCCGACACAATAGCTGGAGAGGTCTGGAGCGCCCTGATCACGGCATCAGAAGGCTGGTCAGCAAAGGGGCGATCGTCGGTGAGGTAGGTGACGAAAAAGCCCCTAGCGCCGTTATCGGTGCTGACAAGGGTGGTAATGGCAGCTTGAATTTCTGGCTCTGAGACTTGCTCCAGTCGGTTGAGCAGGTTTTGGGTCAGGGCGATCGCTTGCTCAAAGGTAATAGCTTCAGTCATGTTTTTTAGGCAAAGAATGGAGAGTGTGCTTTATCTGTAACATTTGTAATACCTGTGACACCCGTGACATCTGTAACATCCGTGACCTCCGTGATGATAGCGTACTGGGTTTCTCTTGAAAATTGGGGTCGGGTTGGGAGTTCCAGCATTGTCCGTCGTGCCAAGAGCGATCGGTCTTTTCACAGGTCGCCTGATTTGAGAGCCATGGAATCCTAGTGGAATAGGTTTCGGCTAACGTGGCGATTGGCGATGGGGCAATAGAAACGTAGTTCTAAAGCGCTAATTCTGCTAATCCTGCCGTGATGGCGACGAATCCAACATGAATAAGCTGGAGGTTGCGACAGGGACGAGGAAAGAGCAAAAACTAGCTCCTTTGACGAGGCTCTCAGGATTTATACTGAGGCATTCTCAGTATAAAATAAATTAATATTGGGTGAATTTACTGAAAAAACAATAAAAACTTAGTAGATACAAAGATGATGCAAAGATGAAATACGCCTGTACCATGGACAATCATGGCGATCATTTCCTCAAAACCCTCTCCCGAATCTCATCCCAACGACGATCTGCTGTCTGTGCGTGCTGCTTCGCAGATACCGCAAGGGTCGCCACGAAAACCTGTTGAGCCAGATATTTTGCAGAGCGAGGTGACTCCTGATGAATATGGCAAGCAGGAAGATAGCCTGCGACCTCAAAAGCTTTCGGATTATGTAGGGCAGAAGGCACTGAAAGAAGTGCTGATGATTGCGATTCAGGCAGCAAAATCTCGTAGAGAGACGTTGGATCACCTGCTGCTATATGGACCACCCGGTTTAGGAAAAACCACGATGTCGCTGATTTTGGCGGCAGAGATGGAGGTAGGGTGCAAAATTACGAGTGCCCCAGCCTTAGAGCGTCCGAGGGATATTGTGGGGCTACTGGTCAATTTGCAGGCAGGAGATGTCCTATTTATTGATGAAATCCATCGGTTGCCGAGGATGACGGAGGAAATTCTGTATCCAGCCATGGAGGACTATCGGCTAGATATTACGATTGGTAAGGGGCAGGGTGCTAGGACGCGGAGTATTCCCTTGCAGCGGTTTACATTGGTAGGGGCAACGACGCGGGTAGGGGCATTGAGTTCGCCGTTGCGCGATCGCTTCGGATTAGTGCAACGCCTGCGCTTTTATGAAATCGATGAGCTAACCGAGATTGTGCTGCGGACGGCGGAGATTTTGAATACGCCGATTTTGGCAAATGGGGCAGAAGAGATTGCCAGGCGATCGCGCGGCACCCCTCGGATTGCGAATCGGCTGCTGCGCCGAGTCCGAGATTTTGTAGAAGTTAAGATGACAGGGCAAAGAATTGATGGGGCGATCGCATCAGAGGCGTTAGAGCTATTTAACGTTGATCCCTGTGGCTTAGATTGGACCGACCGACGGTTGTTATCGTTCATGATTGAGCAGTTTGGAGGGCGACCAGTCGGGCTAGATACGCTGGCGGCGGCTACGGGCGAGGATGCTCAGACAATTGAGGAAGTGTATGAACCCTACTTATTACAAATTGGGTACTTGCAACGAACGCCCAGGGGAAGGATTGCGACTCCAGCGGCTTGGCGGCATTTAGGGTATGAACCTCCTGAGACTCAGTTGCTAATGTTTTGAGGCTGAGTTTTTTGAGACTAGGTTCTTTAAGATTTTGAAATGAGAAAAGGCAGACAGCAACCTATTTGGGCTGATGCTTGCCATTTAAGCTGATGCTTGCTTACAGGCAGGATGCAGCTTTCCTAAAAAACAGTTCAAGGCAAACTTCTTTTCTAAGCCGGAGTTGCTACAACTACTTCAATTCGAAAGGTACTCCATAGGAGGGTGGTCGATTTGTCAAACGATTGTTATCTTTTGTTATATGATGAAACGAAGGTTACTTCTGGGCCTGCTTAGCGGCAACCCTGAAATAAGCGCAGGTGCACTTCCATCTGTTTCAACTGTTCTTTTCCTTCACCACTTTGGAGTTAGATCATGGACGAATCTATTGCGCTATCACTTGAACAGCAGTTTAGTTTACGTTCGTTTGAGACCCAAGTCGATCGGATGAGCCATGAACAGGCTCAAGATTTCCTGATTAAGCTCTACGAACAAATGATGTTACGGGAAACAATGTACAAGCACTTCCTCAAGCACGAATGGGGACTTGAACCACAGTCTCGGTTCGACTAGCTTGGTCGCAGTTGGCGACCTCCCTCTTTAGCTCTGTTCCTGACTGGAAAGGAGCTGGTGATGCTGGGGCGCTACCTCTGCGCTATTGGGGCCAAAAGTGTTGTCTCCGGGCTAACGTCTCGGTCGGATTCAACAGTGATAGGGTTAAAAGAAAGAAGCATTAACCGTCGCTGCGTAAATCCATAGCCATGTTTCAACGCCTTTTAGTTTGTACAGATTTATCGGATGGCTTACATCGTCTCACTCACTTCGTGCCTGGTTTGGCAGCAGGGGGTGTAAAGCAAATCACTTTTTTACATACTATTCCGATCTCGGATACGCGCGAAATTCCTCGCATTGATGAGCAGAAGGTAGCAGCAGTGCGCGATCGCCTCACTCCGTCTCCTTGTGAGGGTATAGATACTCAAGTCAAGGTGGAGTGGGGAAAGCCCATCGATCAAATCCTCAGCGCTATCAAAACTCATCAGCCTGATCTGATTATGGTAGGCACCCCCACCCGCAGCCTGCTCACCGAGAAGCTCATGGGCAGTACCATGATGGATCTGTGTCAACGAGTCACAGTGCCGCTGATGATTTTGCGTCCTCAATTATTAGGGGCATACACTAGTGAAGAGCTAGATCTGCGCTGTCGGCATTTATTTCGCTACCTATTAATTCCTTACGACGGTACTAAAACGGCAGATTATTTAATAGGACAAGTCAAACAAAAAGCCCAGAACCGCCCTAAAAATTCGTTGGAAGAATGTATGTTGTGTTGGGTCTATCAAGCTTCGGGACGACGAGGTTTGCCCAAAGCCGAGTTTCCAGAAGCTTCTAGCGTAAAGCTGGCGGCAGCAAAAGCAGAACTGGCAGCGTTAGATTTGCGGGTTAATACTGAAGTTTTAGAAGGAACTGCGATCCAGGAAGTCCTGATGACAGCGCAAGAGCATGATGTCAGTGCGATCGCCATTTCATCGGGCAGTTTAGGCAAACTCATTGAGATTTCTTCTCCCAGCTTTGCAGGCGAAATCTTACGAAGAAGTTGGCATCCCGTCATTTATTTCCCACATGCAAAAGGCTAGGAGTTAATCCACTAGACTATTTAAGCTATCCTCACCGCTGCTATGGATACTCTCAAGTTTCATCAAAATCTTGGGCTTCAGGGTCTCAAGTGCTGCTTTTAAGTGCTCTTTGCTAACGTCTGGAACGGGCTGAGACTGAGTTGAGATGCCTACATTAGCCCAGTCGCGCAATAGTTTACATTGTCCGGGGGCAATGGTTGCAGTTTGCACATTGATGCAATGCCCTGGCGAACCTTGGGGAAAAAATAGCAAACTATACTTACCAGCATTGCCCAGGAGCGTCGTCATTTGTCTACTTGGGGTCATTTTTAAATCTAAGTAACAAGGCAACCACCGAGGACCATGCTCTCGGTTATAGAGCACGGTCAGCCATAGCACCATGGGATGAGGGGCTTCCATGAATAAAAACTGGTTGTAGCGAGTGCAAACCATTCGTTTCTCGATTTCGGCTTTGGGCAGCATGACCCAAATCGTTGCCAAATTACCGTTTTGTGAAGACAGAGCTTTTGGAAATACAATCTCGGCGATCGGCATATTCTTGGGCCAAGCAACCAGCCGAAAAACCTGATCGGCAGAGAGGCCATCTGATCCCTTGGGTTGAGAGACGATCGCCTCTTCTACCGGAGCTTCGGAGACAAGTTTGAGGGGTAATTTGCGGTTCAGGGAAGCTTCAATGCGGCGGGCAACTTCTCGACCTGCGCCATAGCGTTCTTCTAGCGGCTTCAGTGCCTCCAGGATTTGTGCCACATTTTGGGGGCGATCGCCGGGGGCTTTTGCCAGACAAGCTATCACCAACTCTTCCAACAGCTTGGGCAGCTTAGCATAGGGGTCTGCCTCCTCAAACGACTTAGGCTGATGAAAATGGTGAACTTTATACCACCCGCCAAAGGACTGTGTACTGGCTAGTAACGGCATCGTGCTCGTCAACATTTGAAACATCATAATGCCGAGGCTGTAGATATCAGAGCGAGCATCTAGCTCGTGCCCTTCCATTTGCTCCGGCGATGCATACGCCAACGTTCCCATAAAGCAACCCGTCTGGCTCACTTCAGACTGAATAATTTTGGCAATACCAAAGTCTAAAATCTTGACCAACTCGCCTAAACTGTCATCTTTGCTCACTAAAATATTGCTGGGCTTAATGTCTCGATGAACGATCGGGTAAACCATTCCGTCTACCTTGATGCCTTGATGAGCGCATTGCAGCCCCAAGCAAATTTGGCGAGTCAAATTCAAAAAACGAGGTAGTAAAAGCGATCGCCGTTTGATCACCTCAGTCAAATTTTCGCCTTTCAAATATTCCATGACGTAAAACGGAATACCGTCTTCGTCTACGCCATAGTCCATGACCCGGACAATGTGCATACTGCGCTGCCCCAGTTGGGCGCAGGTTTTTGCTTCTTGTTCAAAGCGGGCGAACATCCCTCGCGTTAGAAGAGTTTGTGAAAGAAATTTGACTGCAACATGAACGTCGCCCAAAACATCATCATCGGCTTCATAGACCCGACCCATTGAGCCTTGTCCTAACAGCCGAGTTAATTTGTAGCGATCGCGCAGCGTGCGACCCAAATTATAGTCTGTTGTCATCATGCAATGTTCTGTCTACATCTATGCCGAACTACTTTGAAAAGTTGCTGTTGCCACAAACTTTTCACTAGGTAGAGAGTTCCCAAATGCAAGATGTTCAAATCACGAGGCTAACTTCCCATCGTCCAGGTTGAGAGCGATCGCCAACTCAATAAAAGCAAAACATCCTCCCAACAAAGTTGAAAAGGATGTAGCTTTAATCAGGTTTTAACTAGAGAGCAATTCTAGCGACTAGTCGTTCCTAGTACATCTAACTTAACCGGAGCGACCCCTGAGATGGTTAGCCCAATCACCTGAGCAGCTCCTGTCGAAAGGTCAATGAGGCGATCGCCCGAATAAGGACCTCGGTCATTGATCCGGACGACTACCGATTGCCCATTATCCATATTGGTCACGCGTACTTGTGTACCAAACGGCAAACTAGGATGGGCGGCAGTTAGGGCGTTTTCGTTGAAGACCTCGCCACTCGCGCTCATGTTGCCATTAAAACCAGGTCCATACCAAGAGGCATAACCACTCACTGTAAGCTGAACGGGACCTAACGAAATCTGAGTCGCTTGATGGGGCGAACCCTCAACTCCTGTCAAGGGTTCGGCGTTGCCCAGCAGTCGGCGTAACCGATTAGTCACTTGCAGCGCGTCTTGTTCTGCATCATGGGTCGTGTCTGCCAGGATAGTACTTGGATCGATAGCGGTTAACGTGTCCTCGCCCACTTTAATTAAGTAGCGTTGCTTGGGTTCATCCCATACGGCTCGAATGCTGCTGGCATCGATACTGTTACGGTGAAGCTGATTGATTTGAGCGGCGATCGCCGTCGCTCTCGTAGCCGGATCAGTGGAGTTCTCAACTGAAGTGCTGCTGGCGATCGCTTGGCGAGGCTGCACCACTGCAACTTCCCGAACTGCACTACCCGCAGAACTAGCGATTTTTACGCCAGGATTTAGAGAAGAACTAGCGCCCTGACTGGTGCTCCCTGCCGAACCTAAAAACGACAGAACTGGAATATTGCGGACGTAGAGGGTAGCAGCTTGCCGTCCATCTGACTGATAAGACTGCATGACAGCCACTGAGTCTTCAGCCGATTCATTAGACTGATACGCTCCAACCTTTACGGCTTCAGTACTAGCTTGAGTTGCTACAATGCTTTCGGAAGCAGGCTTAGAGGAGTCAGAATTAATTTGATTCAAGCCTTGTACCGCGGGAACTTCGATCTCAGCGAGAACGTCAGGTAGCGTAGAAGCCACTTGACCTACCTTGGTTTCTTCAGCAGAAGGACTGACCGAGCTGACCACCGAACTGCGGTTCGGTGAATTAAGAGGCACTTGAGCCACCGCATTGGGGACATTACCTTCTGATTCTACAGCCGATGCTGCTATGGGATTGGCATAGCTAGGGAGCGTAAGTCCCAGTGTCGTCATCAGTACAGATACAGCGGCAAGACCACTCCAAATTTTAAAATTCATAGATTCATGGTGAAAAGAACAAGACAGAACCAGTGCAGCCACCCTAAAACAAGGCATTAAATAAAGCTAGAGACTGCTTTAATCGGCACAGAAGGAGAGTTGATTTAGATTTCAACTGATGTTGTCAAAACAAAATGCTTCAACAAAATTTACCTAGGCTCTATCGGAAGCATGATGCGAGGGAGTTGAAGTGAGTGCCACAGTTAATGTAGACTATACCTAACTCATACTCGTTACGCATTCACTTTTGTTCCCGAACTGCAATAGACTAACACGAAGCTTTTGCTCTGGGGATCAGGGTTACGGAAAAGTTGGGTTAACTTTACGCAATCTTTACATTTGAAATTTGAACTTCAATCCCTTGCTAGAAAAGGGCTAAGGTTACTTTGTGCAAAAACAACTTTATGAGAACTTTATGTTAGCTTTATCAGTAGGACATCTATTTTCAGTAAGTTAGATCGAGCCGGAGATCACTACCTTTGTTGCTTAGTTTAGGAGTGTCCTTGGGTAGGCACACAAAAACGCATGAGCATGGTGAAATGTCCAATTGCTAGTGGTATTTTTGTCGTGCTTGTCGCTAAAAGTTTGGCGATCGCTTTGACACGCTTTACTATCTGGAAGTACCCAAAAGTGATGAGGCGATCGATCGTTAGATACTTTAACTGGATATGGCAGGAGAGTCGGCTCAATTCTAGGCAGCCTAACAGTAGGATTAACTGGTCATCGTTGAACCTAGGACGATCTCCCTACTACCCCACATCTATCTGATGTACTACTTAAGAAAAAAGTGTTTATGAACTTTAAAAAGTGGCTAAGACTGTAATGTATTACAGTTCACAAGTCTGTGTGCGAGAGAAGAGAATCCAAACAACGCCCCCACCCAAAAACCACCACCACACCCACAAAACACAGGAAATATTCCTTTGGGAGGGGAGAAAGAGGGGTCGAAGAGTTGTTCGTAGTCTAACCATTCACCATTTTTTCTCCAACCTAATCGATCGCCAAACTCTTCCCAGATTTTGTCTCCAGGATATATGGCGTCTGGCTCACCGCCACAAGCCATATAGATATCCTTCTGCACACTGAACCCAAAGTGACCATTACTATAGTTCACCCATAGCTTGTCGATCGCCTTCAACTCCTCACAAGGAAAATTTAGTAGTTCATCCGGCGTAAAGTACTGCCCCACTTCTTCCCCCACCGTCGTAATCATCAGCCGATAGGTTTCCTCATCTGCATCCTTCCACTCCTCCGCCTTTAGCAACGCTTCTAATTGTTGACACCGCGAGTCCTGCACCGTTTGTTTCAACACCGCCAGTTCCCGCTCTACATCTGCCTTCAGTTTAGAATCTACCTGTTTACTTGTTGCCTGCAAATAAGCGTAGGCAAGATCTGCTGCGCCCAAACTCATCATTTCTCCGATCAGCGTCGAGGGTTTCTTGGTTTGCGCCGCATATAGCAAAATCGTTTGCCTCCACCAATCATCAGCAAAGTACTTGTACAGTAGTTGTTCTTGGTTTTGTTGAGCGATCTGCGTTGCTGCCAAATACTCTTGAAAACTCAGGTGAGCAAATTCGTATTCTTCTTCCCGCCTCACCAACAGTTCGCTAATCTGTTCCACCTGCTCTAAAAACTCGGTTGCCTCAACGGTTTCTGCTTGAGCTTGCAAATATCCTGCTAACAGTTGCAGCAGGTCATTGCGCTCTAGCCGTTCTTGCCGCTGTTTCATCATCTCTAGCGCCAGCATTTGTAAAATTACCTGTGCCTCGCATTGAGTCAACAACGTTTCTAGCTTGCGGGCATTAGGACGCTCTTTAAGTTGCAACCGACAAATTTCCTCATACAGGTTGACGCGGCGCTTTGGCAAATCTGCACCCGGATACTGCCGATGAAACCGCAGCATCATATTGAGCAGCAGTGGATTTCTTGCCAAATCACGAAGCTGGAGTTCCTTTCGGTCTTCAATTTGTGTTAACAAATCAGTTGCAGCTTGCAGGGCTAGTTGTCGCACACTTGGGGTATCACGCCCTCCGTGGTTATAGCGCTCTTGACACAAATACCAGCGTTCTACAAAATCTTT
Source organism: Elainellales cyanobacterium (assembly GCA_038204505.1). Classification (GTDB taxonomy): domain Bacteria; phylum Cyanobacteriota; class Cyanobacteriia; order Elainellales; family Elainellaceae; genus Timaviella. Next base: position 28,298 of record JBBRCV010000031.1, read on the forward strand.
GCGCTGGTCGGCGTTAAACTCTTGCACCCACAGTAAGGTGTCTAATTCCAAGCGTTCTCCCGTCTGCTCTTTATAAGCTTTGGGACGCGAAGTGACAATAAATACTGATTTAGGATATCGCTGCATTTGCTGATTGATCCACCCTGCCACTGCCGGACGTTGCAGCTTTGCCACCTCATCAAAACCATCCAACATCACGAGCATCGCCCCAACTTTAAGCTTTGCCTGTACCCAAGCAGTCGGTAATGCATCGCCATCAGGCAAGTTAGCGGCGTGATGAGTAGCAATCAGTTCAGGTAAGCTCGGCGGCTTTGTCTGCATCAATAACTCTCGATGTTTTCGCAGCGGCAAAAACACCGGAATGCGAAGCGGCACATTGTAGCGACTCTGTTGTCGAAAACTATAAATGTAGGCAATATGCTTGAGCAATGTCGTTTTGCCATAGCCACCCCACGCCAAAATCACCAGTTGCCGACAGTTTCGCACCGTATCTGCTCGTGCCAAAAAATCCCAAATGCTGAGTCCATTGGACATGCAGCGTTCCAAATCAGAGGGAGTGAATCCGGGAAACATAGCACTGGTGGACAGCGCTAAAGGCACAAACACCTCTTCAAGCAGAGTTGTAAAAATGCCTTCTTGCTGAAGAATGCCTTCCGATCGCATATCTTCAACGGCATAACGTTGACTATCCAGATATCGCGCCTCAATCTCTTGATCGGATAATCCTTCGGGTTGGCTTAGTTTGGGTAAGCTCAATAGAGATTTGTTAGCAGGTAAAAGCAAGTTAACCGCTGCCAGAATTCCTTGGGCGACGTTATACAAAGCTTCGTCCTGATTACGCCAACTGGTAACAGGTACAAGGTCTTTAGGGTAGGCTTGCAGCGTATTGTATGTAGATTCCTTCCACGGGCAAGAACGGAGTAAAACAGGAATTACACAGGCTTCTCCTGCCTCGTGACGCTCCATTACGCGAGGATATTCTACCTTCATACAAAAATCTGAACTTAAAAAGTCTGGGCTAATCAGTAGCAGAATAATATCGGCAGCGTTAAGGCGATCGTCGATGACATTTGCCCATTGGCTACCCGCAGGAATTTGGCGATCGCACCAAGTCACCGCCAATTGCTGATGCTCCAGAATCTTCAATTGCCTTGCCAACTGATCTCGTAACTCATCGTCAGCATGAGCATAGGAAAAAAAGATGCCGATCGGCTGTTGTGCCATTTTCAACCTCGTTGATCACTTACTCAGCCGTTCCCGAATTGCCTTTTGGGTTATTGCAATAGTTTCAGGCGTATTAGGGCAAGGATACCGAACACCGGAAGCATTGACCTTGAGGCGATCGATCAACATTTGGAAAGCCGTTTCATCTTCTCGATGTGTTACCACATAAGCCCGAAGTTCGCTCACATTCATGTCGCTAAAATTCTGTTTCATAATGACAACACTTCCCAAAAGAAGAACGAACAAAAAAGAGAGGCTATAGAATTACTCCACAACCTCTCTCACATAATCAATTCACAAACTATTCAACCGCTTGTGGCAACAACTCTCGCGTTTGCTCAGAGATAATGTTAACCACACCATCATCATTGACATCTACCATCGCGGTAGTGCCATTCTTAACGCGACCTGCCAGCATCTCCTCAGCCAGAGAATCCTCTAGTAGGCGCATAATGGCTCGGCGCAGCGGACGTGCTCCATAGCTAGGGTTGTATCCTTCTTCAATCAAACGATCCATGAAGCGATCGCTGACATTCAAAGTAATGCCCTGCTCCAGCAGACGACCAAAGATCTCTTTGAGGAGAATATTGGCAATGAGCTTGATCTCTTCCTTCTTCAGTTGACGGAAGACGATAATCTCATCTAAACGGTTCAAGAACTCAGGACGGAAGTACTGCTTCAGTTCTTCGTTGACCAAAGAGCGAATCCGGTTGTAGTTCGCTTCATCGACACTATCAGTCGAGAAGTCGAAGCCCAATCCACCGCCGCCTTTTTCAATGACCTTGGAACCAATGTTCGAGGTCATGATCAGCATCGTGTTCTTAAAGTCTACGGTGCGTCCCTTGGCATCGGTCAGGCGACCATCTTCCAAGATTTGCAGCAGCATGTTGAACACGTCGGGGTGCGCCTTCTCAATTTCG
>JBBRCV010000032.1:0-30265 GCA_038204505.1 Elainellales cyanobacterium
TTCAGGAAAAGCAGTAGGTCACTATGTAGCACACATATTCAGGTCGCAGAGGGGATATTGGATGAACAACGGCAAAGTCAGAATATACGAGTTATCGAAGGAATTGAATTTGGACAATCGAGACATCTTGACGGTTTGCGAAAAGCTCAACATTTCAGTTAAAAGCCATAGCAGCACTATTACTGAAGAAGAAGCTGCTCAAATTCGCACTGCGGCTGAGAAATATACTCCCACCCCCTCCCACAAGCCTGCTTCGGCTCCCTCTTCTGCAAATTCTACTGCCAAGCAGTCTATGCTCAAGCCACCTGTAAAGAAACAGCAAATTTTAGAAATCCGGCGAAATCGTCCCCTAACTGAGCCGCCTAAGCGCCCAGAAACTGAGGCTGTAGCTGCGCCTACGACAAATGCAGCGTCTCCCGCTCAGCCTCCAGCAAAACTCAGCGCCCCTGCTCGTCCTCCAGCGCGTCCTGGTGAAACAACCAATGCTGATGAAGATGCTGTAACCAACGTCGATGTCGCCAGTGAGGGTCTGGCAGATTATGTTGTGGCTAATGCTGCATCCGGCGCTGAGATGAACGGATCGACAGATGCATCGGAAACGCCTGAACAAGGAGAAGCTGTTGTGGCTGAGCTAGAACAGCCTGTAGCAATAGAAAGCGCTACTCCAAGAACTTCGGTGCCGACAGCACTCAAAGAATTAGTCGTGCCCCCCAGTCGCCCAGTCGCAAAGTCTCCTAATGCAGTGACTTCTAGTTCAGTAAATCGTCCTACCTTGAGAAAGGCGAGAGTTGACACGGCTGATCAGGCAGCTCCAGAAAACGGCAGAGCTACTGAAATTATCCTCACCACAAAAGACGCACCCCGTCGGCACGAAAATCCGGCGATCGCCGATGGTCCTCAGCTTCGCCCCAAACCCATCATTGAGCTACGGCACAAGCCAGCTCGACCAGCCGGAGACACAGGTGAAGTAAAAGTCGGAGCCGATGGAACCGCTGCTCCACCTGCTCCTGGTGACGATCTTCGTCGTCCTACCCCACCTCGTCCTCCCAAGAAAAACAAAGGTTGGGAAGAAGAGGAAGAAGAGGAACAAGAAACCGCAGCCAAGGCTGCCAAAGCGGCTGCAACTAAAACGAAGCGTCGCGTCCAGCCTGTTATTGAAGACGAGGATGAGCTAGCACCTGGCTCTCTGCTAGATGATGATGACGAAAACGATAATGGTGAGCCAAGTCCCATTCAAATTAGTCTGTCTCTGGCACGCCCAGCTAAGCAAAAAGCGAAGCCCGGTTCTAAGCCTGCGGTGGCTTCCTTTAGCCCACCCAAGAGTAAGAGGTCTTCTTCTGATAGTGGCAATTCGCGTGGCTTTAAGCGCGATCGCCGTCAAGAGGAAGTTCGCCAGCGCCCTGAGCAAATTACCCTCACAGGTAGTCTTTCGGTGCATGATTTAGCAGACTTACTGGGCGTCCCTGAAACCGAATTGATAAAAGTTCTCTTTATCAAAGGTATTGCTGCCAACATCAACCAAATCCTCGACATTCCTACTGCTGCTATGGTGGCTCAAGAGTTCGAGATTGAAGTTGAAACGGGTGTAGTCGAAGCTGAGGCGAAGAAAGTCACCGAGATGATCGATGCATCTGACTTAGATCACCTTATCCGTCGTCCTCCCGTAGTCACCATCATGGGACACGTTGACCACGGTAAGACGACCTTGCTCGACTCTATTCGCAAAACCAAAGTGGCACAAGGCGAAGCGGGCGGCATTACCCAGCACATCGGTGCCTACCATGTTGACGTAGAGCATGGCGATCAAATGCAGCAAGTTGTCTTCTTGGATACTCCAGGACACGAGGCATTTACCGCAATGCGGGCAAGAGGAGCCAGAGTCACTGATGTCGCTATTTTAGTGGTAGCGGCTGATGACGGAGTGCGTCCTCAAACCGTTGAGGCTATTAGCCACGCTAAAGCAGCAGGTGTGCCCATTATCGTCGCTATCAACAAGATCGATAAAGAAGGAGCACAGCCCGATCGCGTTAAGCAAGAGCTGACCGAATATGGACTGGTAGCTGAAGAATGGGGTGGTGACACCGTGATGGTTCCTGTTAGCGCTATTAAGGGCGAAAACCTGGAAACTCTTCTAGAAATGATTCTCCTAGTGTCGGAAGTAGAAGACCTTTACGCTAACCCCGATCGCCCTGCTAAAGGAACAGTCATTGAAGCCAACCTTGATAAAGCGAGAGGTCCTGTTGCCAGCATGATTGTCCAAAACGGAACGCTCAGAGTAGGCGATATTCTGGTAGCGGGTTCGGTGTTTGGTAAGGTGCGAGCCATGATTGACGATCGCGGTAAGCGTGTCACTGTTGCCGGACCATCCTATGCTGTCGAAGTTCTAGGACTGAGCGATGTTCCTTCTGCCGGAGATGAGTTTGAAGTTTACCGGGATGAGAAAGAAGCTCGTTCTTTGGCTTCCGATCGCTCTGATCAGCAACGGTTGTCTCGCCTCCAGCAGGCGATGGCATCGCGTCGCGTCAGCCTCACTACCATCTCGGCTCAAGCTCAAGAAGGCGAGTTAAAAGAACTCAACTTAATTCTGAAGGCAGATGTTCAAGGTTCTGTAGAAGCAATTCTAGGAGCGCTGCAACAGTTACCTCAGAAGGAAGTTCAGGTTCGAGTGCTGTTAGCAGCGCCGGGTGAAATCACCGAGACTGACGTAGACTTGGCATCCGCCAGCTCTGCGGTGATTGTTGGTTTCAACACCACTTTGGCAAGTGGCGCGCGTCAAGCAGCCGATAAAGCTGGCATTGATGTCCGCGACTACAACATCATCTACAAACTCTTGGAAGATATTCAGGGCGCGATGGAGGGTCTGCTTGATCCTGAGATGGTTGAAGAGCCGTTAGGTCAGGTAGAAGTTCGGGCAGTCTTCCCAGTGGGACGGGGTGCAGTTGCCGGATGTTATGTCTTGTCAGGCAAAATTATTCGGAACAGTCGCGTTCGGGTTCGTCGAGGCAACGAGATTGTTCATGAGGGCAATCTTGATTCGCTGAAGCGGATGAAGGAAGACACGAAGGAAGTCAATGCTGGCTATGAGTGCGGTATTGGTTTAGATAACTTCAAGGATTGGGCTGAGAAAGACCTTATTGAAGTCTTCCGCCTAGTCAGCAAGCGCCGGACATTATCTGCTGCGTAGACGCTGTTATTTGCAAAGCCCCCTGGATTCTTAAAGAGTCCAGGGGGCTTTTTATGGCTGACTTTTGGCGATCGCAACCGACACAAAACTGCTTCTGACAAAATTTAATCTTTTGACTCATCAACAATTTTGCGTATTAATCGATATGCTTCAGTTATTGACATTTGACCTTTGTTTACAGCAGCCATCAACTTGTAGACATCTTCAGCACTAATGAGATCTCGACTCAATGGCTCCTTCAAGGAAACATAGAATTTAGTCTTATCTTCTTCACTCAGATTGGCTTTCCTTTCCTTTGCTTCAGTCTCTTTTAACAGTTCCTCATATCGATTTAGGAGCTCCTGTTTCTTTCCATCACCGTATCCATCACCTTTAATAATTCTCGACAAGCCATAAATAGCTGCCCCCCCAGCAAATGCCGCTCCAGCTACAAGAGTTACGGGGGCTGCTACCACCATACCGATTCCTGTTACAGCAGTGATTATTGGGATTGATGCGGTTGTTGCACCAAAGAAAGCGGCAGCGGAACCAAAACCAGACGCTCCTAACGCAGTGATTAAAAAATCTGCGGGACTACCTAGCATATCAGAAGGGTCATTTTGAAATTTTTCAATTGTCTCGATAAGTTGCTTTTTAGTTGGAGCTTTAGCGTTAGACATGTCTCTAGATTAGTCCCCAGGAGTTTCTGATTTTGAAGTTTATGCTGTGACAACGTTACGAAAAATAATGTTGGAAACATCAGTGAAAAGTGCAAAGACATCTTCGACTATTTCAAAGATGTCTTTGCCTAGGCTGGGAAACCGCTTGTCTAAGTTGTGTCCAACAACTGCGCCAGCCACAGTAATACCAATCCCTAAAGCTATGGCTATAGGTGCTAGAATCTGTCCCACGAAAGGTATGGAAGTTATCATTCCTGTAATGGCAACACCCATAACTGCACCGATTCCCGCCGATGTGACTAAAAATGGGTGAGCTTTGACAAATTCAACAATCTTGATCAAAATAACTTTGCCCACAGAAATAACTCTACCAGCAACCTTTTTAGTGAAAGTTAAAAGCTCATGCAATCTAATAGTCACTTCATTCGGCAGCCCACTCTCTCGCAACCACATGTAAATTTCAGCACTTATAGTATCTTCTGCTTCCACTTGCCATAAGGACATCTTCAAATCTGCCTGACTCTTTGATAGTCTCTGCCTTACCATAAGTTTCTCCTACAGAAATCACTGGCTCTTAGGTTGATACTTACTTAAAGTAGTTGCCTTTATGCCCAAAGTAACTCCGTGAAATCTAGGAGTTTGAAAATGGCTTGCTTGTGAATATATTTTATGAAAATGAGGAGAAGAGGATGACAGTCAAATTATCAAAGCAAATCTGTGAAGTCAGGTAGCTTCAAAACAATGGGAAACTCGCTCTCCCTTCCTCTTACAGAAGAAACCGGAGCAGTCTATTGGAAGAGGATGACTTAGCCATCTGTAGAGGAAAACTAGCCGAGTGTTAGTTCTGGCTCAAAGCAAAGAAAGCTGTGAGTCTCCTTGCTCTTCATCCAACACTCGCTCGACATCTCCCCGCTGATACATCAGCGTGCCACTACGCCCTGCCTTCCGAGAAGGAATCACAGCTAGCAGCACTTTTGCTTTGGGCTGTGAGCAGTTCAGTAGCTTTGCAGCATCCTTTAGCGGCAGCCACTGACGAGCGAATCGAGTGAGCAAATCCTCGTCAGGTTCATCAAGCATTTCAGTTAATAACTGTTTTGCTAAGAGCCAGCAAGCTAAAGTATCTGCCTCGGCTCTATGGGATTTGCCGACTTGGAAACCGAAGTGCCGGACAAGATTGGGCAAGCTGCGAGAGGGTAGGTCGGGCAGCATGAGGCGAGAAAGTTGAACGGTGCAGAGATGTTGTTCTACAGGACGCTCAAAAACTATCCCTAATCGCTGGTACTCTGCCTGCAAAAAGGGATAGTCGAATTCTAGGTTATGGGCGGTGAGGGTGCCGGAATTGAGGAGAGGAAGGTAGTGAGGGAAAACATTGGAGGCGATCGCCCCATCTCGTTCTACCATCTCCTGAGAAATACCCGTAATCTGAGTAATCTTGCTAGGAACGTGAGTCTGAGGGTTAATCAAACTTGTTTCTTGCGACTGAATTCCGCCCTCCAAGGTGGCTTGGAGAACGGAAACTTCAATCACACGACTATCAGACGGGTATAACCCCGTCGTTTCTACATCTACTACCGTCAGAAGCTGTTGACTGATCTGACGGTAGTAATCGAGGAGGTTAGTGGATAGCACCGGATGCCTTGTCACGCTTAACGGGCTTACCTTTAGGAACGGAAGATCCGCCCGACGAGCGAGACAAGTTATTCCCGTAACGGCGAGGCTTACGATCTTCCTCGTACACAGGATCATCGGAGGGTTGATCCGATTTCATCCAGCTTGGGCGGATGTAGTCGTATGCCATTTGCAGAGCAGCGGCAGCGATCATATGAGGATCGAATTCTTCGCTGAGCTGAGACACGATGGGCAGGAAGGAAGCCATGCGTTCACCCGCAAGTGCTTCTCCAACCTGGCTCTTGAGCTTTTGCAAATGACGCGCTTCGATTTCTGCACGGGTAGGAATAGTGCCGATTGTCAAGTTCTGGCGAACGTGGCGTTCAATGTCTCTGAGCTTGCGCTTGTCGAGAGGATGAACGATCGAAATGGCGGTTCCTTCCTTGCCAGCGCGTCCAGTTCGACCAATCCGGTGAACATAGCTTTCTACGCTGTCGGGCAGGTCGTAGTTGATGACGTGAGTCAGGTCATCAACATGAAGACCCCGCGCCGCAATGTCTGTTGCGACAACCCAACGCACTTGACGCTGACGGAAGCGGAGCAACAGGCGTTCGCGTTGAGACTGACTGAGGTCACCGTGATATTCATCCACGCTATGTCCAGCAGACTGGAGTTGGCGGGTTAGATCAGCAGCGGCTTTACGAGTCCGCACAAAGATCAGCGCTGATTCGGGATCTTCCATCTCTAGGATGGGCTGGAGCGATCGCGCTTTAGTCCATCCGCGAGGAACAATGTATGCCACCTGGTTAATACGCAGGGGAGCAGCTTTGGTTTGCTCGACGTTGACGATGACGGGCGATCGCAAGAATTTAGCGGTCAGTTCTCGGATAGAAGGCTCCATCGTTGCCGAGAAGAATGCCGTTTGGCGCTCTGCTGGAGCCTGAGCCAAGATGCGCTCGACATCTTGAATAAAGCCCATGTTCAGCATCTCGTCTGCTTCATCAAGCACCAAAAAGCTGACTTTGTTGAGCTTCAGGTCGCCGCGCTTCAGCAAATCTAGAACTCGTCCAGGTGTACCAACGACAACCTGTACGCCCCGGTGAAGGCGACGAAGTTGGATATCAATGGACTGCCCACCATAAATAGGCAGCACTTGCAGACGCTTATCTTCACTGAAGGAACGAATGGCTTGGAAAACTTGAACCGCCAACTCACGAGTGGGAGTCAAAACCAAAGCTTGAACTGCATTGCTGTTGAGGTCAATGCGTTCCAACATAGGCAAAGCGAACGCCGCAGTTTTACCTGTGCCCGTTTGTGCCAGACCGACCATATCGCGTCCAGCTAATAAATGGGGAATGGCTTGGGCTTGGATTGCCGTTGGCGTTTCAAAACCTGATTTCTCAAGGTGTTGCACGCGCTCTTCGGACAAACCTAAGCTATTGAATGAAAGGGTCATTAAAGCTCCTTAAGGTGTGGGAACAGAGACACGGCTGAGCGCACCTCTGAGTTGAGTGGATAGATCAGCTACATGACCGTAGAGGTCATAAATATCTGCATCTGTAATAGCGACAGGCACAATTGTTCCTAATCGCGCTTCTCCCTGGACGTAAACCAATCCATCGACTTCCGGCGCAAACCGAACAGACCGACCAATCAGTTCACCTGTCTCTGGGTTTTCTTGTTCAATCAGCACATCAATCACTTTTCCAATTTCTGCCCGGTTCCTTTTTAAGGAAATTGGCTGTTGTAAGGTCATGATTGCGTCTCGCCGCTCGTCCATTACTTCTTGAGGTACGGGATTGGGGAGCGTATAGGCGGCTGTCCCTTCTTCTGGAGAGAAGGTGAATACACCGACGTGATCAAACTCGTGACGTTCGACGAACTGAAGCAGGTGTTCAAAATGCTCTTCAGTTTCGCCAGGGAACCCGACTATTAACGTGGTTCTCAGCACCGCGTTGGGTAGGGCAACTTTGATGCGCTCAATGATGCCATCGTTAACTCGCCCTTGCCAGGGTCGGTTCATGGCGCGCAATATCTCTGGGTGAGAATGTTGGAGGGGCAAATCCAGGTAAGGAATTACATTGGGAGTTTCCTGAATTGCCTCGATTACTTTAGGGGTTAGCCCCGTGGGATAGGCATAGTGCATCCGAATCCAGGGGACTTCGACTTTGCCGAGTGCCCGTAGAAGCTCTGCTAGCCTGGGTTCGCCATACAGATCTAGTCCATAGTTGGTGGTGATTTGGGAAATTAAGATGATTTCCTGGACACCTTCGGCAGCAAGCTGTTGAGCTTCGGCAACGATGGATTCGATAGAGCGCGATCGCTGATCCCCTCTTAAATGAGGAATGATACAAAAGGCGCAACGATAGTTACAGCCTTCTGCCACTCGCAAGTAAGCCACACCTTCAGTAGTAGTGCGGTAGCGAGGAACTGTCTCATCAGCAATGTAGGTAGGCTCTGCCGAGATCTCTTTAACCCGTTCTCCCGCTTCAGCGCGTTGCATTACATCGACGATCTTTTGATAATCGCCTGTGCCAACGACGGCAACAGCTTCAGGTAACTCATCCAGCAGTTCTTGCTGAAAGTGCTGAGCCATACAGCCTGTGATCACAATTTTCTTATTGGCTTCGGCTAGCTCTACTAGCGTTCGCACAGATTCTTCACGAGCTGCCTGGATGAAACTACAGGTATTAACAATGACGTAGTCTGCTAATTCTTCGTTTGAGTCAACCTGGTAACCTGCTTGTACTAGCAGTCCTAGCATGTGCTCTGTGTCAATTCGATTTTTCTCGCACCCAAGATGCGAAACGGCAATAGATGGCTTGTCGCCCATAAGTTATACGTAATTGAATGTGGATGGTGAGAGGTTAATCAGGTTATTTGCAGCGGGCTGCTTTGCAGATACCGCTAGGGTCGCCCGTACAGGGTAAGAATCCTGCCGCCTTAGACCTCTCACACAATAAAATCCACTAGGAATGGCTCTCTGAGAGGGTCTAATTTTTGTAGCCAAAGCGTGAATGGTTGCTATCGAGTTGCAATCGCTTCAGGACGTTACTTGTCTATGGTATCGCAAATATTGGAAATATTACGATGTGTTACGGATTTTTTGGAGGATAACTCTTACTCAATGTAACGTTGGCGCTATGGGGGAAATATGATGTCGGTTTTCACTATAGCTTAGTTAATTCTAACCAGGGTTACCACAAATTTGAGTTGCCGCAAAAACAGGCCCCCGAAAAGTTATTATGAAAGACGTTCGTTGATGAGTCCGAATACTGGAAGCTCGTGGACTTAAACCAGATTTTCAAAACCCTGAATCCTGTTATTGGTGTGGTTCACCTTTTGCCGTTGCCAACGTCTCCCCGCTGGGGCGGTGACCTCAAGGTTGTTATTGACCGGGCAGAGCAAGAAGCAACTGCGCTGGCTGCGGGCGGTGTGCATGGCATCATTGTCGAAAACTTTTTTGATGCACCTTTTCCTAAAAATGCGGTTGATCCCGCAGTGGTGAGCGCCATGACCGTAGTGGTGCATCAGTTGAAACAGATGGTGACGCTGCCGATTGGCATCAATGTTTTACGAAATGATGCGAGGAGCGCGTTGGCGATCGCCTCCTGTGTCAACGCCGCATTTATTCGCGTCAATGTTTTGACTGGCGTGATGGCAACCGACCAGGGGTTGATCGAGGGGCAGGCGTATGAACTGTTGCGCTACCGCCGAGAGCTAGGCAGGGATGTCAAAATTTTGGCAGATGTATTGGTCAAACATGCGCGACCGCTAAGTTCGCCTAACCTGACAACCGCTGTGCAGGAAACGATTCAACGCGGTTTAGCCGATGGCATCATTTTGTCAGGTTGGGCAACGGGTAGTCCGCCCAATTTAGAAGATTTAGAGTTGGCAAGTGCTGCTGCTAAAGGGACTCCAGTATTTATTGGGAGTGGCGCGAGTTGGGAAAATATTCCTCAACTGATTCAAGCAGCAGATGGCGTGATTGTGTCGAGTTCGCTGAAGCGACGGGGGCAAATTGAGCAACCTATTGATCCTAATCGGGTGAGCCAGTTTGTTGAGACAATGCAGCGCAGCTTAGAGCTACAAGAGCCACAGGAGCCACAAGAGGACACGAAGCCAATTCAATCAACTGTTGCTTCTTAAGCCTTCTGGCTTGGAATTCTTGGATAGAGTTCAGACCAATTGGGGTAGTTTAAGCCAGAATAGAGAACGTTCTTATGTTAGAGATATTGGGGAAACAGGGGTTTTATGAGTAGCCGTCGCCGTCAAGTGCCTTGGATGTATCGTCGTTCTCGTTATTTAATTGGGGCGATCGCCATATTAGGAGCCATCAACACTGGCTACATCACTTATAACAAGCTGTTTGGCGGCGAGACAGCCTGCCCCACTAGCGGCTGTGAACAAGTTCTCTCTAGCCCTTATGCTGAAGTTTTTGGGTTGCCCTTAGCTCTATTTGGCTTCCTGGCATATCTGGCGATGGCGGCTTTTGCGCTGGTTCCTTTGGCGATCGATGCAGACAAGAATCGGCAAACTCGGACTAGCGTAGAGAACACGACTTGGCTGCTGCTATTTGCGGGTGCGACCGCCATGTTGGTGTTTAGCGGCTATTTAATGTTTATTATGTTTAGCCAGTTTGTGGCACAGTATGGGGCAGGTGGCATTTGCTATTACTGCATTGCTTCGGCGCTGTTTGCCCTGAGTTTGTTTGTATTGACGCTGCTGGGGCGAGAGTGGGAAGACCGAGGGCAACTCTTTTTTACGGGGGCGATCGTGACACTGGCAACGATTGTGGCAACTCTGGGTATTTACTCCAATATTGGCGGAACAGCGGATGTGGGTCCAAATACGCCGGGAGCAGTGGGTCCGCTTGTGGAGCGGTTTTCGGGGCAATCTGAGGTGGCTTTGGCAAAGCATCTTAAAGCGACAGGGGCAAAGATGTACGGCGCTTATTGGTGTCCGCATTGCCACGATCAGAAGGAGCTGTTTGGGAAGGAAGCGGCTAAGGATTTTCCTTATGTTGAGTGCGCTCCCGATGGTCAGAATTCTCAGACGGCGCTTTGTGAAGCGAACAAGATTACGGGCTTTCCAACTTGGGATGTGGGTGGACAGAAGTTAGAGGGAACTCAGAAGTTGCAGAAGTTAGCAGAGGTTTCTGGGTACAAGGGTTTGCAGAATTTCAAGAATCAAGTTCCTGGTGTTAATTAGGGATTTCGTGCTTTAAAGATTAGAGGGGCGATCGCATGATCAGGGCTACGGCATAAATACACGTAGCCCTTGATGTTCTGTCTATCTCACCAGGACGCTCATGTACTTGCCGCTGGCAAATGGTGCTGGAACGATCGGCGTGAAATTAACGCGATCGCTGGCTATCTTCTTAACGTAGAACTCGTTCATTAAGTGGATCACCTGATCCCGAGATCCGACAATCCACACTTGCGCTTTATCGCCGTGCGGAACGGGCAGCAGTTCGTTGAACTCTGTAGTCATCACTATTTCCCTCGCTAATGTTGGGTTGAGAAGAAAAGCTTAAGGCGTGGTTGCCTAACAACTTGTGCAACATTAGCGAGGTGAAACGATAAAATCGTCACAGCCTAGCTTTCTGCCACCGTCAGAAAGTCAGGTTAGCTGGTTGGGAGTGTTGTCATCACTTCTAGCCAGCGTCCTCACCTTAAGCCTGTTTATTTGGTCTGTTTTACTGGTATCAAAACCAGTGTTGATTAGCATAAGGGCAAAGGCGGCTTTTACACAAGCATTTTTTAGGGAAGATGTTGGGCGATCGAGGCTCTCTCAACTTTTAGGTGATCATGAAGATGCCTGATCTACAGAATTACTGATGAAAGATGGAGAATTAAGTGGGAATGCTGAGAGTTAGCTTTAGGTTCATCCCTTCTTCGTAGTTGCCGGAGTTTGCTATATGTCCAGGTTGCTTGTTACGCAGTATCAGTCTGAAGTTGCCAAGATCATTCGATATGGGGGTTCTCGGAAGGAAACCAGTATTCGTAATGCGTTTGAGCGATTGCTGAACGACTATTGCAAGCCTCGCAACTATTTGCTGATCCCGGAGCTGGATTTTAAGACGAAGTTCAACACTACGGTTCGTCCAGATGGCACGGTTAAGGATGCAATCCGTTTAGAGCATGGCTGGTGGGAAAGTAAGGATGAGTACGATCGCCTGGATGACGAGATTGAGAAGAAGTTTGGGAAGGGCTATCCTGACGAAAATATTTTGTTTGAAGACTCTCAAACGGCTGTCCTGATTCAGCATAGTCAGGAGGTGGCTCGCGTTTCGATGAAGGATGCCGAGGCGCTGGATAATCTGCTGAATTTCTTTGTGGACTACGAACGGGCGGAGGTGCAGGACTTTCGGCGGGCAATCATTAGATTCAAAGAAGATGTGCCGCATATTCTGGAAGCGTTGCGAGACATTATTGCTCAGCAGGAAGCAGGAAACACGCAATTTAGGGAACGCCGCAACACGTTTTTAGCAGTTTGTCGCCAGTCAATTAACCCGGAAATTGAGGTTTCTGATATCCATGAGATGTTGATTCAGCACATTCTTACGGAGGATATTTTTACCAATATTTTCCATGAGTCGCAGTTTCACCGAGAGAATAATATTGCACGGGAACTGTCGGAGATCATCAATACTTTTTTTACAGGAAATACTCGTCGGAATACGCTCAAGAGCATTGAGCATTACTACGCAGTGATTCGCCGCAATTCTGAGAACATTGTTAACCACCACGAAAAACAGAAGTTTCTTAAAGCGATCTACGAGAATTTTTACAAGGCATACAACCCGAAGGCTGCCGATCGCCTGGGCATTGTTTATACGCCAAATGAGATCGTCCGTTTCATGATTGAAAGTGCTGATTATCTGGTGCATAAGCACTTTGGCAAACTGTTGAGTGATCCAGGTGTGGAGATTTTAGATCCTTGTACAGGCACAGGAACCTATATCACAGAACTAATCGAATATTTGCCGCCTGATAAGCTGGAGCATAAGTATAAGAACGAGATTCACTGTAATGAAGTAGCGATTCTGCCCTATTACATCGCCAACTTAAATATTGAGTTCACCTATCAGCAGAAGATGGGTAAATATGAGGAATTTAAGAATATTTGTTTAGTAGACACGCTCGATCATTGTGGATTTGAGGGAAAGCAATTTGATTTGTTTGCGATGAGTGTACAGAACACTTCCCGAATTCAGCAACAGAACGATCGCACCATTTCTGTAATCATTGGCAACCCGCCCTACAATGCCCATCAGGAAAACTTCAATCAGCGCAATTCTAACCGTCTTTATAAAGGCATTGATAAGGCAATTAAAGAGAGCTATATCAAAGAAGGTACGGCTCAAAATCAGATTGTTATTTACGATATGTATACCCGCTTCTTTAGGTGGGCAAGCGATCGCTTAGGACAGAACGGTCTAGTTGCGTTTATTACCAATCGATCGTTTATTGACTCTAAGACGTTTGATGGATTTCGTAAGTCTCTTGATAAGGAGTTTGATTATGTTTACATTGTTGATACTCAGTCAGATGTGAGGAACAACCCAAAGATTTCGGGAACGAAAAACAATGTGTTTGGCATTCAAACTGGTATCGCGGTGATGTTTTTAGTAAAAGTTAAAAAGGAGAAAAACTGATGATACAGCCTGCCATTTTGGAAAAACTAGAGGGTCTTCCTGAGTCTCTACAGGTAAAAGTCCTGCATTATATCGATTCATTAATTGAGGAGGAGAAACAAGATTTAGAGCAAGAAATTGCCCCTAAAAAGTATCGTGTTGGAGGAACAATGAAAGGCATGATCATTATGTCTGACGATTTTGATGAACCGCTCGAAGACCTTAAGGACTATATGTAATTTTGTTATGCTACTGGACACTCATACATTGCTCTGGTTCATCAACGGTGACTCTAGGCTACCAACCTCTGTTAAACGACAAATAGAAGATACTGAGTCTGTATTTGTTAGCCTTGCCTCAATTTGGGAGATTGCTATTAAGGTTAGTGTTGGAAAGTTAACACTTCTAACCCCACTGGAAACGATTAAGCTCAATATGATTAGCTTGAGTATTCTGGAGCTACCTATTACCTTTGAAGACGCAATAACCTATATCTCACTTCCCTTAAATTCTGACCATCGAGATCCGTTTGATCGAATGCTGATCTCACAGGCAATCAACCGCTCTCTTATCATTACTAGCGCTGACAAAAAACTTGATACGTATCCGATTCAGAGATTATGGACATGAAGAAGGCTAAAATCTTCTACTTTACGATGCAAGATGAGCAGACAAAGGAAGAAAAGCTTGACTGGTTTGAACGGACAAGGTTTGAAGATATTCCGTTTGACCATATTACACCCGATCAGAAGGCGAATTGGATTAATTTAACTGACAACGATTTTGATAGTTTTTTGCCGTTGATTGATAAGGAGGTGAAGGAAGGCAAGTCTGAACTAGCAGTTTTTATCTTATTTTCGAGAGGTGTAGAAACTACAAGAGATGACTGGGTTTATGACTTCGATCAATCTAATTTAGAAGCAAAAGTAAAGTTTTTTGTAGAGAAGTATAATCTAAGTATGGAAAAAGGTGAACATGATTCACAGATAAAGTGGAGTTCATCTTTAGATGATCATGCTAAGAATAAAATTAAGCTAGTTTTTCAGGGAAATAAACTTGTTAATTCTGTTTATAGACCCTACATTAAACAATATTTTTATGCAGATAAATTATTGAGTCATAGATTGACTCAAAATCATTATGAGATGTTTGGAAGTGAATTGAGAAAAGAGAATTTTTCTATCTGGTTCAAAGTTGGTAGTGCCTGGGATTTCTTTGCACTTACTGTTGATCAATTAAGTGATTTATTACCTCAAAGTGGTTCTCAATGCCTTCCCTTCTACCGCTACGAGAAAAACGGCGATCGCATTGATAACATTACTGACTGGGGTTTAACCCAATTTCATACACGGTATAGCGATCGCACCATCACAAAAGAAGATATCTTCCACTACACCTACGCCGTTCTCCACCATCCGGCATATCGCACTAAATACGAACTCAACCTCAAACGCGAATTTCCCCGCCTGCCTTTCTACGCCGACTTTCATCAATGGTCAACCTGGGGCAAAGCCTTGATGGAACTGCATTTGAACTATGAGGCGATCGAACCCTACGGACTAAAGCGAGTCGATGTTGGACGCGCAAAGATAAACGAAACGCCTCTACAGGTGTCATTGCTTCCTACCGACGAACCCGACACCGCCAAACCAATCAAACGCACTATTCCCAAAGCCAAATTAAAGGCAGACAAAACCGAGGGCAAAATCATCCTCGATACTGAGACAACCTTAGAAGGAGTTCCGGCGATCGCCTGGGACTACAAACTCGGCAACCGATCGGCACTGGAATGGATACTCGACCAATACAAAGAGAAGAAACCCAAAGACCCGACGATCGCCAAACTCTTCAACACCTACAAATTTGCTGACTACAAAGAACACGTTATTGACTTACTGCAAAGGGTCTGTACTGTTAGCGTTGAGACGATGGCGATCGTTCAACAAATGCCAGATACTGTAGAACATCAGGGATAATCCCACATCAGATCGTTGTCTACAATAGGTATATCCATTTCTTAAGAAAAGCAAATGATACAACCAGTCATTCTAGAAAAATTAGACAAACTTCCTGAACCACTTCAAACAGAAGTACTCCATTACATTGAGTTTCTACTAGACAAACACACTACAAATTCTCCTTTAGAAGAAGCACCGAAAAAGCATCGGTTGGCAGGTTCAATGAAAGGAACGTTTGTTTTGCCATTGCCAGATGACTTTGATGAGCCACTAGAAGAGTTTGAGGAATATATGTAATGAGTTCTATTTTGTTAGATACTCATACTTTTATCTGGTTATCGGAGGATGATCCAGCCTTGCCAAGCTTTATAAGAGAAATGATTGAGACTACAGACAATGTGTTTGTTAGTATTGCTAGTTTTTGGGAAATTTCAATTAAGCTCTCGATAGGAAAGATTTCTTTGCGAACTGATTTTAATGATATTGAAGCAGGATTCAATTCTACAAAGTTTAAATTGTTGCCAATTTCCATCAAAGACACGATACAACTTCGTCAACTACCGCTTCATCATAAAGATCCATTCGATCGCATTCTGATAGCTCAAGCAGTAAACAGGTCAATTTCTTTGGTTAGTCGAGATTCTGAGTTTGATGCTTATCCCGTGCAGCGGATATGGACATGAAGGCAATTCCAACTTGAATTTAAGGAGAAACCACTATGAAATGGCGGGTTGTGCTTGAAACTGATCCTGAAACGGGAGATTGGGCGATTTGGTGTCCAGAATTACCAGGTTGTGTTTCGGCTGGAGAAACAGAAGCGGCAGCGTTAGAAAATATTCGTGAAGCGATCGAACTCTATCTTGATCCTGACCCCATCGAATTAAAATCAGGAGCCATTTTGCGAGAGGTTTCGGTTGGATGACTCGCACCCGACGCATGAACGCAGATGAAGTTGAACGCATTTTAGAAAGTTATGGATTTGAACTAATTTCTCAAAAGGGCAGCCATCGTAAGTGGCGAAATCTCGATCGTCAGCTTCAAGTGATTGTGCCATACCATAAGAGACGTGATTTACCGATCGGTACACTACGTAACATTATGATCAGTGCTGACATTCCAGAAGCCGAATGGAAAACTGAGTGAAGTAATCCAGATTTCAGAACCAGGAGGAAGTAATGTTTAAATGTCATGTTTGCAACTCAGAAGAATCTCATACAGAGTTAGTGAATGAGATCTTTCAAATTGATGGAAAGTTTTATTTGGTTGAGAAGATTCCAGCTACACAATGTTCTCGCTGTGGTGAAGAGACTTTTAACCGAGAAACTACCGAACGAATTCGAGTCATGCTGCATGGAGAGGCAAAACCCGTTAAATCAATCTCTGTAGATGTGTTCTCCTATCAACTTAAATCGCAAGCTTCTTGAGCATTATTAATTAATAGTAAATTCAGCCTGCCCACAGTCCTTGAGCAAAACGGATAGAGTAACTTGCTAGAAGAATGCTGAAGAACATTAGCGTAGCGTAGCCCCAACGCGGATAACGGCTGACGAGCAGCCCGAAAGCGATCGCCCACGGCACACAAGCAAAAGCAAACCGTTCTACCGAAATTGTTCTACCCAACCCTAGAATAATCACCCAGCTAAAAAATCCATACCAAAATGCAGTAGGGGAAAGTTGGTGACGAAAGTGCCAAATTAGATAGCCACCTCCCAACACCATGACGACAGTGATCAGCGGAGAACCGCCAACCAGCCAGAGAAGAACGGCGAGAATACAAAATCCGTAACCTGTTTTAGGAGAGCCGAGGCGATCGCGCATTTTCCACAGCAGCAGTGAGAGGAGAGCGATCGCCAACATCGCCAACGGATACCACGGATCAACCAGTCGCCCCTTGTCCTCATTGACAGCCCCGACCATGACCGTAGTTAACAAGCTCAGCCAAGGCTTCCAATGAAACTCCTCAACAGGTCGCCAGCCGCGTTGTGCCAGCAGAAACGCCAAAGGTTGCTGAAAGCGCAGCCAGCAATAGAGCATATAAGACAAAATTCCGGCGCGGGTGAAGAGGGCTGTGAGATAAGCGCGGGGCGACCCCTTGTGGGTATCTCGAAGAGCCCGCTTTTCTCGCCAAGCCACTACTAAAAATGTAGGAATCAGGGCTACTCCGGGCGGACGAATCGCAGTAGTCAAGGCTCCAAAGAGTGCTGCCCAGCCGTATTGTTGGCGATCGAATGCTCGTAGAGCGGCTGTGCTGCCCAACAAAAATAATCCTTCGGTATACACAACTGCACCGAATAACGAAAACGGACACCACGCCAACGCCGCCGTTGCCCACTGCGCTACCCGTCGCCCATGCCGCTCTTCTGCCCAAAGATACAGCACCACTAGCGCCCCCCAAAACGCCAGGTTATTAATAATCGTCCCTGCAACTTCAAACGACAAGCCCAGGCTCATCGCGCCTTTGACTAACAACGGATACAGCGGAAAGAATGCCACGTTATAGCCTTTGCCATTGTCTTTAAACTGGTAGCCCTTAGTAACAATTTTTTCGTAGTGCCGACTATCCCACTGGGAAAACACGTCCCATCCCGCTCCCGGCGCTTCACCAGACGAAGGAATCGGCAAAGCTGGAGCAATCAGCAGCATGGCAACCCAAATAATTAGGCGGCTAGATAGCCACATTGTTGAAGCAAAGATGACAGCAGTTTTGAGGCGTTGGGAGGTTAGGGCATTATCAGTCAACACGCAAGATCACCTTCAGAGTAGCAAGGCTGATTATCTACTAAGATTGCCTTCAAACCAATTCTGCCAAGCGTTATCAAGAGAATGAGATTCTAGCAACTATTGAAGCAGTGGAGAGAACCCAACAAGATGACTAATTTCAAATACCAGATGGTCATTCAATGGTCGGACGAAAACCATTGCTTTCTAGTCGGATTTCCTGACTTTCCGGGGCAGCAGTGGCGGACTCATGGTGATACCTACCAATTAACCGTAGCCAATGGAATCGAAGCCTTAGAGTCGTTGGTAATTGCCTATGAATCAGCAAGCGATCGCCTGCCGGAGCCTCAGACGATTTGTCGTGTCGCTTGAAGTGTATAAGAGGGCATGTCAGTAGCGTATGATCAGAGCCGATACATCCTGATACTTGGAGACGCAAAAATGGGTACAGCAACTTTTGTTCAAGACGAAGCCGAATTTGACGTGCTTTTAAGCGGTGAGTCCTTATTGGTCGTTGACTGTACTGCAAGCTGGTGCGGTCCTTGTAAACTTGTAGCACCCATGATGGATCAACTTGCAGATGGATATGGCGATCGCATCAGAGTCTTTAAGCTTGATTTAGATTCAAATAAAGAACTTGCTAAGCGGTTTAGCATCCGCAGTATTCCAGCGGTCATGTTCTTTAAGCAAGGAGAGTTGCTGGAAACCCTCATTGGAGTCAAGCCTTACGAGGAGTTTAGCGGGGCAGTCGATCGCCACCTTGCTTGAGATTCGAGAAATTTAGAGCCTCACAAATTTAGAGCCTCACATCCTAGAAAAAACGAATCATGGCTCGTACAGGCTATACGCTCCCCGTGTTTGCAGTGGCATCGGCCAAGGCGGCGCTTCTGCATCTACAGGGCAACGCTACACCACAAACCGTCACCCTCAATTTACTGCCAGAATCACAGCCTAGCAGCGCAGAGATTTCAATTCAGCAAGTCGCTCGGCTAGATGCTACGAGCGCTTTGGCTGTAACAATGAGCGATCCTGGGGACAATTTGGATCTGACTCGAAACACGCCAATTTGGGCATGGGTAAGGCGTGCTCTCCGAGATACCCATCAGTCCCAGGCTTTAATTCTTGAAGCAGGCGAAGGCTTGGGCAGAACCGCAGCAGGAGACGCAGCCATTTACAGCTATGCCCGTCGCCTATTTGGTGCAAACCTATTGCCGCTGATTGCCGATGATCAAACCGTGACAGTTTCGATCATTCTGCCCGAAGGTCGCCAGCTTGCCCAGCGCACCTCTAACGAAGCCTTTGGCATTCTAGAAGGTCTATCGCTGCTGGGCACAAGCGGCATTTCGCAGCCGTTATCGGCAGCCGATCATTTGGAATCCTTGCGGACGGCGTTGCAGGTCAAAGTCCGGGCGCATCCCCATCTCGTCTTTTGTCTGGGCAGTAATGGAATGCAGGTGGCGAAGCGTTTGGGCATTCCCGATGAAGCAGTGGTGCAGACGGGGAACTGGATTGGGGCGCTGCTGGTAGAGGCAGGGTTGCGAGAAGCGCAGTCTGTGCTGCTATTAGGGTATCAGGGCAAATTGATTAAGCTAGCGGGTGGAATTTTCAATACCTCTAGCCACTTAGCCGATGCCAAGCTGGAAATTATCAGTACAGCAGTAGTGCAGGCAGGGGGAAATTTAGCGGCAGTACAGGCAGTATTGAATGCGCCAACGGCAGATGCAGCTTATCAGACGCTATTAGTATTGGGGTTAGCAGAAGCGGTATTTGGAGCGTTGGCGCAACGAATTAGTCAGCGGGGAAGTGATTATGTGCGGAAGTATGGCGATGTAAAAATGCGCGTGGGGACGATTTTGTGCGATCGCCAAGGAAAAGTCATTAGCCAAGATACTGAGGCAGCAGAATTGCTCGCTCTCTTAATCAAACCAGACCTAACTTGATATCCCATCACCAAACATTACGTCAGTCCGCTGTCGAATTGCCGAAAGATTCAGCACCAAACCGCTTTTTAGCCGCCGCTCAATCATGCCAATAGGCATAGAGAGAGGTGGCAACACGCAAATAGTGTAGCATAGCTCAGTGCCACTACCATCGGTATTGGGCTGCAAAACCCAGCTTCCAAAAAACTTTTTGAAATCGCCTTCCACCATTTGGAAGTCAAGTTGATGGGGAAACTGTTCCACCATATCGAGGACGACTTTGGCGCAAAACTTGAACTTTAGCCAAGACTGAGTGCCAACTTGCTCTAAGCGAATGCCGCCTTGGGGATGCTCAATTTTTTGGCTTTTTGCCAGACTAGGAATAAAGTCTGCCAAATGATCGTAATCGGTCAGCACTTGCCAAACTTTTTCGACCGGGTGAGGAATTTGGATACGCGCAGAAATCTGTCGCTGTCTACCTTCGGCACTGTCGGTACAGACTTCTACTTCGCCACGGAATTTGCAGGAGGCTTCTTCAAGCGTGGGGTCGTCGGTAAGCTGTAGGTTTTCAGTCATATTCCTAATCTGCAACTTTCTAATAGCCTACCCGATTCGGCTCCTCGCGTAACTAATCAAACTGTCTGAATCTTGCCATCTTGACTAAAGGGTAGCGTGACAGTGAAGCAGGTTTCCCAAGATTCACTTGAAGAAATAGGTTTACTGGAAACGGCGATCGCCCCATTCAAATGCTTCACCAATCGTTTGACCAATGCTAGCCCTAATCCGGTTCCCTGAATCGCCTGTTTAGTCACCCCTTCTCCCCGCTTAAACTTGTTGAAAATTTGATCAATTTCCTGGGGCTGAATGCCTACCCCCATACTTTGCAAGGTCAAGACAGTGGAGTCAGTTGGGTGCTTAGTCTGCCCGACCTTCAGGTGAACCTGGGAGTTAGAGTCAGCATATTTACGAGCATTATCGAGTAGCTCTACTAAAATGCGGTTGAAGCTTTTCGGGTCAGAATTGATGGTAAGCGGTTGAGTGGGTAAATCGAGACAGAGTTCTAAGCCTTTTTTTTGCCAGCGCTCTAAGTCAGATTGTGCTGCGTCTCGAATTAATGGTTGCAGTTCGATTTGAGGGAGTTGAACTGCCGCAGGTTCCTCTACCTTGCGGAGCGCCAGCATGTCATTAATGAGCTGAGTTTCTTGCTGACACTGCTGCTCTAAAATGTCGAGGTAGCGAGCTTGGCGATCGGGAGTTAAAGTGGCTTGTTGCAGCATTCGCACTGCCAGACTCATACTGGTCAGCGGAGTCAGCAGCTCGTGACTAACGGTGCTCAAAAATTCTTCACGTTCCTCGTCAAGTTTGCGAAGTTGCTCAAGCTGTTGCCTTGTTTTTTCGTAGAGCTTAGCTTGCACTTTTAAACTTTGTTGTAATTGGGTAGTGCGCTGGGTCACGATCGCTTGAATGTGCTGCAAGGAGCGGCTCTGCACAATAGCGGTGCTGAGTTGGGCGGCAACGAGTTTTACAAACGATCGCTCTTCCACTGCCCATTCTCGCAGCTCACAATGCTGCACCACCAGGCATCCCATCACTCGGTTCTGATGTTCAATGGGCAGCAGCAGCAGGGATGGCAGATCTTCAAGCTGAAAGACAGGAGCAACAGGTTCACACTCCTCTGGAGCGATTAGAGCTGAGCAGATTAAGGGTTCTAAGGTTGGGGTCAACAGCGTTTGGCAAAGGCTGCACTCTGCCGTCTGAAAGCTATAGTTCAACCAAGTGCCCTGATTTTGTTCTAGCGCTTTAAGGTCAGGATCTTCATCTATTGCTAATCTTGGAAAAGGGCAAGCCTGCGGGTATTCAGAGGCAACCGTAACTTGAGTGGTTAGAGCGGTTTCTAATAGCTGATCGGAGGTGTGACCCCTTGCGGGTATCTCGGAGATATCGCCCAAAGATTCAGCATCTAGCAACAGCACCATGCCTCGACTAGCGCCGATAGACTGGGTAATACCGATCAATGCCAGGTCAAAGATCTGAGTTAAATCTACATTAGTGCGAATAGCAGCAGTGAGTTGATCGCTGATCGATTGGTAACAAATTTGTTGTTGCGTTTGCTGTTCAAGCTTGGCTTGGGTAATGGCGATCGCCACTTGAGGCGATAGGGTTTTGAGGATCTCTAAGTCTTGCTCTTGCCAAGAGTAGGCGAGCGACCCTTGTGGTATCTGCGAAGCAGCGCGCATTAGGCAAATCATGCCGTTGAACTTGCCATAGTGACGAGTCCGAATTGCCAAAATTGACTGGAATGGGAAATCATCCAGGGGCACAAGGGTTTGAACATCGGCGATCGCCAGCTCATCGTTGATCCATTGTTCTTTCAGCAATGGCTGTTGAAACCATCCCCAAAGCTTCTGTTGAAGATGCATTGAAAGGCTATCAGGCAGCCAACAGGCGTTCAAAGACGAACTTGCCGCAATGAAGCAACAGTCTGCTTGAAAGGTTTCTCCTAGGAACTTACTTAGCTTTAGCAGAGCATCCTGGGCACTCTCACTGGTGCTGAAGACCTGATTCTGGCGTTGCTCAAAATAACGATTGCGGCTCCCGTCAATAGGCGATGACGGAGGCGGAATATTAGGTAAATCAGGTTGAAGCTTAAGATAGGAGCGCCTTCGCCTTATCAGCTTAGAAGAGCTACCAGTTTTTAGGACAAGACGTAGCTTTGTATGACAATCTATTTTCATTTTCTTAGA
Organism: Elainellales cyanobacterium; assembly: GCA_038204505.1. GTDB lineage: Bacteria > Cyanobacteriota > Cyanobacteriia > Elainellales > Elainellaceae > Timaviella. The sequence goes on from JBBRCV010000032.1 coordinate 22,430, forward strand.
CAGACTCAAACACAGGAACACACGGCGAGAAACGAAGAGAAGCTTAGCTAGGCTTTCTCTAGGTCAGTCGTACAGATATTTTCAGGAAAACTTTCAACTTTTTATTCTTTTTTAGATATCCCTAACAGTCTGTTAAAAACTAGCTGTTAGAAAACTAAAACTGTTCATGTGAAACAGGTTATCCGCTCAACTTCGCCTTTGTATCCGTGATTTCCCTGACGTTGAAACCAGCTTTGCCCAGGGATTAAACTCAATTGGGGTGTTAACACCCATTAAAGGAAAACTCTGGACTAAATTGAAATTTTGATAGGGGTTATTAATAATTAGCAATACCTATTTGGAAGTAGACATTAACAATTAAGAGCAGCAAATTTGGGGCAAAAAGTGTATGCTCTAAGCAATCCATACCAGAACAATCGTTCTCTTATCTCTGTTGACCTATGGCTAAACCGATCTCTCTGTCTTCTCCCAATACGGTCGGCACGGTCAAGGGACCTGGAGAAAATGGCAACCAGTACTTATTTATTACGGCAGATAACCGCTTTGTAAAGATTGGCGAGTTTGTCTATTACGAGGTGGAAGCGCCAGATACGGTCGGGCGATCGGATATTCGGCAAATCCTAGGCAAAATTTCGGCGCGTTGTTTAATCGACCATTTGCCCGATCGCATGTTTGCCGATACTGAAATTAGCCCAGAGGCGATCGCTGCCCTAGTCGGGTTCTCTCACCCCAACCCCGAAATTTACGAAGTCACGGTCGATGTAATTGGCTATTTTCACCCAGCCCTAGGCTTCATGAACCCACGCGTTACGCCTAATCCGGGTGCCAAGGTATATCTGGCAAGCGATGAAGGGCTGCAAGCAGTGGTGAACAAAAAGCAGCCTGGAGAAGTTGGTTCTGCTGCTATTGGATCGTTACTGCTGCGAGAGCTGGGAGCGGTACCTGTGGTGCTGGACGTGAAGGAATTGGTCAGTACCCACATGGCAATTTTGGCGGGTACAGGTTCGGGAAAGTCATATACAGCAGGTGTGTTAGTTGAGGAACTGTTGTCGCCCCACAACCGAGCAGCGGTACTGATTTTTGACCCCCACGGAGAATATGGGACGCTGGCAGATATGCGAGGACATCCTGACTTTACGGCTCCCGGCTACGCGCCCAAGGTGAAAATTCTGACACCCAATGATATTCAAATTCGGATGTCGTCTTTGAATTTCTACGATATTTTGACGCTGCTACCGGAGATGAGCGATCGCCAGCAATCGATCCTCAACAAAGCCTTTATCATTCTCAACAAGCACAAGCGGCAAGGTGATTATCGCTGGGGTGTTAATGATCTAATCGCTGCCGTTTTTGAAGCCGATCGCTCAGAAGATGATGACGGGAACGAGAAAATTGGGTCTTCGGCTCCAGCCTTAGAGTGGAAACTCGATCGCTTAGCGAACTCACCCTATTTCCATCCCGCCAACCACCTCGCCCCCAAAGATTTGTTTGAACCTGGACAAGTAACCGTCCTGCAAATGAACGAAATTAGCCAAGAAGAGCAACAGGTCATCTGTGCGGCAATCTTACGGCAATCGAACCAAGCCCGCATGAATACCCAGAAAGAAAACATTACTCCCGACGACGAAAACTATCTGCCCTACCCTGTCTTCATCTTGATCGAAGAAGCCCACCGCTTTGCCCCTGCCCACGAACCTTCTCGCTGCAAAATGATCATCCGCACCATTCTCAGCGAGGGACGCAAGTTTGGCTTAGGCATTGGGCTGATTACCCAGCGCCCCGGCAAGATTGATGCAGATGTGCTGTCTCAATGCATGAGCCAATTCCTCATGCGTATCGTCAACCCGGTAGACCAAGACAGCCTCAAATATGGGGTAGAAGCGGCAGGACGGGATTTGTTGAAGGAGCTGCCCTCTCTCACCAAAGGGCAAGTGATTATTTCTGGGGCTTGCGTCAATACACCTGTTCTTTGCCAAGTACGACAACGGTTAACGAAGCACGGAGGAGAAACGTTGAACGCGCCGGAAATGTGGCAGAGCTATTTTCAGGCGCATCAAGTGCAATCTCGATTAATTGAACAAGCCCCGATCGCCAGTCGAGAAAAGCCAAAGATGGTTAGAGGAGTGAGCATTGATTAAGTAGCAGTATGGAAAACACTAGAGGAAGGTTTAGAATTTGTATCTGTAATGATGACTGTGACGATCTAGAACTGCTCAAGGTTTATCAGATTTTGCCTGATGATATTGCCAGCCAAAAAGGTTATGTCCGAGTCGTGGACGGATCGGCAGAAGATTATCTGTATCCTCAAAGTTTCTTTGTGGTGCTTGAGTTGCCCCAAGCCGCAGAACAGAGATTGTTGTCTATTGTAAAGCCATAGGCGATCGCCCCTAACTGTCGACCTTTCTGACTTCTCTTATGACGCAGAAGCTCGACCTTGCCGCAAATTGAAAACCAACCCACACAACACCAAAATTGCCGCTAATCCCTGAATGAGCGTCAGACGTTCATGAAGCACGATCGCCGCTGAAATCACCCCAAAAATTGGCACCAGCAAAGTAAAAGGTGCCACCAAGTTAGCCTTATAGCGTTTCAGTAAAGCTCCCCAAATGCCAAACCCCAAGATGGTTGAGAGGAAGGAAATGTAGACGAGCGCTCCTAGTCCTTTGCCGTTGAGATGGGTTAGAGCATCAACAATTTGGGTTTGCCCTTCTAAGATCCAAGAAAGTCCTAGGAGCGGCAGCGGTGGCACTAGGCTGACCCAAATAATCAGGCGAAACACATCGGGTGCATTTGCCCGTTTCATAAAAATATTGGCAACGCCCCAACAGGCGGCAGCGGCAATGACTAAAGCTAGAGCAGGCAGAGACTGGATTTGCCCTTTATCGAGGGTGAGTAAACCAATGCCGCTGAACGCAACGATCATGCCTAGAATTTGGTTGGGGAGCGGTCTTTCAGTAAGGGCGATCGCTGCAAACAGCAGTGTAAAAAACGCCTGAGTTTGCAACACCAGCGAAGCCAACCCAGCAGGCATTCCTCCCCACACAGGCTGCGCCGACCTAATAAACAGCAGCCCGAACTGAGCCACTCCCAAAAACAACCCAATGCCCACAATATATTGCCAGGACACAGAGGGCTTGCCGACAAAGAACACTAGAGGAAACGCCGCCAGCACAAACCGCAGCGAAGAAAATAGCAGTGGTGGAAAGCTTTCTAGCCCAACTTTGATAACGACAAAGTTAAACCCCCAAATTGCCATGGTTAAAACCGCAAGACCAATATCTCTAGGCAGCATAAAGGGATAGGAGGAGGGATATATGACGGTAGCATATCCCTTGAATCCAGACGTGGGAATCTTTAAAGATTTCCCCCAGGTGGGCGTATCTTAGAATCAAGCTACCTCACGACTTTTTATTCTTATGCAGCGACTTAAATATCTACCCTGGCGATCGCTTTTCCTCACTGCTGCGGTTACTATTTTTTGCACCATCGTTTTATCGTATGCCGTAGGGTTTAGCACCATGAATTCGGCGATCGCCAGCCAAGTCTTGGCGACGCTCTACACTCCCCCTTGGCGCACTATTACCGATCTCGCCGTTTCAGCCGGAGTTGGGGCGATCGCCGTTTATTTTTTAGAAACCCTATTTCCTCGCACCGCTATCAATACTAATGTGCTGTGGACTTTAATTTTATGCTTAATGGTAGTGCTGATCGTCAAATCTTTTTTGCCCTTACCCGAAGGATTAATTGCCCCTAGCCAAATCTCTTTGCTAGGGATTGTCTTGGGCGTGTTTTTGCTGGGCGGAAAGCGGTATTGGCGCTAAATCACCCTAATAATCAAAGCAGGACTTAAGAGATTTCCATCAATTAAAATCCCTTTGTAGGGCAGGCATCTTGCCTGCATACTGCTTTCAATGCAGGCAAGATGCTTGCCCACGGGTATATTCTGATTCAGAAATCTCCTAAAGTACCAGTACTTTATTTTCAGGCAGTCCTGTGGCGATCGCCGTCAGCTCTCTTCCCACTCTCGCGTAGCTGAATAAATCCCTGCTAAAAGCAGCCAATTTGTCGCATTTAGCCGTACATCGTAAAACGTCACATCCAGCATAGCGAAACTAACACAGCCGAAGAAGGCAAAGAGATAAGCCAACAAAACCGATCGCGACCATCGGCTCAGCTTGCCCGTCATCACACAGCGAACTCCCCGAAAGCAGATATATCCCACCCACAGGCTAAACCCCAGCATGATCCCAATACCTGCCTCAGAACCCAGCAACAGCCAAAAGTTATGGGGATGATTAACATCATCACAGTTGGAAGGAATGACCTTGTAAGTGCGTTCCACCCAGCAGGAAGGATATTGGGCGAGCAAGCGAGGCAGAAATTCTAGCTTGTAGTTACCTAACCCCCAGCCAGTCGCGGGTCGCTCTTTAATTAAATCCCAGGCAATGCTCCAGACTCTAGGTCGGGGGTCGTCTGCCCAATTCATAATGTCGAGCGATCGCTGTCCCATGCCTAACCAAGCCGATCCTACAATTAACCCCAACACGCTCAACAGCCCAGGCAACAGCATCTTGCGATTTGCCTGAACGCAGAAGCAAAACAAAATAATCTGAATGACCGCCACAACCAGCCCATTGCGCGACCCCGAACAAAAAATGCCGACCAGCGTTAAGAAGGTTCCAACATACAGTAAAACTCTTCGAATTCTGCCGTATCGCTGCGCCTCCAGACGCTTTGAACCTCGACTAGCATCGTACAAAATCAACCCCAGCCCCAATCCTAAAATCAATACTAAATAGTTTGCCAGAGAGTTGGGATGGGTAAACACCACCATTGCCCGACCTTTATGAGGCGCGTTTCGGAGCGATCGCACCCACGGCATCCGCCGAATCACACGCGGGATAAAGGTGGATTTAAGGATATATTCACCTAAAGCCAGCAAACTCAGTGGAATTGCTGCAATCACCAGATCCAGCGCCAACCGCCCCATCCGCTCTGTCCCCTGTAGCACGTAGGGAAGCACAGAGAAAAACAGGAAGAATGGTAAAAAATTGGCTAGCTGAAGCAAAGCCTCAGAGCGATTTTCTGCAAAGCCACAGCTCAAAATCAGCAGCCCGCCGATGATGGCTAAGCTGTTGCGGGTCAATGGATCGAGGGCGACTCGTCCAAACCGGAAGCGATCGACCAGCATGACCGCGAATAACCCAACAAAGCTGACGTAGAACAAATAGGGAAGGGTGAGGAAGCTGAGGCGAAAGAGCTGCCAGATTTTAGATTTCTGCATTCTTCCTAGTACGCTCCTTCTCCGGTTATAACCACCCAAATCGTCCGCATAAGGATGTACAGATCAAGCCATACCGACCAATTTCTAACGTAGTAGGCATCTAAATTCACTCGGTCTTGGTAGGTAATGTTGTTGCGTCCTGAAACTTGCCATAGCCCGGTGATGCCGGGAATGACGCGGGTGTAAAGGGCAAACTTGTCGCCATAGCGATCGATTTCCTCATCCACAATCGGGCGCGGTCCCACCAGACTCATTTCCCCACGCAAAACGTTCCAGAGCTGGGGCAATTCATCCAGGCTAGTGCGCCGTAGGAAGCGCCCCACTCGCGTCACCCGTGGATCTTCGCGGAGCTTGTGGTCTTTGACCCACGACTCTTGAAGTTCAGGATGGCGATCGAGATAATCTTGCAGGGCCTGGTCAGCGTTGCGTACCATTGACCGAAACTTCCAGGCAGTAAACCGTTCGCCCCGTTGTCCAATCCGAGTCTGCCCATAGAAGATTGAACCTGGAGAATCTATCTTAATCAGCAGGGCAATGATTCCGACCATCGGCAGCAAGACAACGCCGCCCAAGAGGGTTAGGAATAGATCAATGGAAAACTTGGCAAGCCGAGGACCCGGCAACAGCAGTCGTTGCCGCACTTGCAGCCCTAAAATGCCGCCCATATCTTTTGCTGATACCCAAAGACTAGAGAAATCAAATAGGTCTGGAATAATCAGCAGATGCGCGAAGGTGCTGCCATATCGCTCTAAAATTTGCAGCATCCGTTCCCGAGGAACCCCCGGCATGGCAATGATGGCGTAGGGAATGTGGCGAGATTTAGCTAAAGATGGCGCTAACGACACGCCGCCTACAACGGGCACTCCGCAGATAGAACCGTGCTTATCAGGGTCATCATCTAAAATCAAAACGGGCTTTAGCCCCACACCGGGACGACTTTTGAGGGTGCGAATCACCATTTCGCCCGTGACTCCAGCGCCTAGCACCATGACGGGATACCCCCACCAACGCTTATGGGCAAAGAGCGATCGCATTAAGGCTCGACCCAGCAGCACTAGGGCGATCGACAGCACCCATGCCATGACAAAAACACCACGGGAATAGACCTCGCCTTCCCGCCGCAAAAATACTGTTGCCCCCAACGCCAAATAAATCAGCGTAGTCGATAAGCTAATCCATCGCAGCTCGTCAACCGGACTAATTGCTACACCGGGATACAATCCCCCAGTTGCGTAAGCCACAATAAACACAATTAATACAGGATAAAGCTGCCAGTAAAGAGAAGGATAAAATTGTCCATCTAAATACAAACGAACATAGACGCTCATCATTGCAGCAAGACCCAACGCCATGCAGTCAGTGGCGAGGGTAATAGCCAGCGTGGGCCATGAGCGCGTAGACACCGTTAGGGCGGAAAGCGCAGGCTGTAACGTTCGGTTAAGTTGCATTGCAAATCGTTTCTCCTCACGCTAATACTCTATGCCATTCCGGTAACGTTTCAAACCTACAGGAGGTATGAAAAGAAGCATGACAAAGCCTTGCCTCTACCCAAGCCGCCTCTAAATCTAGTCGATCACGCACCTTTATCGCGTATAAAATCCGACATCTTTTCATCGACGAACTCGGAGAACTGCCGCCGAAAAATTTCTGGAGAAAATCGCTCGGCATTCTGACGGATCACTTCGACATCGAAGATGTGAGCCTCCGACTCAAACCGCAGCACTGCCTCAATCAGGCTCTCCACAGTCTGTTCAAGGAAAAATACACCCGTCTTCTCTGGAATTACGGTTTCTGTAACGCCTCCTTTGGCGTAGGCAATCACAGGCGCTCCTGCTGCTTGTGCTTCTACGGGGGCAATTCCAAAGTCTTCGGCAGCGGCAAACACAAAGGCTTTGCAGCGCTGCATATAGTCGACGACGATCGCATCGGGTTGGTGCCCCAAAAGTTGAACATTCTCTCCAGCCAAGGCTTTCACCTGTTTCCAGTTAGCTCCATCGCCAATCACAACCAGCGGCAGCCCCAAGCGCGTAAATGCTTCGACCACCAGATCAACCCGCTTGTAGGGGACAAATCGAGACAGTATAAAATAAAACTCCTCTCGCTGGGTTTTCGGTTGAAAGCGATCGACAGCCACTGGCGGATAAATCACCTGTGCGGGGCGGCGATAGGTCTTCCAAATCCGTCGTGCCACAAAGTGAGAGTTCGCCACAAAGTGATCGACCCGGCTAGCACTAGCAAAGTCCCAAAGCCGCAGATAATGCAGCACCAATTGCACAAAAAAAGAGCGAATCCCTCGATTAAGCTGCGCTCCCTTTAAATATTCCTGTTGCAAGTCCCAAGCGTAGCGGATGGGCGTATGCATATAGCAAATGTGCAGTTGGTCAGGGTGGGTAATGATGCCCTTTGCTACGGCGTGGTTGCTGGAAAGGACGAGATCGTAAGCCGAAAGGTCGAATTGCTCGATCGCCAATGGCATTAGCGGCAGGTATTGCCGGAATTTGGGGTTGGCGAAGGGTAGTTTCTGAATGAAAGACGTTTGGACAGACTTATGT
>JBBRCV010000033.1:0-29618 GCA_038204505.1 Elainellales cyanobacterium
GAGATCCCAGAGCATTCTTTTAATAAATACAATTTGGTCGTAGCGTTCCCGTCCTTCTTCGCCTGATGGGATATACTTCACAGCGTATAGAACGCCCAGCATCTTCACAAAATTAGAGTCGTTTCTGCCTAATTTCTCGCGTAAAGTACCTAGATCATGGATTAAAACCTGAGCATAAGATTCAACGCGTAACGGAAACTTGAGGTCATAATAATTTAGGGAGAGACCGTCTTCCTCATAGTGGATTTGGAGTTCGCCGCTTTCTAAACAATCGCCGTAAAATTTCCCTAAGAATGGGGCTAAAACTCGTCCCCGTAAGTCGGCATAATGGTGATTCCAGTTGATATCAAAGAAGTTGTGGAACTCTGAGTCTGAACCATTTTCCAAAACATCTACCAACATTTTATTTTGACTGTTGAACGCCATGTGGTTCGGCACGATGTCTTGCAGCCAACCGATTTCGTGTTTTTTTAAGATTTGGATCAATTCCTCAAACTTTTCTATGCCGCCTAATTCGGGGTTAATTTCTTGGGGATTGACCACATCATAGCCGTGGGTACTGCCTTTCCTCGCTGTGAAGATGGGCGAGGCATAGAGATCAGAAATCCCTAGCTCGTTGAGGTAAGGGACGATCGCCATTGCGGATTGAAAGTTAAAGCCTGAGTGGAATTGAATTCGGTAAGTGACCAAGGGAATCTGCATCATGATTTTGGATCTCGGATTTTAGATTTTGGACTAAGCCTTGGCAGATGAGAACTAAAGAGTTTGATGATTAATAGGCTATATTTTGCCAATAGACTGTATTTTTCCTCACAGGTTAACAAATTACGGTAGGCGATCGCTACCCCAGAATTATACTTGTCAGAATTGCCCATCACTGCTCTGCCTTTGGGAGGAGCTTATTGCTTTCAGAGGTTCGTAGATCACCTTTAGCACCCGTAAATCACCACACCGTAGGGACTTATTTCAAGTTCCTGCTGTGGTACTGTAGCCCCCCGTTCTGTGGGGATCACTTCGGGTAGATGGGAACCAACGCCGCCCCAAGCTACATCGGTTGAGTCGAGCAGTTTTTTCCAGGTGCCCGGAGGTAACGTTAGCTTAAACTTAGCAACGCTGGGGCTGATGTTCAATAGGCACAAAACCTGATGATTCTGATGCCAGCGGCGTAATTTCAAGATATGTTCTGCTTCTAGTACCGAAACTTCTAGGTTTTGGCGATCGCAGTTGTTTAGAGCCGGGTTTTCTGCGCGCAACTGTAAAAGCTTTTGGTAGAACTGCCATAGAGATTTGTGGGGTTGAACCTGGCGAAGTTCCCAGTTGAGTTTTGAGGCTTCAAAGGTGGCGATCGCCTGTGGGTCAGGGGGTTCTCCTTGGTCTAGAAATCCAGCAAACTCTTCTTTTCGACCTGCCCGTACTGATTCTACTAACTGGGGATCATCGTGGCTAATGAAGAAGAGAAACGGGGCAGTTTCACCATATTCTTCGCCCATAAACAGCATGGGGATAGAGGGCGAAAGTAGGGTGGCGGCGGCAGCTAGCTTCTGTGCTGCAAACGACAGCAGGTGGGAAAAGCGATCGCCATTCATGCGGTTGCCTACCTGATCATGATTTTGTGCAAACACCACAAATTGACTGGGCGAACAGTCTACGGCTCTATCGCCATGTTGCCGCAGCCTGTTTCGAGAGTAACTTCCTGTGTGTACAAAGTTTTCTCGATAGGCTTTAGCAAGCTGCTCAAGCCCGCTGTAGCCTGTTTCATAATCTTCATAATATCCGTCTTGTTCTTCCGTTAACAATACGTGCAGTACATGGTGAAAATCATCGTTCCATTGGGCATCCATGCCGTATCCTCCCACTGATGTAGGGCGAATAATCCGAGGATCATTTAAGTCGCTTTCTGCAATCAAATATCGGGGTCTCTGCTGTTGTGACAGGAGCGTTGTTGCTTCCATCATCTCTTGCAGAATATGTTTTGTCCCAAGATCATAAATTGCATGAATGGCATCGAGTCGCAATCCGTCCACATGAAAGGTCTCTAGCCAGTACAAAACGTTCTGTACAAAATAATGCCGCACTCCATCACTGTGTGCCCCGTCATAGTTAACGGCGCTTCCCCACGGCGTTTTATATTTTTCTGTAAAGTAAGTTCCTAGCCCCCAAAGATAATTTCCTTCAGGTCCTAAATGGTTATAGACCACATCTAAAATGACGGCAATTCCTTGAGCATGACAAGCATCGACAAACTGCTTAAAGCCGCCTACTCCTCCATAGGAATTTTGCACTGCGTAGGGGAACACGCCATCATAGCCCCAGTTGCGATCGCCGGGAAACTGCGCCACTGGCATAATCTCAATGGTATTAATTCCCAGTTCTTGCAGGTCGGGCAAGCGGGGAATCATGGCAGCAAAAGTGCCTTCTGGAGTAAAAGTACCGACATGGAGTTCATAAATCACGCTCTTAGCCCATGGAAGCCCTGTCCAATTTTCATCCGTCCAGGAGAATGCGTGGTCAACGACTGCGGAGGGACCGTGTACGCCTTGGGGTTGAAACTGGGAGGCTGGATCGGCGCAATCACGGTCGCCATCCAACTGATAAAAATAGAGAGTGCCCGGATCAACTGCGATCGTGCCTTGCCAATAGCCGTCGTTGCACTGAAGTGGAATTAATTGTTCGGTTGGGGCAACAATGTGTAATGCCACCTGGTTAATTAGGGGTGCCCAGAAGGTGAATTGGCATTGGCGCGCTGCTTCGTAGATACCGCAAGGGTCGCCAAGGTAGTGAGAGCCGAGTTTCATGATAGAAGAACAACGATGAGGGACTTCTCTTAATATTCCACACTTTTAGTTGCCTGTCCTCCAATCCTGTCGTTCGTCTTGCCTGACTTAAATCATTCCGGCAATAATGTTAATGGTCATCGCTACAATCGTGGTGTTAAAGAAAAACGCTAGTACTCCATGCATCAGTGCCAGTCGTCGAATTTCACGAGAAGTTATTTCTACATCTGAGGTTTGACTGGTCATGCCAATCACAAACGAAAAGTAAAGAAAATCCCAATAATCTGGCTCATCATCACTTGGAAAATCTAAGCCATCTTTTTTACACTGACTCAGCGATTTTCCTGTTTTGTAATAGTCGCGCGCGTAGTGAGAGGCAAAAATTGTATGCACCAACAGCCACGAACCCACGATTGTGATCACTGAGAGCGCCACATGCAATATCAGTAGATTATTTTCTAAGCCTTTATCGTGCAAAATAAAGCCGATCGCAAATAAGCTGGCACAGGCTGCTGCGGTCACTAAAATGGAGATCACTAAGCGTCCAGGGTCTTCTTGTGTGGCGTGGCGGCGCATTGAGTTGGGTGTAGCCTTTACCATTAGTCGCCAAGTCAAACCCAAAAAACAAATCATGCCCACATCCCAGATGCAGAGCGCGCGAGTTGCCCAATGGAACCCAGACGGTAGCAATAGTGCCACAAGTCCGGCTAAAAAAACAGAAATAAGCAGTCGAGGGCGAGCACTCCACTTTCGAGCTAATTTAGAATCTGAAGTTGAACTCACAAGACGAGCGCCGTGGTTGAGGATGTCTGTCAGTATAGTTCTGAATCCGTAGCAGCGTTCAGGTCGTCAAATTATTTAACCTCCCGTGGGCAGGCAAGATGCCTGCCTCACAGTTTCCACCACAATTTCATAGCTTAGACAAGGGGCTTAAGCCCCTTGTTGTTTATACAACACTTCAGCATCTTAATATGATTTTGTGAAGACTTATCAGATATACGCGCGATCGCACTTCACCCGATCGGGTGAACCAATTAAAAAATTGGTGGTATTTCAGAACACAACTTGTTCGTTTTGGAACGTTTTTACCGAAAAACCGAGCGCAGTTCTTCTAGTGGAACACCATGGCTTTTACTGACCTAGCAAATGTCGTTTATTAAAACTAAGTTCCAAACATGTTGATGTATAGTCAATAGCCCCCGATTATGAACACATTAACTCGCACTACCAATCGTCCAGTTCGTTTAATTAAATCAAAAAAAGTTCAACCCGCCGTTAGTTCAAAAGAAAGGAGCGCTCAACCTTCTGCCAACCTCTTACAAGGCGTTATGGAAGGCTTAATTGACGGAGTGATGATCATTACTGCAAAAGGAGAATTAATTCATGCTAATTGCCATGCTCTACAAATTTGTCAGCAATTTACCTCAGATTTAGTTCAAAAAGAAGTCATTCCTCAATCGGTTTGGCGGTGTTGTCAAGCCGTCATTGATAGCCGCGAGTTGTTTTCTCCACAGTCCCTAACGATTGAAGATGAAATTTCTAGCCCTATGGGTGCGATTCGGATTCGGGTTCGTTGGCTGACTGTGGATAACTTGCCTCAATCCTGCTTATTGGTAACCCTAGAAGACCAGTCGCAATCTGCTCAGTATCGGGCGATCGCTGAATCTGTAAAATATGGCTTAACCGTGCGTGAAACCGATGTATGGCGACTCAAACGAGCGGGTTGCTCGTACAAGGAAATTGCGGCACAACTTTTTCTGGCAGAGAACACCGTGAAGAAGCATATCAAAAACATCCATGTGAAGCAGGCAGCAGCCTTGTAAAAGTCAGGCTAAAAAACTAAAAATCGACCTAGCAAAAGCAGCACCAACAGCGTCAGGTAAAACGGATAAACGGCAAAAGAAACCAGAGCTTTCAGCGTTCCGTCTACCGGATTGAAAGACTTTATTTCTAGCATTGTTAAACCGTCTGCCTGATGTTTTTTTATCGTTCCTTTGGGAATGACTATAAATAGATCTTTGGTTGTTGCTGCGCCGTTCTGCAACTTTTTGACAAATTCGTTATAGGTCACTCGAAATCCTTGTTCTAAACCTAAGTAGTAAGCGTCTAAAAAGCAGAATAGCAGCACGGGAATTAGGGTAATCCAGACATAGCTTGACCTTTGTTTATTGGTAATGAGGACGGCGATCGCCGATACCAACGTAATGCACAAGCTCTTGCAACTAGAACTATTGCCTGCCATTCGCTTAATCACGTCTTGCAGAATGTCTAAATATTTATGGGCGGAGCTAGACTCAGTAGTAATAGGCTGGGGGCTAGATGCATTCATGATTCAAATCTTCCTAAATTTAGTTTCTTCTATTTTTTGTAGAGCAGGCATCTTGCCTGCCCAGTGTTAAAAGCAGGCAAGATGCCTGCTCTACAAAGCAGCTAACGGCTACTGTATCTTCAGGTAGATTCTTTAGCTACCCTCGCGCAGTTTGTCTAATACAGAGCGATCTTCCAAGGTTGAAGTATCTCCCGTAATCTCTTGACCTGCTGCCAGCGATCGCAGTAGTCTACGCATAATTTTCCCCGATCGCGTTTTGGGCAGCGCATCGCTAAAGCGAATTTCTCCTGGACGTGCCAACGCCCCAATTTCTTTGACTACGTGGGACTTGAGTTCTTTAATTAACGCATCGCTGCCGCTGTAGGTGCCTTCTAGCGTGACGAACGCCACGACTTCCTCACCTTTTAACTCGTCTGGCTTACCGACCACAGCCGCTTCAGCAACGGCGGGATGGGAGACTAACGCTGACTCAATTTCCATCGTGCCCAAGCGGTGCCCCGACACGCTGATTACGTCATCGACGCGACCCATCACCCAAAAGTAGCCGTCTTCATCTTGTCGAGCGCCATCTCCGGCAAAGTATAGGTATTTGCCATCACGGGGCGGAATGTGTTCCCAGTAGGTGCGCCGAAAGCGATCGGGGTCGCCGTAAACTGTCCGCATCATGCCGGGCCAAGGATGGGTGATTGCCAGATAGCCGCCTTCGTTGGCGGGGACAGGGTTTCCATCTAAATCGACAACTTCGGCAAAAATGCCAGGGAAAGGACGGGTTGCAGAACCGGGTTTAGTGGCGATCGCTCCTGGCAGCGGCGTAATCATAATGCCCCCGGTTTCGGTTTGCCACCAGGTATCGACAATGGGACAGCGATCGCCGCCAATGACGCGGTTGTACCACATCCAGGCTTCTGGATTAATGGGTTCGCCCACTGTGCCCAGCAATCTTAGCGAAGATAAATCCCGTGTATTAGGAATTTCCTCGCCCATCTTAATAAAGGCGCGGATCGCAGTCGGAGCCGTGTAAAAAACGTTCACGCCGTGCTTCTCAATCACATCCCAAAAGCATCCCCAGTTCGATGCACGGGGTGCCCCTTCATAGATCACTGTCGTCGCACCATTAGAAAGCGGACCATAGACAATGTAGCTGTGCCCTGTAATCCAGCCTACGTCAGCCGTACACCAATAAACATCAGTTTCCCGCAGGTCGAAAATCCATTTTGTTGTGATGTGGGTATATAAGTTGTAGCCACCCGTTGTATGCACCACGCCCTTCGGTTTGCCCGTACTGCCAGAAGTGTAGAGAATAAACAGCATATCTTCGCTGTCTAACGGTTCGGCGGGGCAATCAGCCGATACTGTTTTCTGCAAGTCGTGCCACCAATGATCCCGCCCTGGGGTCAGGGTAATGGCTTGGGCAGTTCGGCGCACGACCAGCACGTTCTCTACCGATGGCACTCCATGAGCTAATGCTTTATCTACCTGCTCTTTGAGCGGCACGATCGCATCTTTTCGCCAGCCGCCATCGGCGGTAATCACTAGCTTGGCGTTACCGTCTACCAGGCGATCGCGCAATGCCTCGGCGCTAAATCCACCAAACACGACTGTATGGGGCGCTCCGATGCGGGCACAGGCTAGCATGGCGATCGCTGCTTCGGGAATCATGGGCATATAAATGCCAACCACGTCGCCCTTGTTTACGCCTAACTGTTTTAAGGCATTGGCAAACTGACACACTTCTCGATGCAACTGGGCATAGGTCAATGTACGACTGTCACCGGGTTCGCCTTCCCAAATAAGAGCAGCTTTGTTGCGCCGTGCCGTGGTGAGGTGGCGATCGAGGCAATTGTAAGAAATATTGATTTTGCCATTCACAAACCATTGAGCATTGGGCGGCTGCCAATCTAGAACCGTGTCCCAAGTTTGGAACCAGTGCAGTTCTGTGGTGGCGAGGTCTGCCCAGAACTGTTCGGGGTCAGCTTTTGCCCGCGCGTAAAGCTGTTCGTACTCTGCCAGACTTTTAACCACTGCCTGCTGCGAAAACTCGGCGGGAGGCTGGAATAAGCGGTTTTCGTGAAGAATGGATTCAATGGTGGATTCTGACATAGGGCTTCTGTAGACTTCTGATCAAAAAATACTTCGCTTTTGCCCCTGAATGATCAAGTGGTTACGATTTTTCAAGGTTGGGGCGATCGGAATAGGGTACAAGCAGTCGCAATACTAGGCGTTATCGTCTTCGTGAGGGGAACTCGACGCGCGCTGCTTTGCAGATACCGCAAGGGTCGCCCTCACCTCTTCCACCGTCAAACTCATCGCCTCAGCCGCTTGCTCCACCGATAACCCCATAGCTAAAAGCCTCGGAATCGACTCTTTCTGAGCTTGTTCTGCTTGCTCTGCCCTACCTTCCGCTTGCTCTGCTCGGTCTTCCGCTTGCTCTGCTCGGTCTTCCGCTGCCGCCCGTCGTCGCATTTCTTCTCGGAGTGCCGTTAATAATTCGTCAGGAAGAAGCAATTTCTCGCCCGTGTCTTCGCGGTAAAAGCCTAGGAGCTTTCCCTCCACGGCAATACGGAGCTGGAGCGGGACAGATCTGCCATCCGTAATGGGTTCGTAGATTTCTCCGCGCAAACGATAGCCTTGAAGCTGTCCTTCAATCCATTCGCCTTTGGGGTCAAACAGCCAATACTCCTGCACCCCAAGCTGTTCGTAGAGTGTTTTCTTAAACGTCTTATCGTGATCTTCGGTGCCCTTAGAGGTCATTTCAAAGATAACTGTAGGCACCTGTCCTTCTTGCCAAATCTTGTAGTTATCTCGTCCGCCCGGAGCAACGTCAAAAATCACCATGACATCGGGAGCGACGCGGGCGGTAGGTCGCCCTTCGATGTAGTAAAGAAACTGGTCACTCAAAACGGTCGCCTGTAACCCAGTGAGAAACTGTTTGAGAACTTCTAGAGTCGTCAAAATGGCGTAGAGGTGATCAAACGTTTCTGCCAAAGGTTCTCCATCCTCAGAAGGATAAAAGATAGCTGAGTTAGAGATCTGAGTAACCATAGAAAATCCACCAGAAAATAGAGCCTATTCTCCGCGTCCACCGCCTAACTCCTTCCGCGCCTTCTCAGCCCGCACGTCTGCCTCTGCCATAACTTCCGCCATTTTCTCCACCATTTCGCCAGGGTAGTTCTCTAAAACCTTGGTAGACAGCGAAACTCGATTTTTAACGGTGTCTAAGTCCACAATCATGGCTTTGATGGGTTGCCCTGGCTGGAACATGGCTTCGAGCGAGGAAATGTAGTTTTTGCTGATTTGGTTGATGTGCAGTAGCCCCGTTGCGCCCTCAAAGTCGACAAACAAGCCGAAGGGTTTGATGGTAGCGATCGCCCCACTGACCAATTGACCAATTTCAAGCTGGCTCAAACTCACCGCTTGAGTCGCTAGACGTTGGGAGAGGACAAGCTTTTTACGAGCGGGGTCAACTTCTAATAGGCTGACGGTGATTGCTTTGCCAATGAGTGATTCGAGATTGTTGCGATCGACCAGGTGCGATCGGGGGATAAAGCCCCGAATGCCTTGCACATCGGCAGTAACGCCGCCTTTGTTGACTCCGCTGACCCGCGCTTGCAATGTTTGGCTGCCTTCTTGCATATCAGCCATTTTTTCCCAGGTCTTCTTTAGCTCCAACTGGCGCAGCGACAGAGTGACCTGTCCATCAGCATCTTGCTCACGCACAATCAAAAATTCGCGTTCTTCGCCTTCTGGCAAAAACTCAGCCAGGTTGGTGACCTGCCGAATAGATACTTCGTCTTGGGGCAAATAAGCCGCTGCCTTGCCACCAATGTCAATGTAAGCGCCAAATGAGTCGTAGCTTGCCACCTTGCCTCGTACCACCTGATCTTTTTGGAACTGGTAGTCGTGTTGCTCTAAGGCTTTGGCGAAATCATCCATTGAAAAGGACAAGGTGTATCTCCTGCAAGAATCAACGCGGGGTCTGTAAGTGTTCTAATATAGTCAATTCTTTGGGAGTTTGGCAGGGAGGTTGAGAAAAAGTTATAGTTGCCGCTCTCAAATTCGAGCCAGGCTGATGACATGAGGCATTAAATGTGGAATAGAGAAACAGGAGCTTGTCTGTGCCTGCCCTTCGACAACCTGAATGGTTTTGGAATTTGGACTTAGAAATTATCAATCTTTACATTTGAGAAATTTCTGATAGCGCGATCGCAAAGCGCTAGTTCCTGGCACCTATTTAGGGGTTAGCTTCCAAAGCTGTGATTCAATCATTTTCACTGAGAAGTTTGGTTTCAGTTGTTCCAGTGTTTCTGGATTAGGACTCAGGAAGAAGATGTCACTGAAGCCTGATGGAATTTTAGGGAGAGTTGATTCTGGAACGATCAGGGCTTTTACCTTGGCATCTAATTTGTAGCTGAGGGTAACTACTTGGACGAAATAAGCATTGCTGACGAGAAGAGGTGCGCTAGCTTGATTTATGACTTGAGCATAGCGTTGACTGAGCGCGTCATCTGTTTTATTCCACCATAGAGGAGATGTGGAGTACGCCATGCACGATAAAACACCCAAGCTCAGCAAGCTCAGAATCAGCATTTTGTGCATTTGCCGCTGCCACTGCCACTGCAACAGATTTGGATTCTCGAACTGTCTGCTGAAGTAATAGGTAATTGCTAGTACGATGCCAATGTAAGTTGGCATCATGTAACGTGCTGTAGCCGATCGTGATGCCCCAGTAGTGAAATCGGACAGGACAAGGAGCAAGGCGGGAACAGCGATCGCCGTGATGATGAACCACTCCGTTGAACGTGGGGTACTGCGATAGACACTGCGGCAGACTCTGTAGATGCAGTACCCTGTGCCTCCTAGAATCGCTATTGTTAGCAGTAAAAATAGTCCGAAATACAGTTTGGGACTACTGTCGTTTAAGCTAAAGTCTACAAAGATTAAGGTAACTCCTCGAATCCATGCCTTAATCATATCGGGTAAGGGGCTGCGTATACTTTGCCCAACCATTGCTTGACGATATGGAATCAAAGCCCCAAAAATCCAGGGTGTAAATGCCAGCATTGCTATGGCTGAGGCGACTCCATAGGAAATGAGCGATCGCGTTAGCCGCAGCCGTTGCACAATGATCACGTACACTCCATGGAACGCCATGACTAACAGTGTAAACAGATGACCATACAGTCCTATTACCAGCGTCACCGCATAAAATCCCCAACTCGCTACTGTTTGTCGTCGCAGTGCTCGTAGTAAACTGGCGCTAGAAAGCAACAGCGTTAAGATCCAAAAACTGGAAGGGCGGGCTTCCTGTGCATAGAGCAGTTGCAAGGGTGAAACAGCAAATAGAGCGATCGCGATCCATGCTGCAACTGGTGACCGAAATAGTTCGCGACACAGCCAGTACAAACAGGGAATTGCTAAGACGCTGAACACTGCTGACAAGCTACGAATTACTGCCACAGAATTGCCAAAGCACTGCACCCACCAACGCGCCAAGATAAAATACAGCGGAGTTAATTGAGGTTCTTTGGACGCGAGTCCTCGTACTGTACCCATCACGGAAGTATGAGGTCCCGGATACTGAGTGGCTTGTAAATCGGCGACGCTAATCACCTGTCCTGTCACAAGCTTTTTTTGAGAACCGGAATCGCCATAGCCTGAGACTTGTACCGATGTAGAGACTTCATCAAACCAATAGAATTTAGCATCTAAATGACTGAATCGAAAAAAGATCCCCATCACTAATAAGATTATTGCTAGAATCTTCAGCCAGTGTTCGGTGCGGCTGAATGTTTGCACTGTGGGCTGTCTTTGTGAAACTGTGGGGAGCTTTGTGGTCATGACTTGTGCCTCGCTTCTTGATGGGTCTGACTTCCGGACTTATTTCTGGGGTGGCATCACGATCAATTGCCTGACCGGATCAGCGGTTGATGCTGCTAAATGACCGTGATCAGGGTAAGGCGAAGGAAAATGCCAGGGGCGATCGCCTTTACTGTTAACGGGATAGTTGTTAACGGGATAGTTGCAACGTGTAACTGAATTCTTAAACTTCATTTTTTAAGCCCTCAAGCATCTAAGCCCTCAAGCATCTTTTTAAGCCCTCAAGCATCAGTTTCAGTTGCATCATTAACTGGTAGATAGCCGCAAGACATTACTCGTCTGGGACGTGGGTTTTTCGGGAAACTTGAACTAAAGTTTGTGTAATCTTTATCTACTTAGAAAGAGAAAAGTTAGAGACAGTCGATCCAAAATCCGGACGATTTTATCAATCTGCTTCAAAGCCTTATCTTCTGACTCCTATAGTCTTTCTTGTTAGAAGAACGGATAATTTGAGCCTATTTATGACGCGCAGATGAAATATTGGGTAGTGATATTTCGCTAAATATGGCTATGCACCCTCAATCTGCCAGAGTTAACAGTCTTCAGAACGACGGCGATCGCTTTCTTCCGGTGCCTACAGCAGCCCTAAAAATTCCTGGGCGGGAAGCATCGGGTAGCGGATCAGCGTCGGTCTACTTTTCTCTGGTTGTGCCAACCTACCAAGAAAGCCAGAACATTGAGAAAATGGTGGCGCTTCTGAGCCATCTGTTAGATGAAATTTTGCCCCAAGATTATGAACTGATTGTGGTGGATGACAATAGCCCCGATCGCACCTGGGAAATTGCTCTAGGCTTGACCGATCGCTATCCTCAACTTCGCGTCATGCGGCGACAGTCGGAGCGCGGGTTGGCAACTGCTGTGATTCGGGGCTGGCAAGTGGCACGGGGTGAAGTGCTGGGCGTGATTGATGGAGACTTGCAGCATCCTCCAGAAGTGTTAGCACAGCTCTTGGGCGCTATTCGCCAAGGATCTGATTTGGCGGTGGCTAGCCGCATGGTTGATGGCGGCGGTGTGAGTAACTGGAGTGCAAAGCGGCGATTTTTGTCGAGAGGGGCACAAATGCTGGGGCTGGTGGTGCTGCCAAGAGTGATTGGACGGATTTCTGACCCGATGAGTGGCTACTTTTTGGTGAAGCGGGGGGCGATCGCTGACCAGATACTTAACCCTAAAGGGTACAAAATTTTGATCGAGGTCGTGGGTCGCGGCAATATTGCTCAAATTGGCGAAGTGGGATATGTGTTTCGAGAGCGGGAAGAGGGCGAAAGTAAAGTGACTTGGCGGCAATACCAAGAATACTTGCATCACTTACTGCGCCTGCGGTTGGCAACTGGACGAGTGGGCAAAATTAAACGGCGAATAAAATTTCCATTGGGGCGCTTTATTCGCTTCGGTGTGGTGGGTTTGAGTGGATTGGCGGTTGATATGGGACTGCTTAATCTGTTTTATGGAGGATTGGGGCTAGGGTTAACTCGGAGCGCTATTTTGGCGGGTGAATTGGCTATTATTAGCAACTTTTTTTGGAACGATACTTGGACGTTTGGCGATGTCTCCCGACAACAGCGAGGTCAGCGTCAGCGAATGAAACGGCTGGCGAAGTTTAACATCATTTGTTTGATGGGATTAATCTTAAAGATACTGTTATTAAACGTCTTAGTGAATGGCTTTCATCTCAACGTTTATGCGGCGAATTTTTTGGCGATCGCCGCCGTCACGGTCTGGAATTTTTGGATCAACCTTAAGCTCAGTTGGCGCAGCACAGAAGTTAAAAAGTAGTAAATTCGACTGCTAATTTAACCCAAGTTTCAACCGTGGCTCCAGGTTCTAGCTGGGTCAAATCTTCTCCTGTATTCATTGCATTTCGCGGAGCACTCCAGGGTTCTAAGCAGTAATAATCTTTGCCTTTGATCGTCCAAAAAACCAGGGTGGCGTAAATTGGATCGTAGCTCAGGGTGAGCCGATGCATGGGATGAATCACGCTAGATTCTTGTTGCGTTACGTGCCGAAATGCTGCATCAATTTCTGCTTGCCCAAAGTCAAACTGTCCTGTAAAGGGATGCTGCGTTTGATCGATTTGATTAATTAAATGGGTGGCTGGGATATCAAACTGGAGTTGATTTTTCTCTGATGCTGCGTCTGATACTGCGAAATAGGGATGCAGTCCTGTCGAAAATGGCATTGCTTCTGGCGATCGATTCGTGTAGCGCTGTTGAATGAGTAGGGCGTTGCCTTGTAGCCGATAGGTAAAGTTCAACTCGAAGTCGAAGGGGTAAACGGCGTAGGTTTGGTTGTTGCTTTTGAGAGTGAGGGTGATGCCATCTTGAGGGGGGCGATCGCCTGTAGGTATATCGCTCACAGTCCAAGGTAAATCCCGCGCGAATCCGTGCTGTTTTAAGGTGTAAGTTTTTCCTTGATGGGTGTAAGTATTATCTGGCAGATTTCCACAAAGGGGAAACAGAATCGGGATGCCGCCCCGCACACTGAGGCTGGGGTTAGTAAAGCGATCGCTATCCAAGTACAGTAAATCCTGTCCGCGCACCTGCCATCGGGTGATGATGCCGCCCCTTTCTGGAACGACTTCTAGCCGAGTTTGGGCGATCGGATCGGTGAGGATGTAGGTTTTGTACTGGCTTTGATTAATGTCAAGGATGACCATAAATTAGGGTTTGGGTAGGGCTTGATCGGGAGGATAGCTAATGAAAGGATCGGTATCAGGAATTGACGATTGTGGCGCGGCGGGTAGATGAATTTGACCATCTAGGAAGAGGGGAGATTCTAGAGGTTGGTCGAACAAGCTGGAAGATTGTTTGAACTTTTGCTGAATATCTGTGCCATCCGCCATGGGTTGTCCGAGCTGCAATGGGAGAATTTCTAGCTTCATAGTTTTGTTTTGCAGCGTCACTTTGAGGGCAGGAGATTCGCCAGCTTTGTCTAGTTCGCTCATGGAACTACCCAGGGAATAGGCGATCGCCTTACCTTGATATACTTCTCCGCCTTGGGTAACGCCGGGACGATTGCCGACTACCAAATCTGCCCCTTGATCAACTGCTAAATGCGCCAGTTTTACTTGCCAATCTTCAGGATAGGATTTGGGGTCTTCACTCCATTGATACGTGACAATAACCCAATCCACCTGAGCGCGGATTGCCCGAATATCTTGGGTAATTTGAGCCTCAAGAGCGCTATTGACTCCAGCACTATTTTTATCTACTGGGTTCTGATCTGCCGGGTTCTGGATTTTGTCAGAATATCCTAAGTAGGCGATTCGTTGACCTTTCACATCCATGACGACTGGGCGACGGATTTCGTTTGGGTTTTGCCCAGCCCCGATCGCATAAACCGCGTTCTTGCGAAGCAGGTCTTTGGCTTGTGCTAGCTCGGTAGCGCCGCCTGCCATCAGCCCATTGCTGGCTAGGTTAACGACATCAACGCCGTTAGCAGACAAATCGGGGATGGTGATGGCGGGGACTGGAGATGCTCCAACGGCATCTGCATTTTGAAGAGCATCGTTTGGGGCAACTTCGGCAGTTTCTGCGGTCGATGAATCAGGCGGCACTGCATCAGGCGGCACTGCATCAGGTGGTGGTGAATCGAGGGGAACTGCATCAGGTGGTAAGGAATTGAGGGGAACTGCGGCGGCGGGAGAAGTCGCTACAAGGGGCATAGGAGTGGCGATCGCGGTCACGGCTGGGGGTAGCTTGTCTAGGCTGGTGATGACCATATCTGCTAAGCGATGCGCGCCGCCTTGCGAAACTCGTCCTAATGTCGCACTGTTAGCAAAAAGAAGCGTTACCGCTGGATCTTGAGGGTTAACGACGGGCTGTTGAATCACGGGCACGTTTTCTAGCGCTGTCCAAACTGTGTTGGAAGCTCCCAAAGAAAACTTGCGGTTGCCAAAGGTGGCTGGCTCTGGGGATTGTAAGGCTTTGGTGGATTCTAGATTTCGTAGGGCATGGAAGGCTGATCCGACTAGGAAAGCTGCCGCGATTGAACCTGCCAACAGTAAAATGCGGACATGGGGCGGAAATGCCAAGAACCAGCTCAGCGACCCCTTGCGGGTATCTCGAAGAGCGCGCCAAATTTGGCGCTTAATGGGTTGTTGATGTAAGGCAAGAGAATTGCTCCCTTTTCGAGCAAGATTGGCAGAATTAGAGCCGTTGCCAGAGGCATTAGAGTACAGAAACATATCGGGTAATTGGGCAACTGCTACAGGTGATTGCCCCCCTGTTTCCAATTGCCGCACCGTTTGACGAATCGTTAATTGGGTCGTGCGGTGCCAGCGGCTGATCAACTGGGTGGGAATTAGCTTAAGCAGACTGAAGGAATTCTTACGCTTTGCTACCTTTGCTGTTTTTGGCTGAAGAACAGAGTGACGGGCTAGCGGTTGGCTTTGGGCGATCGCAGGTGATGTCTGCATCGCTGACAAGACGGGCGAGGCTTGCACAGGCGAGGCAATCCGGGCAGATTTCTCCCAGAGTAGCGTTGGCGATCCAATAATCTGTGCAGTAATTCGCGCTTCTTGAATGCCTGCCGCGTTTAGCTTGCAAAGCCGATGACAAATGAACCGCACCAGTCGTTCGCGTTCCGGCGGACGATGGCAGACCACCCGAATCAGCAGGCTACCTGGTTGCTCGTGAGTGACCTGGGCACAAATGCCTTGGGGCACGAGGTATCGATTCAACCAAAAGGCGATCGCCCGCAAATTGCCCGTTTGCGCCAACTTAATCACCGACTCTTGCCAAGAACTCTCTAAATCAGCCATTTTCTCTCCCTAACTCCCCACTGAATCCGGCAGACGTATTTAGAAATAAGTCCGCACCTTCTCGCTCGCCCAATTAATCACCCATATGATAGAAGGAAAATTTTGAGATGGAGCACCGAAAGCCAGATTATTCTAGAGCATGACCGAAAATAGATCTGCACCCACCTTCCTAGCATCTTCCTTATGCCTGAGAGTAACCCTCCTCCCAATAACGTCCCTCTCACCCGCGCTGATGCGTTGGAATTGAGCAATTCTAGCTTGAACAGTCCTAACGGTGCTGGTTCTAGCTCCACCCTAGATGCCCGTACTTTAGGCGGATTAACGGAGTCGGCATTGTCTGAAACACCTGTGCGTAACATTTCCCCCCAAACTTTTCAAAAACCCAAAGTGCTCCTCCCGGTTGGCTGGATTATTTTGCTGGCACTGGGGCTGATGGCGATCGGGCTATTTCTAGGAAACGTCTGGCTGGGCGGGGCAGGGGCGATCGTGGCGCTGCTGATTTCATTGCGCGTGATTGGGGTGGCGGCTCAAAAGGCGATCGCCGAACTCCTTTCCCCCGAACAACAGCTTTTAACCCTGAGTCTAGTTGGAGTGCCTGTCGCTCTGGTGGGCTTGCTACACCTAACGGGTCTAACCCGACCATTAGGCGTGTGGTACTACCAGTTAAATTGGGATGTTTTGGGTTCAACAGGTGAAGTGATTGGCGCAGTGGGACAAATTTTGATTGCCATTCTAGCGGTTTTTGTGGCGTGGCGGCAGTACGTGATTTCTAAAGATTTAACGATTCAGCAAAATACAATTACCCAACAGCAAACGATTGATTCTTACTTTCAGGGCATTTCAGAGCTGGTGTTAGATGAAGATGGATTGTTAGAAGATTGGCCGCAGGAAAGGGCGATCGCGGAAGGACGCACCGCTGCCATTCTCAGTAGCATTGATGGCAATGGTAAAGCCAAAGTGCTGCGGTTTCTCTCTCGCTCTCGACTGTTGACCCCGATAAAGCGCGATCGGCGTTTGGGTCGCGCCATTCTTGACGGGATGGGTGGCTATGCTGAAGATCGTGCCTTCGGGGTACGCGTCATTGACCTGGGTGTAATGCTAGCAGGAAGCGACCTTTCAGGAACCGATCTGCGCTGGACAGACTTAACCGATATCAACTTGATTCGCGTCAATCTTTACCGCGCTGATTTAGTCAAAACCAACTTTGCCCGTACTATTCTCTGCGAAGCCTCCCTAATGGAAGCAGATTTAATGGGCACCCGCTTCTTCTACGGCTCTGCCAAAACCGCCACTCCTCGCAGCCGCATCGACATCCCCAATTACGCTAGCGGCGAACACACTGGATCTGTCGTGGAAGACGCTGATTTTACCAACGCGCAACGTCTTTCAGAAGAACAGCGTTTTTACTGCTGTGCGTGGGGCGGGTCTAGAACGCGGGGAACCATTCCAGGCGGTTGTGATGGAATTCCTAACCTACTGGGCAGATAGTTGTTTTTAGGTTTCAGAAAGAGCGGAATGCACCAAAGTTCTAGATGCATTCCGCTGTGGAGTTAGCGATCGCCTACTGTTGATACCAGACGATAACGAATCAGCACACTCATCACTTCACCAAGATTCGGGGCAGGCAATAGCCCACTCCAGTCTCCAGCTTCGGCATAGCCCCGCTGATGTAATTCGTGGATGTTCTCGCGCACACCTTCGGGAGAGCCAATCAGCAACACTGCCAATTGTTCTCGGTGAGGCATAGGCTGGGGCAATGCCCCCCTCTGAGCATCAACCGCCGACTGAATGGGCAATTTACTTCGTAACTTGCTTCTCAATGTCGTATCCATTTGTGGTCATCCTTTGAGTTTCTGGGTATAGGAAACCCAAAACCTAGCCGCCCATCAAGTCGTAGCGAATCAGGGCGGCTAGGAGAATGTTAAAATCTCCGACAGCCACCATACTGGCGTTAACAGTTTGGGGGTTAGCCGTCCATTTGCTGCTGGTAACAGCGATGGGCGGTGCTAGGTTTTTGGGGTCTAGCTGTGTGAAAAAGAACACAGCCTTAGCTTTGGAGAATACAGAGATTTGTTAGTGGAAGTCAAGGGGCTAAGGGATTTTTGTGGCATTCAGTAGAGTTGCTCGTTGGAAGACTCGGTTACTTCTGACTTTGGCAATGAACCATTGAACGGATAAACGAAAGAAAAATTAAGACTGAAAAACCATGAAGATTGCGTGATGGATCGGAGGTTAAAGAGGTAGGTAGAAAATGAGTCAGCGTAAGATACGGAAAGTTTCTTGCGATCGACCCAATTTAGGATGATATGTAGAATTTGTCTGCCGATCCACCTAATTTAGGGTTACATGGAGAAAGTCTCTCTTTAAATAAAGAAGTTATGCTGCCTGACCTATTGGTAGAAATACAGATTGGTAAGATACAGAGAAGAAGTTACCTGTGAGATGCGATCGCATAAGATCGGCATGAGTTCTCAGTTTGTGATTTGCTTCGGAGTGATCATGTGATTTGTAATCCTCATCTTGGGTTTTTATAAGATTTATAGGGATTAAGACCGACAATGCAACATACTCCTCCCTACATTGGCTGTCTTTTTGCAATCTATACAGTCTTACTGCTCAGTAGCTGCAAGAATTCTAAGATTGCTGGAGAAGTAGGGAAAGAAGTCGCTGGTAAATTGGCAGAAGGCGCTGCCTCTGCTGCCGTTACTAGTTTTTTTACACAAAGTAAGAGTGAAGCTAAACAGCCCGAGCAAGATCTGAGTTCTCTCAAGGCTGATCAGAGTCTGGCTGCTGAAGAAAGGGTTGCTGAAATTAAAGAAGCCATCAATCTTGCTAACGAAATTGAAGCGCAAGCTTATCGGAATTTGAGCCCAAACTCACTCGCCAATATTTATACAGGTAAGGCATTGCAGTTGCGACAGACCCTAGTTAATACTTTGGCAGCCGAAAAAGTCTATCAAGTTGAAACTTTACATAATCAGCAATTTCATGATTTCAAAGTTAGCTCAGATAGTTCCATCGCAAAAGTAGAAATGACTGAGAGATGGAGCAGCAGACTATACTCATCTGATACAAATACACTTGTTGGGCAGTTTCTACTTCATGATGTACCGCAAGTTGTTTATTTGCAGAAGGACTCAAATGGATGGCGAATTTCCGCCATAGTTTTTCAAGACGATTCTCCTGAATTCATTCCAGCGCAATCTCAACAAGAAATTGACCCGTCACCGTCTTCCAGTGTAACCCTCTCTCCCTCTGATTCTAGAGAAAATCTTAAACCGAGTTCTTCTAAATTTGGGATACTCACAGCACGTGATTCTAAAGCGCAGATTAATGTTCGGGATGGACCAGGAACGAACTACCATAATCGCCACTACGGAATAGCTGGAGACAAAGTAGATATCATTGCTTCTACCCACAGTAATGATGGTCTTGTTTGGTATCAAGTAAAGTTTCAGGTTTCAGGTGCTGAAGGTTGGGTTCGTAGTGATTTTATTCAGATTGAAAATTGACGATTTGGCAGTGGCAGTACGATTGCCGATCTCATAAAATACGTTAGCGACAGTGAACCGAATCATTTCAGTCACTTTGTAGAATACGATCGCAGCAGCAATCATGGGAAGATTGTGGCGATCGACCTCGAAGCTGGAAACTTTGAAGTCGATGCCAGTGAAATCGCTATTTGTAAAATGGATAATAGAGCTAACCTGTAGGTCACAAACAATGCCCCAAGCAATTCTGAGCCAAATCCTTGACCAATTGCAGACACTAGAGCCATCTGAGCTAGAGCAGCTTAGTCAAGTGATCCAGCGATATTTAAAGGAAAGAGAAGTATCTGCTAAACAGGTAGCTTTCCATCAAGCGTTATTGGAATCTGGATTGGTGCGGCGGATCAAGAATCCGACTTTTGAACAAAGAACACATCATCACCTCATTCATGTTCAAGGGGAAGCTGTTTCTCAAACGATTATTGAGGAACGCCGATAGATGGCGATCTACTTTGTGGACAGCAGTGAAGAGGCTATGATGCGGTTCAGTTAGCGGCAGGATGTGCAATCAACAAGCTTGGTATTGCTAGTGGTCTACCAGCCGTAACTTTTGTATCCGCAGATAATCAGTTGAATTTAGCTGCTGCCGCTGAAGGGCTATCGGTTGACAATCCAAACAACTATCCATAACGCAGCACAATAACCCCAATGCAGCGAAAGAAAGCTGCTGATGAGTTCAAGGTTGCTTTCCGCTGCTGATTGGGAGTGTTAGACCACTTCGGTTCGCTCAGTGCGATCGCCAATCTCATAAAATACGTTAGCGATCGCGTTACGCATCATCTCAGTTACTTTGTAGAAGGCGATCGCGGCAGCAATCATGGGAAGATTGAGGCGATCGACTCAAACTGTAGCGCTAGAAAGTAAAATTGAGCCTCTAGTTTCCATAGGGCAAAACTGTTTTGAGTCAGATTCAACTCTTAAGCTTACAGAGCCTTAGTCAAGGACTTCCCGCTATTACACCCGCTTTTGGGGCAGCGATCGCAGAAGCAGGTGCGATTTGTCTAACCGATGAAGCTCATAAACCAGGAGTGGCACTCAAAGTCGAAGGAGAATTTTCTACCACGTTCAAATTGAATTGGCAGCCAGTCACAGAACAAACACGGCGATGTTGGAATGACGAAGAATATACGACCGAGCAAGCTGCTTATGGAGTTGCATTTCTGCTAATTCTTCAATTAACAACTCTCACGGTTATTGAACGTTCTCGCAAAGGCACTGGATTTGACTACTGGTTAGGAATTCAAGATTCAACTACCACGCTGCCATTTCAGCGAATGGCACGTCTAGAAGTCTCTGGAATTCGTAGAGGCAATCGAAGTCAAATCAACGCAAGAGTCAAGCAGAAAACTGAACAAACTAGCGCATCTGATGCACAAGGATTGCCAGCGTATATCATTGTGGTAGAGTTCAGCCGCCCGCTTTCCATCATTAGTGCAAAGCATAACCCCGAAGGAATGATACTCCAATGAGCCAGATTCAAATGCTCCACCAACAAGCAATGGATTTAGCCGCAGCCGCAGCAGTCGCCCGTTTAAGAGGCGCGATCGAACAGGCTGCACAATTGACGCGCCAAGCCTTTGAACAAGAAACCCAAGCTGCTGCCTTAATCGCTAGCAATCTTGATGCCGAACCCACTCGTTCTGTACTCTACCGCAGCGCCGCATCTCTAGCGATCGAATGCGGTGAATTACGAGCCGCAGAACGCCTGATTGCAACCGCGTTATCTGGCAATCCGCCCCCAGAGATCGCTGAAGAACTCAAAGATCTATTCATCCAGATTAACTTGAGTCAGTATCTGAAGCGTCAAGGAATTAACATCGATATTAACGAATTGCAAGGACTGGTAAATCAGTAGTGCTCGTCTACCTATAAACCGTGTTGCAGCGATCGAAATTAGTACGATCGCCCGATCTCGTAGGATGTAACAGCGTAACGCATCATCTCAGTTACTTTGTAGAAGGCGATCGCGGCAGCATATAGTGCAGGCGATCGCTTTTTATTTCAAGTATTACAAGACAGATATAAAGGCTTATTAGAGGAATTAGATTGCTGGACGACATGCATTCTCTGGCAGAACCCGATACCATAGTGTTACTTGTTTTACGCTGAAAATTAACCATGTCAGAAGAAACTACTCCTCAAACCCCGGAATCTCTAACCCCGGTAACTGAAGAAGCGACTCCTAATGCTGCTCAAGCGACAGCTGAAGGAAAGCCTGCTAAAGCGCCTAAGAAGGAAAAGCCGCCAGCGCTGGAAGCTAAGCCTTTTGAAGAATTTATTAATCAGGATTATTTGCCTGCTTTAAAGCAAACTTTGCCGAAGATGGGGCTGACAGATGTTGATTTGAAGTTTGAGAAGAAGCGGATGCCTGTGGCGGGTGATGCTGATTGCTGGCAGGTAACGGGCACTTGGTTGGGGGGTAAGCGCCAGTTTGTAATTATTTTTTCTAAGGAAGATATTCAAGCGCCTAAGTTTTATTGCTCTGCGGACAATGGTGCTACGCCAAGTATACTTGAGTCTTTTATGATTGATGAGCGTAAAGTCACGTTGGATTTACTGTTGCTTTATACGATGCAGCGGTTGAATGGAGAGAAGTGGTTGTTGAGAAATTAGTTCTGTTTTTGCATTCCCAACTCGTCTTTTTTTAGGAAACAGGTTGGGAATGAAGGTGGTTTGCAGATTAGTTGGCAACGATCGCCAATGCGGTATCTTGCTGTATTTTTTCCATGTTTTCTAGCGTTGCTTTGCCTGTGCTGAGGAAGCGATAGGTTTCTTGGTAAAGGGTTTGCCAGAAGCGGTTGCTCATGCCTTGGCTGACTTCTGTGGGATCGACCATGGGGTGGGGTACGAGGTCGGAGGCGGGGTAGAGGAAGGATTGGTGTCCTTGTGGAGTGCCGCCGATCGCCTGAAAGAAGTCTTGGTTGGTTTGAATGTCGGCAGCGTCTTCGTTTTCGGTGAGCACCATGAAGGTCGGGGTTTTGCTGAGTTTTGCGGCGTTTTTGACGACGGATTTGCCGAAGCGGGCGGCGGCAGTAAGAGCACCCACGGGGAAGCGGAGGTTGGGGTCCCACCCGAGTTCTTTGATGTCGAGGGGACCCGCCAGGTTGACGTATTCGCGGCGGTCTTCGCCGTAGATTTCGAGGAGGGGGGCGTAGACGATGGTTTTTTTGATGCGATCGGGACGATCGGCGGCAAGTCCGAGGGCGACGGCTCCGCCAACAGAGAGTCCGAGGGTGTAGATGTCTCCGGGCATAGCGTCTAGCTCTTGGAGGCGATCGCGGGCATCGCTGAGGTACTCCATGTGGTTGGAGATGAAGTATTTCTGGAAGGTAGCGTCATCGCCGTTGCCTTCGATAGCGGTGATAATTTCTTCGAGGCGGGGGTCGAGTTCTTTGAGTTTTGCCATGAGCGCTAGGCGCTGGGTGTAACTGGGGCGGCTAAAGTTTTGGCTTGTGGCGAGGTTGGCGAGGAAGAGCTGTAGGACTGGGTCTTGGGCGACTTTGGCGCGGAGGGGATCGGCAATTTCGGGTTTGAGATCAACCTGGCACCAGTGTTTGCTGGGGGGCAGATAGACGTGTCCGGCGATCGAGGGTTGGTAGATGTTGTAGCCGTTTTGGAAGAGGTATTCGGTCAGTCGCCACATTTGATGAGGTTTGGCGCTGAAACCGTGGAAAATCATGATGGTGCCGAGGATGGCTTCACCGGGCGCGTGGAATCGGTAGTAGGGATATGCGCCGATGCGACGGTCGGGGTTGGTGTCGATGCGTTGAATGTAGGTGGCGATCGCTTGTTGGGTCTGTTGAATTTGGGCGGCGTTAGGGGTGATGCGGGTGGAGGCTACTAGGGTGGCTGTCATGGTGGTTTGGGGTGGCGGCGAGGATCAATCAACTGGGGTTAATCAACTGGGTTAATCAACTGAGTCAATTAACCCTAGTATGGGGAGCTTTTTTGTTCTGTGCCCCGCTGGAGTAATCTTTTTAGAGTGTGATGAAGTTTTATGCTGTTCTGCTCAATTTGTTAAAAGAAGTGCGTGAAATCCCTTGCTTTTCTGTAGAGCGGTGACAATATTGAGAGATGGCTTAAAGGGAGGATTGGAGCTGATGCTGACTTACTCTACTTTGAAACCTGATCCGCCGCCGTTTCGAGAACGGGTACAAATTGCGTTGGCGATCGCTGATTCTAATGTTCTGCAATCGATTCTGACTGAGTGTGTGCCACCGATCGCACCATCGCACCGAATTGGAAGTATTCGGTCTAGTATTGGCGTTCCGATTGAGGCGAAAAAATCGGTGGATGGGATGATTCAATTGGAGGAGATTGAGTGTGTTTTAATTGAGTCACTGGAGGATGCGGAACGAGCGGTGACTGAGTATACGCAGCGTCATGGAAATCAGCGAGGGTATGTTGATTTGACGCGGTGTGAGGCGGAAACGCGGGATTTGGGACTGATTACAAATTTGGCACAGGCGATCGCGCGGTTGTCGCAGGCGGGGTTTTCTGCGGAGCAAATCCAGACAATTTTGCATCTGCCGCAGGAGACTTGGCATAAAACCTGGTGGTATATGCCGGATGAGAATGGGAATTTTACCGTGCCGTTTTTAAGGCTGATACGGGCGCAGTATTATATGGATGGTCGGGTGGCAATTCAGTATAAGGATCTTTTTGCACAGGAGAAGCCGTCTTGTTTTAAGAGTCGGGAGCAGAAAATTGTGGTAGAAATTTTCTCTGAGGCGAAGGGGTTTCGGAAGACTTTGGAGAAGATTAATTATGCGCGGCAGCAGATGGGGGTGGAGCGGGCGCTGTTGATTGGCGATCGCTTTTCTGAGCTAGAGGCGCAGGGGTTTATCAGCCAGGGCATTAGTCTTTATGCAGCGCAGGAGATTATGCTGCCAGTGGAGGCTAATTGTGAGTGGTGTGCAACAACCGGGTGCCCGATGCAGGGACGGGTGGATTCGCCAGTGATGACTTGTCAGACATTTTGTTTAGAGGCGGTTTGAGGAAACTATTGAGACCCGATTTCTTAATCAAAACTTATTAAGAAGTCGGAAAATCCGTATTCTTACTTAATTTCTGTGTTATGAATAAATGAGGGGTTATGGAAAATACCGATAACCCTTGGCACAGTTGGATGTTTCCCCTGATTAGTTAGGCTAGTTGAGTTTGCCCCTAGTTGCGTGGAGTCAGGATAAAAGCTTCCAGATTTATCTGGTTCCTGACTCCAGGGGCACTATTAGCTCTTTAAAATTTCTAGCTTTTTAGAATTTCGTCGTCGGTCGAAAAGTCAATTTCGGCTGTGCTTCGCTTTGAAGGCAAATAGTCTTTTTGGTAGGAGTCTTTGAGTCCTGAGATCAGGTCAAAGTGTGGCTGCCAGTTGAGTTCGGTTTGGGCTTTGTGGATGTCGGTGTAGAAGTGTTGGACTCGCATGGGGAAGGCTTTGCGTTTGCCGAAGTCGTATTGTTTAGGGTCATAGTGAACGAGTTTTAGATCGTCGGGAGATTTGCCGACAGCGATCGCGCAAGCACGGGCAATGCCGTCGAAGGTGATGTAGCGATCGCCCGAAATATTATAGGTTTGCCCAATGGCTTGGGAGTTACCGAGGACGGCTGCCATGGCTACGGCTAAGTCTTGAATGTGACCGAATTGGGTAGTGTGCATCCCGTTGCTGGGGATGGGAATGGGGCGATCGCGCACAAGGCGATCGAAGAACCAGGCTTCCAGGTCGTTGTAGTTTTTGGGACCGTAGATGTAGACGGGACGAATGGAGGTGAAGGGGATTTTTTGGGCAGCTAGGTAGTTTTCTGTTTGGGCTTTGCCTTTGTGGCGGCTTTTAGGATCGGTGGGGTCGCCCTCCATGTGGGGCATTTGGTCGGATTTGAGGTAGACTCCGGCGGAGCTGACGTAGACGAAGTGTTGGATGCGGTCTTTGAAGATTTCGACTAGGGGCTGAGTGTCGCTGAGTTCGCGTCCGTTGTTGTCGAAGATAGCGTCGAAGGTTTCGGTGGAAAGCTTGTCGAGTTGGGCGGGTAGGGTGCGATCGCCTTGGATTTGGGTAACGCCTGCTGGAGTGGGCTGATTGCCTCGGTTGAAGAGAACGACTTCGTGCCCCTGGTCTAGTAAAACTTGGGTGAGATAAACTCCAATGAAGCGGGTTCCACCCATGATCAAGATACGCATTGCCATTGACTCCTTCCAGTAATTTTTAACAGGTGATTCTTAACGGGATGCAGATTTATTTTGATCCTATGGCTTTATGGGACGCGATCGATGGAAAAGAATTCTGCACGGCACTATACCATTCGCCTAGTGGAGACGTAGTATAGTATCGCCCAGTCAAATCGTTGAGGAATTTTATGCTATCTTCTGGTGCTCAAGCGGCTTTGTTGGTGCTAGCTGATGGGACGGTTTACCGGGGCTGGTCGTTTGGGGCGATGGGCACGACGATTGGTGAGGTGGTTTTTAATACGGGGATGACGGGTTATCAAGAGGTGATGACTGACCCCAGCTATTGTGGGCAAATTGTGGCGTTTACTTACCCGGAGTTGGGCAATACGGGGGTAAATTTGGAGGATGAAGAGTCGAGCCGTCCGCATGTGAAGGGAGTGATCGCGCGGAATGTGTGCGATCGCCCTAGTAATTGGCGATCGACTCAATCGTTGTCGGACTACTTGAAGCAGCACCGAATTCCAGGAATTTTTGGAATTGATACACGGGCTTTGACGCGACGGATTCGGTCGGCTGGGGCAATGAATGGGGGGATTTCGACGGAGGTGCTTGATCCGGCTGAACTGTTGATGCGGGTGCAGGAAGCGCCGAGTATGGCGGGGTTGAATTTGGTGAAGGAGGTGACTACTGAAAAGACTTACGAGTGGATAGAACCGAGTGCAGAGGCTTGGGAGTTTGGTGGCGGTGGCGGTGTGCGTGAACCTTTGACGGTGGTGGCTTTAGATTTTGGGATGAAGCGCAATATTCTGCGGCGGTTGGCTAGCTATGGGTGTCGGGTGGTAGTAGTGCCTGCTGATACTTCGGCTGAGGAAATTTTGAAGCATCAACCGGATGGGATTTTCTTGTCGAATGGACCGGGAGATCCGGCGGCGGTGACGGAGGGGATTGCAACGGCGAAGGAGCTGCTGGTGAGCCAGAAGCCGATTTTTGGGATTTGTATGGGACATCAAATTTTGGGGTTGTCACTGGGGGCGGAGACGTTCAAGCTGAAGTTTGGTCATCGAGGGTTGAATCAGCCAGCGGGGTTGAATCAGCATGTGGAGATTACGAGCCAGAATCATGGGTTTGCGATCGAGGCGGGTTCGATTGGAGGGACTGAGGTGGAGATTACTCATCTCAATTTGAATGATCAGACTGTGGCGGGCTTGCAGCACAAGTCTTTACCGCTGTTTTCAGTGCAGTATCATCCAGAGGCGAGTCCGGGGCCGCATGATGCGGATTATTTGTTTGAGAAGTTTGTGGAAACGATGCGAGCAGGGCAGAAGTAAGGAAATGTGGCATGGGTGCAAAGGTGGAACCCATAACCGTTAAACTAAAGATCTTCATGACGGCTCACCATTACCCATCACTACAGTGGATCTGCATTTTTTCTTATGACCACGGCAAACACAACCACCGCAAATATTTATCCCAATGCTCCCGATATTGTGGCTGAGGACTATGTGGTTCTTGGTTTGGCGACTTGCTTTATTAAGGATGAGGGTGAGATTCATCAGGTGCAGGTGGTCGAGCCGATTCCTTCGGCGGCGTTAGAGGCGATCGTCAAGGGAATTCCCACGTCTTACGAGGCGGCTTTTGCAACGACGATGGGGACGGTTTTAAACGGTGAGGAGCCTTTGCTGCCTGAAGGGTTTCCGGCTGATGCTCAGTTTTGTGATGATTTTGCTTATCGGGCAACTTCGGCGGCTCGGACTTATAAGACTCGAACGGTGGCGCAGGAGCATATTCTGTTGGGCGTGACGAAGAGTGATTTTAATTTTTCGACTGAGCGGAAACGGGTGTTGAACTCGGAACGAATTATTAAGACTGAGGATAATGTGAAGCAGCACGCTTATACGCATCAGAAGCTCTAGAGAAATTGCGAGAATGTTGATAGTTTTTTCTGAGAACCCTTTCCAGTTGGAGAGGGTTTTTTGTTTTGATCGTTCTTTGAAAAGGATGGGGCGATCGCCTGACTCTTAGGAAGATAGATCCTTATTGAGATTGCTCAAGATAGAGATTGCTCAAGGATCTATAACTGGCTCAAATTGAGATAATCTTTCCTCTTTTAAGACTCAAGTAGAGACACTTGAGTCTTAATATGATCCTGTAAATATTTGGTGTATTAAAGTGAGATCAAATTTCTAATTGCGAGACTCTTTTTAAGACATTTAAGTCTCATTTGAGACAGAGGTGAGGAGCTAGAAGGTTTTGGACATTTGTTGATGGAGTTCTACTTCTTGTGCTTTTAAGCGTTCGTTAGGATATTTTTGAGTGGCTATTTGAGAGGAAATTAGGGCAGCTTCTAACTGTCCGAGGTGGCGGAGCGTTTCGATTTGGTAATAGTGAGCGTAGCGGATTGAGAAGAGATCTTGATGTCCAACTTTGAGAACTTGATTGAGGGAGGATAGTGCTTCTTTGTAGCGGTGAAGCTGGAAGAGAGCGTAACCTTTGTCAGCGAGGATGTGGGCACTGTTGGGGTTGTAGCGAAGGTATGTGTCGATGGAGGCGATCGCTTCTTCGTAGCGGTGGAGTTGTAGGAGTGCGTCGCCGCGTTCATGGGAGAGGTCGCGTTGGGTGGGACGAAGTTGGTAGGCGCGATCGTAGCTGGCGATCGCGGCTTCAAATTGTTGAAGTTTGGCGAGGGCAAGTCCGCGTTCGTGCCAGAGTCGATAGTCGTTGGGATAGTGGGTGATGCCCTGGTCGTAAGTGGCGATCGCTTGGGGGTATTGTCTGAGGCGCTCTAAGTCTTTGCCTCGGCTGAGCCATTGGAGAGATTGGGCGGGGCGATCGCGGGTAATGCTCCACATGATGATGGCGCTGAGAATAATGAGAAAGCTGAGGGCGATCGCGGGAGGCGGAGTCGTCTGTACAGATTGAGGGGAGTGATACTCTACGATGGTGCGGGTTTGGGTAGACATGGTTTGCCGGATGGCGGATGGTTTGATTCCAAGCTAGCACTTTGATTTTAGGAGTGGCGATTTTGTCTCTTGTTGAGATTTTAATTCTCTTTAATAGACTTAAGTAAAGATTATTAAGTCTCGTTTTGAGATAGATAATTGCAGGTTAAATTAACTCTGATTTTTACATCTTGAGATTAAAAGTCTAGAAAATGGACTCATAAAGAGGCGGAAATTCTTACGATGAGACATTCTGTTTAAAGGATGGTTTGCTATGATTATGGACTGTTTGTAGAGTCGTGATGCTTGTTGTTGAGGAATTGGATGAGCTGAAATTGACTCTTAAAACCTAGTCCAAATCTAGTCCAAGCTGAAAAATAAATCTTTGAAACTCTTGCTAGGCATGGCTTGTACGGGCTTGACTTGCTGCGTATTCCGCAACTACTCAATGCCTCAATTTAGAGGGTAGCGTAGGGTATTGATGGCGCTAGGTAGTCTCTGTCGCAAGACTTCCTGATAGAGTTCTGATTGAGGCATAAATGAGTACTACAGATCTATTTGTCGAATTGGTAATTATTGGAATGGGTTCTGCTATTTGGATATTCTTCCTAATCGCAAGTATTTTTGGCTTGTCCTGGATTGATTCTAGTAAATTCTTGTCCTTGACTACCTTAATTCCCGTTCTTTCTCTTACATATGTCGTTGGTATAGTATTTGACCGCATTGCTGATACTCTTTTTGAACGGATATGGGCAAAAAAACTATTTAGCAAGCACTACGAAAATAAGGATAATTTTCATGATGATAGACGTATCATTTACATTCACGAAGGACGTTTAGCCAACTTACTAGAGTATGGACGGAGTAGGCTTAGAATTTGTCGCGGGTGGGCGCTAAATTCATCTCTAATACTCCTCACTCTTAGTCTCTTTGCATGGACAAAGATTCCAGATTTTTATACAAAAATTCAAGTGTCTATATTGGGCAGCTTCTTCTGCATTTTCTTAGCCTATGGAACTTGGTTCTCGTGGTACAAGCTCACTTTGGATGATTTTCGACGAGTTAAAGAACAAGCAAATTTTTTAAAGCAGTTTCAATCTCGTAGAGGGTAGATTCCCCGCCGCTTGCGGCGTAAGATACGGATATGAGCGAGTATATCCATAAGAGTCATAACGTAACTGTTTTGCTATACCACTTGGTTTTTCCGGCAAAGTACCGACGGGCTGTGTT
>JBBRCV010000034.1:0-28911 GCA_038204505.1 Elainellales cyanobacterium
GATACGGGACAACGCACTCAACACCAACTGATCTACACCTTGCAGTCCCGGATTGAGCGATTGGGATATCAGGTTCACTTGACTCCCATTGCCACTGCTCATCCACCAAGCTAGTCCTCTATTTTCAAAGCAGGTCTAATATCTGTTTCTCTTTCCTCCTGACCGAGCTTTAGTTGGGCTAGGAGGATTCAAATCAGTTCCTCATTCTAAGCGCACCG
The DNA here is from genome assembly GCA_038204505.1 of Elainellales cyanobacterium. Taxonomy (GTDB): domain Bacteria; phylum Cyanobacteriota; class Cyanobacteriia; order Elainellales; family Elainellaceae; genus Timaviella. The sequence continues at coordinate 219 of JBBRCV010000034.1, forward strand.
TTAAGATTGGTTACTCTGTCGCCCCAAATTATCAGGGCAGAGGTTTTGCAACATCTGGGGCACGTCAGTTTATTGAGATAGCATTTGAGTCAGAGTTAATGGACTGTGTTTGCGCTCACACACTAGCGGAGCATAACGCATCAGCTAGGGTATTAGAAAAGTGTGAAATGACTAAAGTATCGGAGATTATTGACCCTGAAGATGGAGCGTTGTGGAGGTGGGAGATTGGCGCAGTTTAAACAACCTCACGGCAGGTGATGGATAATATAATGCGACGCAGATGGCTAGATCAATGCCTACTTCCAACCCACAGTTAACGGTCAAACATTTAGGAGAAACAGTCAATGAGTCTCATATTTTACTACGTCCCCATGTCCACATCAAGCATTACCGAAGCCGTTCTTGCAGAGCTTGGTACACCCTGTGAACGCGTGAAGCTCGACATCAGCGCGGGTGACACTAGAAAACCGGACTTCCTCAAGGTTAACCCGAACGGCAGGGTTCCTACGATCGTGCATGAAGGGATGCCGATCTGGGAGTCGTCTGCCATCACAATGTATCTCGGTGAGGTTTTCGGTGTGGAGTCCAAGCTTTACCCCGAGCCAGGACCGAAGCGCGGCGAGGCGATGAAGTGGATCGTTTGGAGCAACATCACGCTTGCCGAAGCAGGCGGGCGATTGTCCGCGTCGCTACCGACTAGTAGTGAAGGAGCAGTCCAGCCTAACTCGTTGGACTGGGTGCCCCCCGATCAGCGCAACGCGATCGCAGTGGAGAAAGCAAAGGCAGATCTAGCCGTCTGTCTCAGAATTCTTGACGGTGGACTGGAGGAGAAGTTGTTCTTGCTCGGTGACTATAGTCTCGCAGACACGCATTTGCAAGGCTTCGTTAGCTGGATCGGGTCAATGGAGGTTGATCTAGCGCCATTCCCAAATGTCATGGGGTGGCTACAGCGCTGTAGTGAGCGTCCGGCGATCGCCAAGCTGATGGCAGGCTAAGGTCGATGTAAAAACACTGGTTTATGCCAGCCATTATCATTCACGAGATCATCAGTGTTGCAGCGTCACATAACCAAAATTAACGTCTTAACACTGGATTGGCAGCAGGATCAAGAATTCAGTTCCCTGCCCTACCTCGGATTGAACTTTCAGCCTGCCACCATGCTTTTCTACCACAATTTGACTGGCGATCGCCAATCCTAATCCTGTTCCTTTTCCAACTCCTTTAGTGGTAAACAGGTGATCAAAGATTCTCTTTTTCACCTCTTCCGTTATCCCTTTACCATTGTCACGAATCTGTATCTGCACCTGATTAGCAACTACCATTGTGCGAATAGTAATTTGTTGCGGATTAGATTCCAGTCTAGAAAAAGTCTGTCCTTGTGACATTTCATCAAACATGTCGATCGCATTAGCAAGAATGTTCATAAATACTTGATTTAACTGTCCAGGAAAGCATTCAATTTCTGGTAACTCACCGTAGTCTTGAATCACTTCAATCGCGGGACGATGTTCGTTAGCTTTGATGCGATATTTCAAAATTAGTAGAGTACTATCGAGTCCTTCATGGAGATTAGCGGTAACTTTGTAATCAGTATCGGCGCGGGAAAAGGTTCGCAGGCTGGTGCTGATACCTTTGATGCGATCGGTTGCACCTGCCATCGACTTTAGTAATTTAGGCAGATCTTCGCTGAGGAATTCCAGGTCAATGTCTTTCTCATGGTCTTGCACAGGTGCGACAGCATTGGGATAGTGTTGCTGATATAGAGCGAGATGCCTGAGCAGATCTTGGAAGTAGTTTTTAGCGTTGTTGACGCTGCCGTTAAGGAAACTGAGTGGGTTATTGATTTCATGGGCAATGCCTGCTACCAAGTTACCCAGCGATGCCATTTTTTCACTTTGCACAATTTGCAGTTGCGATTTCTCAAGCTGTTGGGCATAAGTCTGGGCTTGTTGATAGAGTCGAGCATTTTCTAGGGAAATGGCAGCTTGGGTGCAAAGGAAGTTCAACAGTTCAACGCGATCGCTAGTAAAAGCCCCAATGGTGACCTGGTTCTCCAAATACAGAATAGCAACGAGTTTGCCCTGCTGAAGCAGCGGAATACACAATATACTCTTAGGTTGCTGTTGCACCACATAGTCATCCGTTGCCAGCAGGGGATGGGCAGAGGCATCCACAATTACAACGGGTTGCTGACTCCGTTTGACGGTATTAATCAAAGCATGAGGAACCTCTGGGCTGCTAGACAAGGCAACAGATTCTACTCGGGCTGGCTGATCGAGGATAGCAATGGCTTCTACAAACCACTGCTGCTCACGCGGCATGAGCAATGCTCCCTTATCTGCTCCAGCATTTTCTAGGACGATATGCAGCAATGTTGCTAAGAGTTTGTCGAGTTGAATCTCGCTCGAAAGGGTTTGCGATGCTTTCAGAATAGTTGCCAGGTCGAGAGTAGCAGAAATACTGGGACTGCCGGAACTAGAGGACTGAGCATCGGTAGCCTGAAATGTGGCTAGATGCGGTATAAAAAGCGTTTCACTGGTAGATATAGCAATAAGTGGCTGTTGCAGAATGGGCGTGAGCAGTTTGGGATAGCAGTACTCTAAGTCCTGGACTTTGGCTTTCGCACCCCAGTGAGCGTAGCAGTAGTAGGCATCTTGCATATAGCTGGCAGCGATTTTTTCTTTACCCAAGTTGAGGTAGAACTTAGCAGCCAGTTCATTGGCGATCGCAGCTTCTTGAATATAGCCATTGTTAGTTGCCCCGGCGATCGCGCGATCGTAATAATCCATCGCTTCGTAGTTTTGCCCTAACACGCGACGATATTCTGCTTCTACCAGATCATGTTTATGCAGATGATTGATCGGTGCATCTGCTGCATATTTTTTCAAGATCGATAAATTCTCAATCACCTGTTGACAATACTGCTGTTGCTGAACAATTTCAACATTAAAGTAATTGGCTAAAAGCGAGAGAGAGGCGTAAAAGAACGTGGTAGGGATAAAGTAGGTGCCAAACACGCCAGACCTATTTCGCAAGGCAATCTGACTATACTCAATGGCTTTGTCGTAATCGGCAAACAGGAAGCACAGCAAGGACTTGACAAAAAAATTAACAAATCCCAAAGTGAGTTGATTGTTATCCACAATGCGTTGCAGATGTTCTCGTTCGTCATAACATTCTCCAACCAATTGCGTTGCCTGGTCAGTCAAGTCTCCTCGCAGATTCAACACTCCTTGCTGCCAGGGAGCCAGGTATAAGAAGTGGAATTTTAACTGAAGTTTTTGAATTAATGCTAAATAATAGCGGCATTTTTCTTCAACAACATCAAGGGATTCGCCTACTAAAAACAAGTATTGGCAGTATTCTGCTGCACTATAGCCGACATATTCTAAATTACCTGTTTCCAACCCATATCGTAAGCCTTCTAAATGGAAGGGCAGCGTCGTCCGGGTGTGGTCTTTCCAATGACCAATATGTGTGGCAAACAAATCATTAACGCTTGAGCGCAACCCTTTGGCATCAAATTTATCCAGGAGTTTGACTGCTAACTGCCCAAACTGGTATCCAGAGTCAACGTCACCCAAAGTTTCGCAGAGAAATGCCCCATACCAGGCATATCCAAAGGCAGCAGCGGGGCAATGCCCAAAGTTGAACGAAAGATTTACTAGTGTGAAAATCGTTTGCTGAAAGATCTCTGGATTTAGCGTCCAAGCTGGCGTAATCACATCAATGAGAATATCGGCGGCTGCCAACTTATAGGGATCATCCATTGCTGGCAAATGAATCAGTTCCTGAATTGATTCAACTTGATTGGGGAGTTTAGTCTCTAGGGGAACTCCTAATTGTCGGAGAACTGATAAGCCAGTATCTAAGCAATCTTGCTGTTGATTTTGAACAATACGCGCCTGGATTTTAACTTTGTATACCTTGATAGTATCTAGTATCTCTCTAGCGTGATTCAGCACTGTTTCAATTAGTGATTCCATCCTTTGATAGTCGCCACAGAGAAGAGCACTTTCTGCTCCTATGGTATAAAGGCTGAGGGTCAAGTCATACTGTGTTTGCCAGCTATCTTCAGGCAGAAGCTTGATGCCAATATTGAGATAACTTAAAGCAGATTCGTAGGCAGTAGAGGCTTTTGCTTTTTGTCCTGCTGTTAAATTCAGAATTGCCAGTTTCTGCCGCTCTAATGAGTCAACAATCAGATCGATTGCACCACTCCAATGATTCACAATCTCAAAAATGTTGTCTTCTAATCTTGATGCTGGTGTGTTTTGTAACAATAAGCGGCCAATTAGCAAATGAGTCGCCTGTCTTTTGTCCTCTGGAATCAGTGAGTAGGCTGCCTGTTGAACGCGATCGTGCAAAAATCGATAGGCTGGATTGACCGAACTCTGCGTGTCAGATGGCTCTGCATTTTGAAAGAACTTGTAGACCTGACTGGTTGGTAAGATCAAGCCTTCCTGCAATGCTTTCCACAATGCTGTTGCTGCATTCATGAGTGATTGCTCTGAAACGATCGCCAAAGTCGCCAAATCAAACTGGTTGCCCACACAAGCAGCCAACTTCAGCACCTGTTGCGTTTCGAGTGGTAGTTTCTGCAATTGCAAGGTCATAAACTCAACCACATCATCGGTAATCGCTAGTGCATTTACTTGAGCAATATCGCATTCCCAATAGCAGCGATCGCGATCGAGGTGAATATGTCCATCTTCATGTAACGCTTTGAGAAACTGGGTGGTAAAAAAGGGATTACCTTTTGTTTTATGACCGATAAATTCAGTGAGAGATTTTGCCAGTGCTCTTGAGCAATGCAACGTATCCGCAACGAGATGATTGGTCGCGTCAAAAGTCATTGGTGCCAGAGTCAGCGTATGGACGATCGCCTGTGTTTGCTTAAGCTCTGCCACCATTAAGCTAAACGGGTGAGCAGGCGACACTTCATTATCCCGATAGGCACCTAACATTAGTAAATAGCCGTTGTCGTTCATCAACAGCTTAATCAACTGGAGCGAAGCCAAATCTGCCCACTGTAAATCATCTAAAAACAGTACCAACGGATGCTCTGCTGTGGTAAATACTTCAACAAACTTTTGGAACAGTAAGTTAAACCGATTCTGTGCCGCGCCGCCCGATAGCTCTGATGCGATCGGTTGTTTGCCAATAATCTGCTCCAGTTCTGGGATCACATCAATCAAAACTTGCCCATTGTCTCCCACAGATGCCAAGATCTGAGCGCGCCATTGCGACAGTTGCGCGTCGGCTTCGGAGAGCAATTGTCCCATCAAGTCGCGTAATGCCTGCACAAAGGCTGACAACGGAATATTGCGATTGAACTGGTCAAACTTGCCTTTAATGAAGTAGCCCCGCTGCCGCACAATCGGCTTATGGACTTCGTTCACAACTGCCGTTTTGCCAATGCCAGAGAATCCTGCAACCAGCATCAGTTCAGAAGCGCCACCTGCAACGCGATCGAATGCTTCTAGTAAAGATTGAACTTCGGCTTCACGACCATAAAGTTTTTCGGGAATTAGGAAGCGATCGCTCAAGTCGCGCTGTCCCAATTCAAACTCCACAATTCCACCTGTTTCTTGCCACTGTGTCAAACACCGTTCCAAATCATGTTTAAGTCCTATTGCACTTTGATAGCGATCTTCCGCATTCTTTGCCATCAGTTTCGTGATAATCGTCGCTACCATCACAGGCACACCAGGATTCACCTGATTAGTGGGCACAGGTAACTTAGCGATATGACAATGCATTAATTCCAGTGGATCGTCCGATGCAAACGGCAAAATTCCAGTCAACAGTTGATATAAGGTAACGCCTAATGCGTAGAAATCAGCCCGATAATCGATACCGCGATTCATTCGTCCAGTTTGCTCCGGAGCCAGATACGCCAGAGTGCCTTCCAAGATGTTGGGACTTTGAATCTCCTGAGTTTCTTTGGGCAACAAGGATGCAATACTAAAATCGATCAGTTTGACTTGTTTCGACTCTGGATGAATCAGAATGTTGGCGGGTTTGATGTCTTTATGCACCACTCGATGCTGACAGAGATCATGGAGAATATCAGCAACTTGGAGGGCGATCGCCAACACCTCAACTAGATCCAATGACTGCTCCTGGACGTACTTTTCCAAAGACACTCCACCCCAATCTTCCATGACCAGAGCATAGCCGCTCCCCAGTGATTCCAGACTCAACGGTTGAACAATCCCAGAAATAGGAAGATTTTTGGCGATCGTATACTGGTTGCGAAACTGCACCAATTCGCCGAAGCTGGGATACTCTCGCCGCAGCACCTTCATCACCACTGAACGATTCTGGGCTGTTTGCACCGCTCGATACACCGCTGTACGAGATCCCAGATACAGTTGCTCAAGGATAGTATAGCCAGGGATTTCAGGTAATAGAGCAGGAGAAGTACTGGCTGGAAATGTCATAGGTTTGGATGAGTGGTGCGATCCTAGTCTGGTACTACCATTAGAGTTCCCGTAGATCTGGGCGAACCGACAAATCAGCACTAGCGCGATCGCACCATCAACCCTTATCCGCTCCACAGATTATCCAGCAGTACAAAATCTGGCGTTGCTGAATTGAGGGATGGAGCGATATTTGCAACGACTCTTCACCGCGAAAGACAACTGCTTTTACGATGAATTTTCTTAGTTATTTAAGCATTCAAGGTGCGGGATCACGCGTTGTGTCCAGCCCAGACACAGGAGGAAAAATAATGGTTTTACCAGTTTGAGCAGCCTGGTAAATTAGCCTGACAGCGGTAGACGATCTAATCTATCTCTGCCAGAATTGCGTAGATTTCCCGCTTGGTTCGTTCTAACAGCTCCTTCACACGATTTATTCGAGCGGAATTGCCGCTCCGAGCCACCTGAATAATTGCACCAGCCAGCTCCATTGCAGCCTGCCGCAACTGATTAAACTCTTGTGGCTTTCCAGCAGCAGCATTTCTAAACGTATCCCAAGGAGAACCAGGTGGTTCTTGCTGAGTGCGTTCAGCTAGGAACTGTCTGCCCTCATCCGTGACGGTGTAGACGCGCTTGCCCCCGGTGGTTTCGCTGGTAACATATCCCCCATCCTCTAGAAGTTGCAGCGTGGGATAAACAGAACCAGGACTGAGGCGACGAAAGCCCCCGTAGTCAGCTTCCATGCGTTTGATTAAGTCGTAGCCGTGGCTGGGTTGCTCCGACAACAATTTCAGCAGCAGGAATTTAATGTCTCCCCGGCGTGTGCGCGATTCGTCTTCGCCGCCAAAACCAAACATTTCTTCAATAGGATGCTTGCCGTGGGGGCGTTTGCCATGCTGGAACCAATGACGGGCAAAGGGTTCATCGGAACTAGATCCTGCCCAGGCGGGCGTGTGAAAGTGGGAGTGAAAGTGTCTAAACATTGGGTAATTACCAAACAACTTCCTCAAGTATACGACATATAAAACATATCGCGATATATCGGTAAAACAAAATCGATCTAGGTCGATGTCACTAAAGAGGGATTGAATCTATGGCTTAAGCAGGTCAACATAAGCTGGTTTTTTGTCGGACGCAAAAATGAAATTGCTAGTCTAATCACGATCGCCAGACCAACAATGAACTGAATTAAAGCAGCAATTACTGAAATAAATTGGCGTATGATTGTGGATGCATATAGTTAATTGGGCTTGTTGAAACTTCCTTTTAAGCTGAGATATTAAAATTTTCAGTAGGCGATCGCTTCTCAATATGCGGCGTTGATTGCGTGATAAAGTTGGCATACAAAACCGGAACAGAATTTGATTTGGCTTTGAGCATGAGTTATCTTCCAAATGAGTGATTTCTTTGAGGGAGCATCTTGTTAAGCTATATCTAGTTGACCAAGGAGAAACGAACTATGAAAAGTATCTTTGCAATTCCTTTTGCGGTCTTACTGCTAGCAGGGGCGATCGCTCCCGCTAAAGCAGATGTTTTCAATAGCGTGGGTCATGCGGTGGATAGTGCGGTGGATGCTACGGGTAACGCAATCGATAACGCCGCAGACGACACAGGTAATGCAGTTGATGAAGTCACAGATGATGCTGGAGAATCTGTAGATGATGCAGCCGACGCAACAGGTAATGCGGTTGACGACTCTGCTAATGCTGTGGATAATGCAGCCGACGCGACAGGTAACGCGGTTGATGACTCTGCTAATGCTGTGGATAACGCCACTGGTGACGCAGATAATGCAGCGAACAAGGCTCTCTAAGTTTGACTTCATGCGTTCATGTAGCATGACACCTCAGCTTCTCGCTGACTTAACCTAAATAGTTCTAGGGACTTCAGCAAAGATAGCGTCCGTTCCTCCAAGTGAGGGATGGATAATTTATTTTGGGTGATAGAGGCAGTGACTTAATCTCACCTCTCAGCTTGCAGCCACTGCAAAATTGTAGCTGCTGCAAGCCTCCAGTTTTCTCCAAGCATTAAATCGTGAGAAAGGTGGTCGAGGAAGATAGGTTTGACCTGGTAAATCCTAGCGATCGCCTCACACTCTGTATCTTGAATCAATGTATCTTGTTTTCCCTTTACAACCAATACGCGTTGAGGTTTTGTAGGGCGATAAAACTCCAAAGACATTAATTCCTTTAGCATTAAATGTCCGGATTCAAATTGACCTGAAATTTGCTGTATATACTGATTTTTCTTTTTTTGGCTAATTTCATTAGGTAGAAAACAGTGTTGAATAACTTGAGGAGAATGCCACAAAAGATTAGGATTACTCATTAACAGCATTTGAACAGTTTTGACTGGATAAAGGTAAAGTAAGCGTTTTCCTAATGCAATCAAACCTTGGGGTGTGTCTGTAGACAGAATGACTGCGGCAGGCACAGGATTTGTCTCAATATACTTTTGAACAAGCATTCCGCCTAACGAGTGACCCACAAGGATTGTCTGCTGTCCAAGTTTCTGAATTGTTTGATCGATGTCGTCTAAGTATTCGTTGAAACTAACTTTCTGGGATTTTGAACACTCGCTGTTTCCATGTCCTCGCAAACTGAGAGCGTAGGCAGAATATCCTGACTTAGCAAAATAATCTAAAAAATGCTCTTCCCAACACCATGCAGCATGATACGCACCGTGAATGAATAAAATGCTATGGCTAGGTTCGTTAGTTTCAGGCGATCGCGAAATTAATTCAAGTTGCATCTCTTAATAGTCCAGACAGTTTTTTGACAAGAAAGCACTTATCGATAATCGATCGCTGCATGGAAGCGACTGGATAAATCCTGCTGACCCAGATGGACGATCTCGTGAACCGCAAACAAATTGCATCGAGAAATTTCAAAGCACTTCTATGATAATTTGAGCAGAGCTAAACAGTGAATTCGTTATGCCATCTAATCAACCATCAGTCGTTCGCGCTCCAGGTGAATTTTTAGATTTGTATCTCTGTTCACCGCTTTTGACGAGCTTTGCAACTCAGTGGCAAAACATCAGTTCAGATGCGTCAGCCTGCATATAGAATGCCTGAAGTTTGAATCCCGTTGCATACTTTTTTGATCCTGCCAAATTCAGCTTCGATCGACTCTACCATTGACGGTTCCACTCAGAAAGAGTCGATCGCCCCAGGAGACATGTTTAATTAGACTGAAGATTGACACTGTATCTCATCCTTTCTCATATGGAACTTAACGTCCGCAGCGATTTTTATTTAACCAGTGTTTGTTCTAGTGATAAGGCTGCTTATTTGGAGCATCTCAACGATAAGAGTATCTCTGATGCAATTCCTATTCTCCCTTACCCTTATACAGAAGCTGCGGCAGACTGGTGGATACAACACCGCTTTAATCTTTTAAGTGAGAATGGCAAGGAGATATCTTTCGCGCTTCGCAATCCTGAAGGTTATTTGATCGGTTCAGTGGGTGTGGATGATTTTAAGATAGGGAGAACACACAGGGCGGAAGTTGGATATTGGTTAGCAAAAGCCTATCGAGGTCAGGGGTTAGCAAGTGATGCGCTAGGTGTTTTTATTAAATATGCCTTTGATAATCTTGAAGTAACTCGTCTCATTGCTCATACGCTAGACTTCAACACAGCGTCAGCGAGGACTTTAGAGAAGAATAACTTTAAGTTAGAGGGACGTTTGAGACAACATACAAAAACTCGAAATGGTGTATTTGATACATTTGTGTGGGGGTTGCTTGAAGGTGAGTAATAGCAGCCCAAATGCTTTTAATTCCAAATAATCTATAAGGAGCAAAAGTGATCCACGTCTTTGAAAGAATCGCATCATCCTTTAACCATGTCACCTCAAAAACTCCAACAACTTGATTGTCCGGCATCTCTGCGAGGACTTCAACGACTAGTGCAACTCAGCAATACCACTTTGGGGCGAACCGTAACCACTGCCTTGACCCAGTATCAGCTAATGATTATCGGCATTGTGTTTATCGTGATGCTGATCATGGCTATCCGAAAAGATGTGGGCTGGGCGACGGTAAATAGGGAAGTAGCGATCGAATTCTTTTCTGCTGTCTCTCAATCTTTGGCTGCATTATTGGGATTTTTAATTGTGTTCCTGACATTTACGAGCCAGCTCATTGCCCAACAACGGATTGATGACTATCGTGTCTTGCAAACTCAGACTGATCAATTGATTGAGCTGACCCAAACGCTGCCCTCCGAACTCAGCGACTTTGATGAAACGTTGGTAAACCTGATTAATTATTTAGTGCCTCTACAAATGAAGGATTTTCCGATCTGGGCATCAACTCTTAATCACGAGCAAGAGCCAATTCTTGAGCAGCTTTTAGCAGATTTCCAGCAGAAATGGACTGAAGAGCAACATCTGCTTTCTTTCGCTACCCGTCTGCACCTGCAACAGATTTTGCTAGTGCTAAATAACATGCAGGAAATTCTGGAGGGTTTTTTGACGATCTACGATCGCATTTTGCAGATGGGGCGTTTCATTTTGGCGATCGTCAAAATGTCCTTCCTCTTAGGAGTTTCCCTCCTATGCCTATTGCTCTTTAGCATTGTTAAATTGCAAGAAACTTTCCTCGACTTCAGCCTGCCGATAATTGTGACGCTAGGAATTTGGGTATTAATTACGTTGTTTGAGCTAGTGATGAATACCTGGTTTCTTTATACAACTCTTCACGGTCCCTGGAGTCATTCAATCCACTACTGGTATTCCAATCCGAATAAGACCCGATAACGCAAAAAGTCCTAACCATTAGGCTCAGGCTAGAGATTAAGGCTATGGAGTGACACAATTTTCATAAGCAGGTTTGCCGTTGATCTCGATCCTGGCTTCCTTTCCCTTGCTAAACAGGTGGTAACCCGCATTGACGTACTGAATACCAGAGCCTGATTGAACCTGATGCATCATTAAATCTTGTCTTGTGTCTAGCAGCAGCACTCTTGCTTTGTCCTGTTGGAACGTTGCCACAAAAGCTTTGCCTTGACTGCATGTAAATTTAACGGTGTTCGCTGCCATCATGTTTCCTGGCTGAGACATTGGGCCAGGAGATATCCTTGGGCTAGGAGACATCATCGGGCTAGGAGACATTTGGGCAACTGTTGCTGAGTGTGAGAACACGCCTGCCATTAAGAGAGGTAGAGTTACGCTTACTAAGATCTTTGATTGAGTTTTCATTTTTCTCCTCACGCAAGTGAAATCTTTTAGGACTTATAACCCTCTTAATTGTTTCATAACTCTGTTCGAGGAAGGGCATTGTTAAATAAAAGTAAGAATTGCCATTTTAAGGAAATGCATGATGGCTGATGGTTCTCCTCATCCATTAACTCTTTATCTTCTTACTGTGATAGTGATCTTCTTACTGTGATAGTGCCACACCTGATCAATCTCCGCAGAGGGGACGAGTTGCAAATGAGGATAATAGTTTGTCAGATATGAGAACGCTAGATATTGGGCGATCGCCTGCAATACACGTCTCAATCACGGCTTGCAGTGTTTTGTCCCATTCTTGCTCTAGAGGAGTGTAGCTGTGCTAGTCTTGCCAATCTTTACCGCCATGCGCTGCATTATCAATTGAAACCAAATTTGCGATCGGCGCTAGAGCAATTCTAAGATGACTTAACTAGCAGAGAGATCCCCAATGGCAAATACCGTCAAATCGCCTTGTGATGAAGGAGTGATTCGTTCCAAACTCCCTTCAGCGCCCTGTCTACAAAACGCTAGAGTTTGGGTGCTGGTTGCCACGATCCTTGGCTCCAGCATGGCTTTTATTGATAGTACGGTGGTCAATGTGGCTCTACCCACGCTGCAAACAGATTTAAAGGCGACGGTTGCAGATGTGCAGTGGGTCGTGGAATCTTATGCCTTATTCGTGGCGGCACTCATTCTGGTCGGCGGGTCATTGGGTGACCGTTTTGGACGGCGGCGCTGTTTTTTGTTAGGGGTGACGCTGTTTGCGATCGCCTCTACGGGATGTGGATTAGCTGCAACGATCGGGCAACTCATCGTTGCGCGAGGCTTGCAGGGTGTGGGTGGAGCCTTACTCATTCCTGGCAGCCTAGCAATTATTGGTGCCTCTTTTGGGGATGAACAGCGGGGAAGGGCGATCGGCTTATGGTCTGGGTTCACGGCTATGACTTCAGCCGCAGGACCAGTTCTCGGTGGCTGGTTGATTGAAACCTTCTCCTGGCGCTGGATCTTTCTGATTAATCTGCCGTTAGCCGCGATCGTTCTTGTCGTCAGTCTTTGGCACGTTCCAGAAAGCCGAGATGTCGAAGCGTCGCGGTTAGATTGGCTAGGGGCGCTATTAGCGATCGGTGGCTTAGGCAGCATTGTTTATGGGTTGTTAGCGTCTGCCAACGTGGGGTTCAACGCTGTTGTAATAGGTGCGATTGCGATCGGTATGGCGATCTTAGGGCTATTTTTCTGGGTGGAATCTCACCTTGCCTCACCGATGCTGCCACTGAGCTTATTTCGCTCTCGCACCTTCAGCGGAGCGAACTTGCTGACTTTTCTGCTATATTCGGCGCTAGGCGGTGCGTTGTTTTTTCTGCCTTTCAATCTCATTCAGGTGCAGGGTTATTCAGCCACTGCTGCCGGAGCCGCGCTTGTGCCATTTCCGATCATCATGTTCTTGCTTTCGCACTGGTCAGGCGGATTAGTCGATCGCTATGGTGCTAGGCTGCCGCTGATGGTAGGTCCAACAATTGCGGCAATTGGCTTTGGGCTGATGACGCTGCCTGGTATCGGTGGAAGTTATTGGACAACATTTTTTCCCGCAGTTGTAGTGCTGGGGTTGGGCATGGCGATTTGTGTCGCTCCTCTGACTACGGCTGTAATGAATGCAGTCAATGTGCGGTATGTGGGAGCCGCATCGGGCGTGAATAATGCGGTCTCTCGGATTGCCAGTTTGTTGGCGATCGCCCTGTTGGGAATTGTCATGCTGAGCCGCTTCAACGAGAGTCTTAATCAGCGAATTATACCCCTACATTTGTCTCCAGAGGCACAGCAGTTTCTAGACACGCAACGGGTTAATCTGGCGGCGGCAACCGTGCCATCAGGATTGAGTGCTGAGGTCAAAATGGCGTTGCAAGGAGCGATCGCAGCAGCCTTTGTCGACGGCTTTCGGTTAGTAATGGGAATAGCCTTGGGGCTGGCGATCGCCAGTGCAATTGCAGCAGCGTTGATGATCGAACAGCGTCGAAAAGTTAGCTCTTAGCAACTGGATTATATTCTAGTGCAGTGCGATTCCAGTCCCCTAAATTAGCGGTTGTCTCGTAAGTGCTTTGTAGAAATATTTTCGAGTTGCTCTAACCGCGCAACAGCGGCGATCGCAACTATCCAAAATCGCAATCACCTGTCCGGCTAATCCCCCTGCTTCGCCAAAAGTTGATCAAGCAATCCCATTAGAGAATCCTGCCCAGGGGGATGTGAAAACCCTTGTTAGAGGCTCAGATCTCTACAACCAATTAGATTGAGCAGTTGGACTACTCAGAGGCGGTCACTTTGATCGCACCTGCTGCCTCCTCAATTCGTTGCAGCAAGGCTGAATTGAGCTTGGGAATGATGTCGATCGCTTTCATGTTCTCCACCACTTGAGCCGTGTGGCTGGCTCCTGTAATGACTGTGCTGACATGGGGATTGCTGGCACACCACGCGATCGCCAACTGAGACAGCGTACAGCCAAGTTCATCGCTAATAGGTCGCAGACGTTCAGTGGCAGCAATCCAATCAGGATTTGTGACTGTCTCCTGCAACCATTTATAACCGGGCAACGTGGAGCGGCTCCCGGCAGGAACGCCCTTGGCATATTTGCCTGTGAGTACGCCAGATGCCAGTGGACTCCAAGTTGTTAATCCCAATCCCAAATCCTCGTAGAGTCGGGCATATTCCTGTTCTACCCGCTGACGATGGAACAAATTGTACTGGGATTGCTCCATGACAGGTTTGTGGAGATGATGGCGATCGGCAATCTGCCAGGCACTGACGATTTCTGCTGCCGACCATTCCGACGTGCCCCAATATAGAGCTTTGCCCTGCTGAATCATGTCATGCATTGCCCAGACTGTCTCTTCAATCGGCGTGTGTGGGTCGGGGCGATGGCAAAACACCAGGTCTACAAAGTCCAGTTGCAACCGTTGGAGAGAACCCTCAATAGCGTGGTGTAGATACTTGCGATTCAGCGTGTTCTTCCGGTTAGGGTCGTCCGCAATTCCCCAGTAGAACTTAGTAGAAATAATGTAAGATTCCCGCTCCCAACCCAGATGCTTGAGGGCATTTCCCATCAAGGTTTCAGATTTTCCACCCGCATAGACTTCAGCATTGTCGAAAAAGTTCACGCCCACATCTCTGGCAGCAGATAGAGTTTCGATCGCGCTACTCTCATCTACCTGGTTGCCGTAAGTTACCCAAGATCCGAGGGATAACTCACTTACTTGCAAGCCAGATCGTCCCAATCGTCTATATCGCATACTCAGTTCTCCTCAAGGAATTCAATCGGCTGGATACAGCAGTAGTCATGCGGGCGGGTTCGCCTAGATGGTTCTGGGGTGATCTGTTATCGGACGGGCGATCGCCATAGACACTAGACAATCGCTACCCAATTGGAACAGCTATAGAGATGTAAGATCGCTTCCTTCTTTTACTATTGCCCTCTGCTTCGCCTCATAAAATCGACAGGCAACCTGACCCAGCCCAAACAACAGGGCAGCATTACTCGCACTGCCAACGACTGCACCCACGACAGGCACTAGCTCAACCGCGCTCAGTCCTACTTTCATCACTTCAGAACTTCCAACTGACAAGCCCCAGACTGCTAATAGTTCGCCGCGTCGGGCTGGTTCTGTAGGCGAAAAGTCATAGATCGCCGCAATCCTATAAATCATCTTCGCTTGCAGTGCCGCGATCGCCCCCAAATCAACTGCTAGCAGCGTTAGCGCCAAGGGCGGCACAAAATTCATTGCCAAGCCAATGCCAGCAGCTTGCCTAGCTGTATCTGCAATGACCCGTTGTGCCAATGCCTCAGCGTTCTCCTGCGGATAAGTTTGTCGTAGAGACTCGACTTCTTGCTGCACAGCCTCTACATTCACCTGTCCTAGTGCTGCCATCACCCATCTGAGACCCGGCACTGTAGTCGCAAATTGGATAGATGGATGATTGGCGATCGGCGTGATAATATGCCCGATTGTTTCTGTGCTCTGTCCCACAAATTCGTACAGTGCCGTCCCCAGCGTCTCTCCTGCTGTAGTTGAAACGTTGTTCATCAAGCCTGCGATCGTCTGCGAGGTCTGCTGTGCAAATCCTATAAAGTCATGAAAAGCATCGTTGTTTGGAGTAGTCATAACAAAAGGTTTTCTTAGCCACGTAGGTATTCTATACTCTAGAGAATCCGCGTTGACCTTGCATCTACCCTGCGGTAGTGAGAACCGACCATAGTTAGACTCCAGACTCCTCTAAAAAGCCCGGAATCTAACGATCGCCTATACCTTTTGAGTTACCTGATAAGGACTCGTGAGTTTACTCAACTGCTGCACCAGTAAACTTAGGAATAATCCTACATCTGTGACCACTCCAATTGATTCGACAGAACCGCGATCGCTCAGTTTAGTAACCACAGCCGGATTAATATCCACACACACCATTTTCACACCTGCCGGGGTCATGTTGCCTACACCAATGGAATGCAACATAGAAGACAGCATGAGAATCATATCTGCCCCTTGAATTAAGCAAGCGTAATCTGCTTGTGCTTCTATTAAATCCATTTTTGTATCAGGCAAGGGTCCATCATCTCGAATAGAGCCTGCCAAAGAAAAAGGAACGCCTTTCTGAATGCATTCGTAGAAAATGCCCGTTGTCAGCACACCTTGTTCAACCGCTTTGGCAATGCTGCCGCAACGACAAATAGTGTTAATGGCTTTGAGATGATGGCGATGTCCGCCGCGAACCGAAACGCCCCGCTTCATATCCATGCCGAGAGAAGTCCCCATCAAGGATTGCTCAATGTCGTGGACCGCGATCGCATTCCCTCCTAGCAATGCTTGCACATAGCCTTCACGAATCAGGCGCGCTAAATGATCGCCACCGCCTGTATGGATTGCCACAGGACCGGAAACCACTACAACCTTGCCACCCTGATCCCGAATTCGGCGCAGATCCCAGGCAATTTGATCGACTACTAGCTCTACCCGACGTTCGCTAGAAACGCCTGCTCCCATAAAGCTGAACTCTTGGCGTTGCTCACGGGCTTCGGGTTTGCGGACGGTGCGGATGCCTTCTACGCCCACAACAACCTGCTCACCTACCTGGACATCGCGCAACAGCTTACACTGGGCGATCGCCTTGCCGCTTTTATGAGAGACAACGATCGCCCCATCCATCCGTTGATTCTCTAGCCGCACCCACTGGCTATTCACCCGCACTTCGGTGGGATAAATTGTCGTGACGTAGAAATCATCGGGGGCAACGCCCTTCAGGGTCACGGGTTCTAGTAAGCAATCGCAAATTTCTTGCGGTAGACCCATTGCGCCCATGTCGATTAGCTGCGACATGATGACTTCCATCACCTCGTGGGAAGGCGCTGTGACTTTGACCTCTGCTAAAGAAGGACTCTGCCGTTGCTCTCCTAAATCAAAGTTCAAAACCTGGAAACTGCCGCTTCCTTCGACGATCAGATCGAGCGCTCGGTTAATTAGCCCATGATCTAACAACTGTCCTTCCAAGCGAATAGTCCGGCTCTCGGTTTTTTCAACCACCGGGTAGGCGTGAATCACCGATTCTGTAGAGCGTAAGGTTAAGCACTTAGCGGCTCCACCTGCCTTCAAAAACTCTGTTAGTGGCGTTTCAATGATGCGAAAGCCAGCATCTGCCAACTGCTCCTTTAAAGCATCACTGGCTTTGTTCATGACGATGAGCTTGTCAATATTCACCGCATTGCACGCAAAATTCACTGCATCAGGTTCGGCAACAGCGATACGTTTCTCAGACGGTACGTGCATTTCAATCCGCCGATTGGAGTATGAATCGAAGGCAGGCGGGTAGTAAAGTAAGTAGCCGTCGGTCAACGGACAAAAGCAAGTGTCGAGGTGATAAAAGCGCTCATCCATTAATCGGAGAGACAGGACTTCGATATCGAGCCATTTTGCCAGGTAAGCATGAGAATCCAGCTCAGAGCGGAAGCCGTAGCCTGCCCACAGCCAACGTCCTTCGCGGTCAAGTAAGGCATCGCCTGCGCCTTCAAAAGGCAAATCTTTGGGCAGGACGTGAACTGTGAAGCCGTTTTCTTCAAACCATTGTTGAAAGTAAGGCTCCTCGCCCTGGCGCTCTTTGTGGAAAAACCGACTGAGGACGGCAGTTTTTTCTAGCACTAAGCCCGCGTTGGCGGTAAAAACTAGGTCGGGCACACCCTTTTGGGGCTGGATTAAATCGACTGTGGCGTGGTCTGCCAAAATGCTGTAAAGCTTTTGCCATTGCTCAACGGCGCGATCGCGGGATGATTTATGAATGTTTCCCTCCATCCAAGGGTTAATAACGTAATCCACATCGTAGTGGTCGGGCGCGCACATCATGAACCGAATCGAAGAAGCACTCATAGAAAACCTTGGACGTAAAGAGATTGTTGTAATAAAACCAACTCTCTATCTTATTACGTAAATGGGCTTAGTTGAGGCAGCAAAAACGACAAGTTGATGAGATTGCTTTTACAATGAACAAAAGATTTTAGCGAAGGTTTGATTGTCCATGAATTCTCAAATGCTGACACAATCAGATATTCAGCCTGCCGAACAGCGATTAGTGTTAGAAGGAATCAGTTGGCAGCAATATGAAATAATCTTGGCAACTTTGGGTGATGAGTTCCCGAATCTGCGGTTGAATTACCTGGAGGGTACTTTAGAAATTATGACCAATTCCCCAGAGCATGAAGAACTTAAAAAAGTTATTGGAATGCTTTTGGAGGCTTACTTTCAAGAAACTGGCACTCGCTTTCATGCGCTGGGATCTACGACGTTTCGTAAAGCCATGAAACTTCGAGGTTTAGAGCCAGATGAATGCTATTGCCTGGGAGCAAAAAAGGAATTCCCTGATTTGGCGATCGAGATTGTTTTAACCAGTGGCATTGTCAACAAGCTGGAGATTTATCAGGGCTTAGGGGTAACAGAAGTTTGGCAGTGGCAAGAAGGACAATTTGTGATTCGCCATTTACGCTCGACTGGATATGAACAGATTTCTAATAGCGAACTTCTGCCAAATCTTGATATTCAACTTTTAGCCAGTCATGTTAATCCTGCTGAGCAATTTGATACGGTTATGGCGTTCCGAGATACCCTTCGGCGACTTTAATTTTTAATAGAGAAAGCACCAGTCTTGTTAAGGCTGGCGCTTTCTGCGTGATGAACTTTAGAGCTATTGGGCGAGTTGCTGTAAGCCACTTATCGAAGGAGTAAAGAAATAGCCGCCGCCTGTTGGAATCACCCAATCAGTCGGTAACTTCACTTCACTATTTTGATTAGGGGCTTGCAAAACTACGGTGCGATCGAGCGTTGCTGGATCTAAGCTTTGTCCCAGAATTGGATCGTGTCCATCTCCAGCATCAGGGAAATCTGGGTTGCTGACCCAAGTCTGTGAGACAAACTCAAACTGGCGAGTAATAGAGGTTTGGTATGCCAAAAACAGCAGACCGCGATCGCCATTGTCTTTGGGTTGAAATAACTTTTTCAGCCCAGCGAGAGTCAAGAGCGATCGCATCGGACAACCGCTTGCCATGGGCTTACCGAAGGGAATACCTCGGCGCAACAGGCGACGGGTTTGGGTAGCACTTTCGTTGATAAAAGGCTCTTCACTGTCTACAGGACGTTTGGTGTCACGAGGATAGGCTTTGCGAATGTGTCCGGCAAAAGGACATTTGAAACCTTGAGGATCATCATCCTCGGCTTGAAACTCAAAGTTCACATCGTTTTCAAGGGCAGGATTATCCTGATCAGGTGCTTTGACAATGGGCGCACCGCTTGCCCAGCGACCGACGAATTTAGCGCCCACTTTTGCAGCGGTGATGCCTGCAAAGGCAGGGTTTTGAGCCGATAGCTTAGTGGCTGTCTCTTCTAAAAAGGCATGGAAGCCTTTCACATCTTGGCGCAGGCGGCGGAAAACCAGGTAGGAACCATTTTCTGCCCAGGTGGGACCCGCAGTGGCGATCGGACCTTCTTTGACATTTAGCCCATCGATCGCCTTACCGTCTTTATCGCGATCGGGTTCCCCAATTTGAGTGGGGTAGCCAAAGACAAACTCTCCAGCGTGAAGCAAATCTTGTCCAATTTTGCCCTGATCAGGATGGTCAACTGGATCTTCGCGATCGGTCAAAAAATCATTCTCGTTGTCAGAAAGACGACCGCGAATACCTGGTTGAGAAACACCATCTTTGAACCCAAAATGTTCGTGCCCTGCTAATGCTCCTGGAAGGGTTTCACCACGCTGTTTGAACATAATTTGCAGTCCGGTGGGCAGACTTGTGGTGAGCCATTCTACTTCTTCATCCAAACGACTAGGATCGTCGCTGGCAACAATCACGACTACATCAGGAACGTTATTAGGACCACCAATTACCCAGTTATTAGGATTTCCTATAGCCTGCGGATCTGTGGGGTCGCCTAATGCAGCGGAGCGCTTGGGTAAGCCTTCTTTGAACGCTTCATCGGTGAATTGATCAGCGTCTGGGGTGAGCTTTTTTAAACCGTCAAATGAGAAACCGATGTTGATAAAGGTCGATCGCACGGTTCCTTCTCTGCCATATCGACGCTTGCGAGTTTCTTTGAATAGGCGATTAAATTGAATGACTTCAGCCGCAGTAGCAATATAAGGAGCCAGAGTCTGTAGCCATTTTTTAGCGATCGCTACATTAGTAATTTTCAAAAACATCAAAACTTCGTGGTCTTTTTGAAATCCGCCCAGGCTATTGCCCTGGATTTCATTGACTTGCAAAATGGGTTCAATAATTGGGGTAGCTGTAGATGCAGGTTGTACGTCAGTCTCTGAGGTTGTGGGTGCATGTACTTCAGTATCGATCATGTCACTGCTCACGAATAAAGGTCATTTAGAAACGCAGGCGCAGTCTTAAGTCGGTGACAGGCTGTGCGGCTATATTCCATTTATAAAGAGTTAGCCCGTGATATCGCAGTACCCCAACGGGTAGTCAATCTTGTTTTACCTTGTGGAGTGTCGAGCGAGTTTTCGAATCATATCGTACAGTCACAATGGAAGTCATAGAAACGTTATAAAACATAAAAAAAGTCATGAAAATTTGGCAAGCTGATTTCTATCGCCGTCCTCTCCCAACCGAGTCAGGTAGTTCACTCTGGGAACTGCTAATTTGTGATGCAGAAGGACAGCAAATTTTGAGTGCTTTCTGTCCTCAACGCGAAGCCAATTCTCTATGGCTAACTCAACAGATACAAAAAGTTGGCGATTTACCCGATCGCCTTCTAGTCTTCCGCCCGCAATCTTTAAGCCTATTGCAAGCCGCCTGTCAACCGTTAGGAATTACCGTTGAGCCGACTCGTCGTACTTCTGCACTCAAGCAGTTAGTTGAAGAAAAATATGGCGCGATCGAACTAGAAAAACCACCGCCTGTGCCGTTGCCTGAAAACCTTTGGGGAGAACAGTGGCGCTTTGGAGCGATCGCCGCTCAAGATCTAGTTCCCGTTTTCAGCAATCGCATCATTCCAGTTCGAGAAATGCCAGAAAGCCTGTTGCCTAATAATCTCAACCTTCCTTCTACAACTGCAATTCCTGGTGTGATCATCGACGGAGGACGACAGGCAATGCCTTTAGCGCGATGGGTAGAGCGATCGCGCCCCTACGCCTTACAATCTATTCCAGGTGAACCGGATGGCTTAATTTTAGAGGCAGGATTAAGCGATCGCTGGATTTTAACTACGTTTGACGATGCGGACGTAGTGACTGCTGCCCAGACGTTTCGGCAACGGCAACAAGCCGCTAAAGGACTGCATTTTTTGTTGGTGCAACCGGATAATTCAGGGATGACTTACAGCGGGTTTTGGTTGTTGAGAGGAGAGGATTCTTGATCAGTTTTAGGGAAAAATTCCACCGATTCGGGCGATTCAGGCTCAGACGGTTGAACGGGCTGTTCCCAGGATTTTACCTCCCAAGATTTTACCGTCGTGCCGATTAATGCAGCACTCCAATCGAACAACGCAATCATTAAGCGCACGGCTTTTTCGGCAAGCTTGTTAAGTTGACTGAGCGAAGACGATCGCCACGAACTCTGTTGCAGATCGATTTGCAATTGACGAGCGCGATCGCGCAACACTTCAATAAACGATGCTGGAGAGTTGGGCAACGCTGCCCGTTGCTGCAAAGGAATTTGCTCCCACCGCATCTCCATCACCTGCCAGCCCAGCCAGCCCAGCAAAGATACGCCTGCCATTTGCCCTAGCAGTAACCCTCCGGTAATTCGCCCTGCACAAACCCAAAGCACGAGGGCATAAAACAGCCCAATACCGCTCCAAATCAAATCATATTTGCGATGCACTTCCTGAAACAAAAAAGCAGCCAGGTAAAGTCCTAGACTGCCTAATCCAACGATTAATGCCAAAAGATAAGTCATAGTTTTTCCCTGGGAGCGAAGGAGTCGACCTCCCATTTGTACCGCAATACTCGTGTCTTGGAGCCAAAAGATCCCCGACTCAGCAGGGATCTTTTGGCAGATTGGCGATCGCTCCTCACCTGTCTACCGACTACGAATTGGAGTACCGCAAGGATAGGTGGCTACGGGTTGACTAGACTCTTTCACTTCCACAGTCTGTTCTGCCGATCGAGGCTGTTCCGCTGAGGGAGGCTGTTCTGCCGATCGAGCCAGGGCTGCTAGATAATCATGACGCAGCTTCTCGACCAATTCATCCCGGCGATCGTAGAGCCGCTTGAGTGGGCGAGGGGCACATTGGTTAATGACATACGCCGTCATAATGGGCAGGGCGATCGTGCTGTCGGTATAGCAAACGACTGTGTTGGGCAGTTCTTCAGGGTCTACCTTGCCCCAACTCACTGCTTCTGCTGGAGTTGCCCCAGACAGTCCACCCGTGTCAGGACGAGCGTCGGTGACTTGGATGAAGTAATCATGACCCCGCTCCTCTAGCCCCAGCACTTCATGAATTTGAGGCTGGGTTTGCAGAAGAAAGTTCTTAGGACTGCCGCCGCCAATGATGAGGGCAGCGCTCTTGCCTTCCACACCAGGCAACCCAGACTCACGGGCAGAGTAGGCGATCGCCGCTGTTTCGTTAACATCCATCGACGGGTCAAGGATGAGCTTCGAGCCTTCCAATGCCAAAGCCGCTACGTTCATGCCAATGGAGCTATCCCCTGGCGAAGAGGTGTAAATGGGTACACCGCATTGATACGCCATTGACAGTAAAGAAGGATTTTTCACCCCTAACTGCTGCTCCACTTCATAGACATACTTGCCCAATAGGTAATGAAACTCTGCTGTGCCCATTCGCTTTTGAAAGGCTTCTGCTCGTAGCAATTCTCGAATAAACGCATCGGTTTCTAGCAACACATCGTAGCCAAACACAATGTCATAAATCCGAATCCGACCTTCTTGGCGCAGTTTTACATCATCAACAAACGGGTTGCTGGCGTACAAATCTAGCCCCAAACCATAGTGCATATCGTGGTAAAGGTTTGCGCCCGTGCTGATGATCCAATCGACAAAGCCGTTGCGAATCAGCGGAGCCAACACCGATACGCCAAAGCCTGCTGGAGTCATTGCTCCCGACAAACTGAGACCCACGGTAACGCCTTCTTGCATCACTTCGCGGCTCAGAAGTTGGCAAATTTCCCGTAAGCGGGCAGAGTTGTAGGCAGTAAAGTAGCTGTCAATTAAGTCCACCACGCTAATTTCGGCGGGCATGGGCGAAGGCGCGATTTTACGGCTAAGGATCTTTTGAGACATGGTGATACTCCGGAGATGAGAGAAGATTGAAGAGTAGGCAGAATGCAGGAAGCTAGATTTTGGAACAAGCCCTTAAATCTAAAGTTCCCATTTGGTGAGCGTGGTTAAGAATGACAAGATGAGTTGCTGAAATTGTTAGCAATAAAGCAAAGGATGCTTGTCTTGCCCTTCAGCAAAAGTCCAATAGAAATTCAACAAAAATATGTAGGACGCATTAAACAAAATGCACTCTACAACTGGGTATTAACTCTACAACTGGGTATTAAATGACTTGAAGCTCATAATTGAGCTTGTGGTTTGAAGCTCGTGAATGAGCTTGCGATCGATCCAGTCTACGGAGGTGAGTCACCTCGTAAACCTTAAGTTACAGATCGATCAGCCGATACTGGGTCCCTCGCAGCGAACTGCCCAGGACAGAGCCGGGTCAGTCAACCGCTTACGTTGTAATTTGACTTCTAGACACCAAAGTGGCATCCAGGAAGCCGCAGTTGAGGAGAAAAGTTTCAACGTTCCGTAATCCTTTGCAACATCAGACTGCTGTAGTATAGCACCTGTAATTTAGGGTTCATCAGAATGATTACCGAACCCCTTTCCAGCTAACATGGCACTGTTGCTTGAAAATGCCGTTAAAGGTGATTTATGCGATCGCTTCGCTCTGATCCTTATCTTTGGGTTCACTTGGCAGGGGTAGCAGCAGTGCCCATCTTTCTAGAGCTGTGCCTACTGGGTTTGGGCATGGGTAGATTTTTGATGCCGATTTGGTTTGAGCTGCTGTTTGTAGGTGGTTTGGGAATTGCGCCGATTCTTTGGATGCAGTGGCAGAAGCCATTCTCTATTTTTAGCTTGCTGCTATTGGCGCTTCGCCCCAATCATTTAAGTGAAGATCAGCGAAGGATTTTAGGCTTATTTAAGAGTCCAGTCAACCAATTTTTGTCAGTCGGCATTGCGGTCTTGATGGCTGGAGTGCTGTGGCGGTTCTATGAGGCTGCCCCGATCGCCAACGGTCTGATCTTTCCTTCGGCAACGCGTGGTACTGGGTTATTGGTAGCGGCGATCGCCTTTTTCTTCGCCAATCTGTTCCTACAAGTTCCTGTTAGTGTATTGCGGGTGCTGCTGGTGAGTGAGAGCGTTTTTGCGGCTACAGAACCTTATCCAGTTGAGCAAATCCCGAATGCTTTTACTCTAGTAGGGTTGAAGGTCAAAAAAATTCTGCCTCCTTTAATTCCTAAGCCTTCCAAGCCCGTCGTGATTCGTCCAGTAAAAGTATCGATACCTGAAGCAGCCCAGAAGATTGAAGCAGAGAAGATTGAAGCAGAGATTCAGCCAGATCCTCAGCCAGATCTTCAGGACGCTGTTGTCGGGATCGCAGAGGTGGGAGAAGCGATCGCCTCAGATATCAAAACTATTGACGGGGCGATCGCAGAGGAAAAACCTGCTGCTGAGGAAGCGATCGAGGCAGGTTTTTCTGAAACTCTGCTAGAAGAAATTTTTGAAGAAGCAACAAGCGAGGAAGATCCAGAAGCAACGGCAGAAGCGATCGCACTAGAAGCCGAAACTGTTTTAGAAGAATTTGAAGAGGAGGCGATCGCCTATCAAGAGTCTGAAGCCGTTATGGAGTCAGAAATCATAGAGCTAGAAGTCGTTACGTTAAACGATGAGAACCTCTCTGATGCAGATGAAATCATTGAAGTCATCAAGATCAAAGTTGTCGAGATTGAGGTGGTCCAGATAGTTGGCGAAGAGGAAAGGGCGATCGCCCCTGAGCCTACCGAAGAAGACTGGGGCGACGATGATGATCTTGATGACCTGTTGTAAATGACTGATCTCAAAGGGAAAGCTTATTGGTATCCTGCCGCCTGAAGCTCGAACAAGTGGGCATAGCCTCCGCCAGCCCTCACCAATTCTTCATGGGTGCCGCTTTCCATCACCCGTCCGTCTTCCATTACCATAATTTGATCCGCCATCCGCACTGTTGAGAAGCGATGGGAAATGAGGATCGCCATCTGGTTTTGAGTCACGGCTCGGAATTGGTTAAAAATCTCAACTTCGGCTTCAGCATCCATTGCCGAGGTTGGTTCATCAAGCACCAAAATATCGGCTTTAGTTCGCATAAATGCCCGTGACAACGCGATTTTCTGCCACTGTCCACCCGACAGCTCTCGTCCACCTTTAAACCATTTGCCCAAGCGAGTTTGGAACTTGTCAGGCATGGTTTCAATAAAAGGTCGAGCCGTCGCAATTTCTGTGGCTTCCTCCCATCGAGGTTGGTCTTCCAAGTGATCCACATCGCCTACGCCCACATTTTCGCCCACGGTGAACTGGTAGCGCACAAAGTTTTGAAAAATCACCCCAATGCGGCGCTGCAACACGTTCACATCCCACTGAGCTAAATCTAAACCATCAAGCAAAATGCGCCCAGAATCAGGACTGTACAGGCGCGTTAACAGTTTAATCAGCGTAGTTTTGCCAGAGCCATTCTTGCCAACGATCGCCAACTTCTCCCCTGGACGCAAGTGAAAGGAAATTTTCTGAAGCGCAGGCTCATCGTTACCCGGATAGCTAAACGATACGTTTTCAAAGCGAATGCCATCACCGGGGCGCGGACCTCGCTGTGCGAATCCAAGCGGGATCGAAATTTCTTGCTCTAGAAATTCGTAGAGATTGGACAGATAAAGGCTGTCTTCATACATTCCCCCTACCGAAGTCAGAATGGACGAAAAGGTCGATTGTCCTTGGCGGAAAACGACAAGATACATCGTCAGTTCACCCAGAGAAATGTGTCCGGCGATCGCCTCCCACACAATCCAGACATAGGTGACGTAAAAGGTCGCAGTGCTGACTAAACCTAGCAAATAGCTCCAGGTACTTCGCTGTACCGTCAAATCTCGATCTTCGACATAGAGGCGATTAAACGTATTGCGGTAGCGGTTTAACAGGGTTTCACCCAATTGGTAAAGCTTGACCTCCATGGCGAAATCTTCGCGGGCAATCAGGTTTTCTAAATACTGCTGTTCTCGCGTTTCAGGAACGCGCCACTTAAAGAGACGAAAAGCTGCTCCGGCAAAGCGAGTTTCTGCTATGAATGCCGGGACTGCCGCCAGCATCAGCATGAACACGGCGATCGGCGAGAATTTGAGCAACAATCCCCCAAAGGTGACCAGCGACAAGCTATCTTTAACCAGTCCAAATGTTCGCCCTACTAGGCTGAGAGGACGCACTGAAGCCTCTCGTCGCGCCCGTGTCATTTTGTCGTAGAACTCAGAATCTTCAAAGTGCGCCAAATCGAGCGTTAAGGCTTTTTCTAAGATCAGCACGTTGACCTTTTGCCCTAGCAGCACCCGCAGCAGCGATTGACAAAGCGTTGTGCCCTGCTGACAGCCTGCGAGAACTGCCACGGCGATCGCCTCCATTGCCAAATACTGAAGCGCGTGGAGGCGATCGATCGCTAACTGCGACTGTGCTGCCAATACAACCCCATCGACAATGAGCTTCCCTAAGTAAGCAATCCCGGCTGGAATCAAGCCTGCAACCAGGGTTAAAACGGCTAGAACAATAGTCAGTTGGCGGTGAGTTGTCCAAACTAAGGCGACAGCACGACCACAGTATTGGAAGATAGAGAGGGTTCGAGAATTTTGGGCTTGGGGCGATCGGTCAGATCGAACCCTTGGGGATCTAAGAAATTTCATTCTTTAAAGATAGCGTTTTGGCGATCGCCATTTCATCCCGACTCTAGAAGCAAGCGCCTGTAATAAAGAGCGAAGGGCTATATTTTTGTGCTGCCAATTTTTTTGCCGCTAGAGAGCTTGCCCAAAAATTAAAATCTGAATACCGGAGGTTGATCAATTCATCTATATTGGGTTGGAGCTAATCCATAAAGTGAACGATAAAAACCTGGTTCTTATTAGTAAGTCTTTATAGAATGAGTGGCGATAGAACTTGCAGGGCATTTAGTTCTGTAATTTATTCCCATCGGCACAAGAAAATTGGGGAGGTAAACCGAAACTGTGAATATTGCTGAGCTATTTGAAAAAGGCGGTCCGACAATTTGGCCTCTGGTGCTACTCTCGTTTTTGACCCTTAGCGTGGTCATTGAGCGGGCTTGGTTTTGGTCAAAGGTTTTAACCCATGAGCGCGAAATCGCGGGGCGCGTGTTGGAGGCGGCGCGTCGAGATTGGGGTGCAGCAGCAGAAATTGCTCGTAAGTCGGTCAATCAACCCATTGGTCGATTTCTTTACTCTGCCCTAGAGCTTCAGAACCCGCAGCCCGATGTGTTTGAGCTGGCACTGCAAGCCTCAGCCGATGAAGAAATTTCTATTATGCGCCGAGGGGACAAAATTTTAGAAGCCTCTACCACACTGGCTCCGCTGCTGGGTCTGTTGGGCACGGTACTAGGCTTAATTCGCTCCCTCAGCACGATTCGCCTGGGAGATTTAGGAACCGATGCCACGGCGGGCGTGACGTTGGGGATTTCAGAATCTTTGATTAGTACGGCAATGGGGATGATTGTGGCGATCGTTTCGTTGGCGTTTTATCGACTGTTTCAAGGATTTGTTTCAGGGCAAGCGAAGGTTTTTCGACAGTCTGGAAATGACTTAGAACTGATCTATCGCCAAGACTGGTTGCAGCCTGCCGGAACAATTAGAGAAACGACCGATCAATCTTTCTAAACTGAATCTTCGCCCTTTACAAAGTTTCCGCCATGATGAAATTTGATGTTGATAATATCGAACCTGATGTTCGGGTTGAGCTAGTTCCTTTAATTGATGTCATTTTTTGTATCCTCACCTTTTTTATCTTGGCGGCTGTAACGCTGACCCGGCAGGCAGCTATTAATGTAGATTTGCCTTCTGCCAAAACGGGCACTACTCAAATGCGGCAAATTTTGGTGGTCAGCATTGATCCCATTGGGCAGACCTACGTGGAAAAAGATCCAGTAACGCAGTCTCAACTGACGGATGCCTTAGTGAAATTTCGCAAAGAGAGTCCTGAAGGGTTAATGGTGCTCTATGCCTCGCGCGCCTCTAGCTACAACGATGTGGTGCGGGTGTTGGATTTGCTGCGATCGGTAGGTGGCACTCGCGTTGCCCTAGCCACACTTCCGGGCAGCGGTCAAGTCGACCAGTTTCCAGTGAACCCCAGCGGCGGACAGCTTAATCCTTCTACTCTGCCAGGTTTAACCAACCCTTCCTCGCCATCAGGAGTTAATCCCAACTCACTTAACCAAAACTCATTCAATCAAAACCCACCGCCAGGGGTCGCCTTCCCTTCTGCTCAACCGAC
>JBBRCV010000035.1:0-28711 GCA_038204505.1 Elainellales cyanobacterium
CCAAGTTGCGCCTGATGTGGTGACGGCGGCATTGATCCGTTTGTAGGAATTTACGGTAGGATTGGCGATCGCGCAAAGTGCCTCTGATGAATGCAATACGCCTGCAATAAATTGATAGCCCAACTGCGAGAGTCCTAATTCTCCCTGTGGATCATGGAATAGATTTTCCTGGTCGGCGGTGTCCCAAACCGAAACGTGAGTATGACAACCATTTCCAGTTAGATGTGCAAACGGTTTGGGCATAAACGTTGCGCGCAGTCCGTGCTTTTCGGCGATCGCTTTCACCATGTACTTAAAGAACGCTTGGCGATCGGCAGTAATCAGCGCATCTGCATACATCCAGTTCATTTCAAACTGTCCGTTGCTATCTTCATGATCATTCTGATAAGCGCCCCAACCCAGCGCTAACATTGCATCACAGATTTCACGAATCACATCATAGCGCCGCATCAAAGACTGTTGATCATAACAAGGCTTAGGTTGGCGATCGCGCCGATCGGCAATTTGTTCTCCATCGGCGCTCAGTAAAAAATACTCACATTCCACCCCTGTTTTTACCCGATAGCCCAAGTCTTGAGCCTGCTGTAATACACGCTTCAACACCACTCTAGGAGCTTGTTCTAAGGGTTCTTTAGTAATGGTGTGCAGATCCGCAGCCAGCCAAGCCACATCAGGTTGCCAGGGAAGCTGGATCAGGCTCTCTGGGTCTAGAATGGCTAAGATATCTGGGTCAGCAGGAGTTAGATCGAGCCAAGCCGCAAACCCGGCGAATCCTGCGCCACTGGCTGCCATTTGATCAATACTCTCAGCAGGCACTAACTTCGATCGCTGCACCCCAAATAGATCAGTAAATGAAATTAAGAAGTAGCGAATCTCTTGTTCGCGGGCGATCTGAGAAAGTATAGTCATAGTTCTATGGAGTCGAGTAGAGTGCTATCGAGTGGAGTTCTGAGCAATTGTAAACTAATGGGTTAATTGAGGCGTTCTATTGGGTCGAATAGAGTGCTGTCGAGTGGAGCAGTATCGACTGGAGTGGTATCGAGTAAAGTGTGAATCTTCGATCGAATCCAGGCTTCATCGGTTGGGTTTTGGTAAGGATTTCCAGCACGATGCCCCCAAATGGACGGGATTGGATGATACTCGGCGTTAGGAATTAGGGCTGCTTCGGCTGCACAATCTTCGGGCGTGAAGTATAGGTCGGTTGTGGCAGGCATGACGAATGTTTTGGCTTGAATTGCGTTCAAAGCCGCTTGATAGTTACCTTTGTAATGGGGATTATCGCTGACATCGCAGTGCAGCCAAGTATCAATCATTGCTAGAAGATTGTGAGGATCGCGTTTCCGGTAGCTAGCTTCCCAGGCTTGAACTAAGTAGTCCTCAAGCGAGGAATAGCCAAGTTTATAATAGATGCCTTCGCGGTAAAAAGCTTGAGAAGCTGCCCAACTTGCGTAAATTTGGGCAAAGGCGCGAAAGCCCCGATCGGGAATTCTCTCGAATCGTGTTCCTATCCAAGCGGGGTCAGCCGTTAAGGCGCTGCGTAAACTTTGAAGAAAGATGCGGTTGTGATCGGTCGTGCGGGCAGTACCACACAGAGCAGCAATCCTCTGAACGCGATCGGGATACAGTACGCCCCAGTGATAAGCTTGTTGCGCGCCCATCGACCAACCGTAGATGAGGGCAAGTTTTTCAATCTGAAAGACTGTTTGCAGTAGCTGCTGCTGAGCGCGAACATTATCAAAATGACTGAACCAAAATCCCTGTTCTTTTAACCCGCAATTACTGTTGCTGGGAGAAGTTGAAAGCCCATTCCCAAACATATCGGGGATGACTATAAACCAGCGAGTGGGATCTAAAATGCCGTCTGGGCGAATCAACCAGTCAATGTCTGAATGCTGTGCGCCGTATGAGGTTGGATAGAGAATGACATTGGTTCGATCGCGGTTCAGACTGCCATAGGTTTGATAGGCAATCTGTGCTTCAGGAATTCTGACTCCGCACTGAAATTCAAAGTTCCTAAGCGTAAAGCAACGGGTCATACAGCAGTATTAAAATTGGCTACAATATCGCGGTTAACTTTGATGTAGCCTGGATCAACATGAGTAAAATGCTGGTTTAACCGTTGGTGGGCGATCGGCAGTTGGTGAAACGGAATTGAAGGGTAGAGATGATGTTCTGCATGGAAAGGAATATTCCATAGAAAGAACTGAAGTGGAAACAGTGTTATTGTCGATCGCGTATTGGTAAACGGATTGCGATCGCGGCTACATCCTGTATGTTCTGCCAGCAAGATAAATCGCAGAATCGGCTGTCCGACAAACAGCGGTAAAAGCCAGTACAACACGAACCAAGGTTGTTGCACAATTACTGAAATGAGGATGGCGATCGCATACACAGCAAGTTGTATCCGAGTCGATCGAATCACTTCAGCACGGGCTTCTTCTGGAATAAATGAATAGCGTTCTAACTGTCCAAAAGCAACGCGGGTATGGGTTTTTAGTTTGCCCCACCACCACGGTAACCCACTGATCACTAAAAGATAGTCGCCGATCGTTTGAGGAATGCGATCGCTGAGTTCAGGGTCTTTGTCAGGATCTTGGGCGTAGCGATGATGCCATTTGTGATAGCGACGAAAGAAGGCACTGTTGTAGAGCGAGAGAACGCCAGCAACGCCGCACACTACATCATTAAGAGCATTGTTTGCAAAGGCAGTTCGGTGTGAGCTTTCGTGCATGGGTGCGAACATTGCGGCAAAGCCGAACCCGTAGACTACTAATGCAGGCAAAGCGATCGCCCAATTTTGACCCAGATTTGTGCCCCAAATATAGCCACTGATACCCAGAACTAAGAGATGGGTCGCAAGTCGCAACAGTCCTTGCGTCGTCGAGCGAGTGCTGAGTGCCTTGAGCGTGTCGATCGCTAAAACTGTCTGACCTTTCACTGGCTGACCTTTTAATGATTCAACTTTCAGCGATTTAATCAATGTAGACTCAGAGACAAGCGGATTCACGATGTTCCCTCTTAACTTGTTATAACAAGTCTAATTTTACACTAATTATAGATCTGTATTTGAGGCTACTGAATTTCAAGATGATTCCTTTGCATTTGGCAATTTCTGAGCAACTGCGCGATCGCATTCTCACGGGGCTGTATCAACCTGGCGATCAGCTTCCCAGCGAACATCAGCTCATGTCTGAGTTTGAAGTGAGTCGCATCACTGCCAGACGCGCGATCGCCAATCTGACTCAGCAAGGATTAGTCACTGTGCGCCAGGGAAAAGGGGGCTTTGTGTCAAGTCAGCAGAAAGTAACCCATTCGCTCTCTAGCCCATTTATCTTCTTAAATGCAGATATTGCGCGGCAAGGAGTTGAAGTGACAGTGAAGACCTTAATGTTTGAGGCAGTCACTGCGCCCATAGAAGTACAGGAAATCTTGAAATCTTCGATCGCTTATTTACAGAAAAAGGTTTTGCTATTTAATGGGATTCCAGGCTGTGTTGATATCAGTTACATTTTGCCGAAGTTGGGGGAAGCCTATGAGAAAGATCTGCGTCAGCAAATGACGTTCATAACTCTAGAAAAGCATGGCGTTAAAATTGAAAAGATTGATGCGGTTATTGAGTGTACTCAGGCAGATTACGAAACGAGCGAGCAGTTAGAAGTGCCGTTGGGTCATCCGCTCATTGTTTATCAGCATACTGCTTATACCAGCGAAGATTGTGCGATCGTTCATGGTAAATCGATTTCACGCGGCGATCGCTTTTGTTATTCGGTGCAGATTAAATCTAGATGATTGGGCAGATTTTACTTGACGGAAAGGGAGAGCGATCACCTTGTAGAGGGCTACGGCATAGATGCACGTAGCCCCTTGCATTATTTATCGCACCAAGACGCTCATGTACTTACCAGTGGCAAACGGAGCGGGAACGATCGGCGTGAAATTAACGCGATCGCTGGCTATCTTCTTAACGTAGAACTCGTTGATTAAGTGCAGAACTTGATCTCGACTACCAACTATCCATACCTGTGCTTTGTCGCCATGCGGAACGGGCAGCAGTCCGTTGAACTCTGTATTCATCAATATTTCCCTCGCTAATGTGGGTTGAGAAGAAAAGCTTAAGGCGCGGTTGCCTAACAACTTGTGCAACATTAGCGAGGTGAAACGATAAAATCGTCACAGCCTAGCTTTCTGCGTGTTCAGAAAGTCAGGTTAGCTGGTTAGTTGTGTTTGCTGCACTTCTAGCCAGCGTCCTCACCTTAAGCCTGTTTTCCTGGCATCAAAAACCAGTGTTGATAAGCATAAGGGCAAATGCCGCTTTTACACAAGTATTTGAGAGCAGATGTTGACATTGCTGAATGCTGCTATGATTTGCCCTCATCCCCAGCCCTTCTCCCCAATGGAGAAGGGAGCCAGAATTCCTGTTCCCTCTCCATTGGGGAGAGGGTTAGGGTGAGGGGAATTTCAGCCATTCATCCTTCCATTCAGCAACGCCGATGTGGGATTTAGAAATAGAGGACTTCCTGCAAATATTCATCTGGGGTCGGGTCAATTTCCCAGACCAACCCTTCTCCAGGGGCAAGAATGACATCAACGTATAGGCGATCGCTCTCTGCTTCAGCCCGATCTTCGTTATGTTCAAACGACTGTAAATCTTCGCTGAGTAACCGTAAAGTCATGCCAGCCGGAATCAGCCTCGCAGTACGTAATTCAAAGCGCCAGGTGTTACTTTCGGGCGCACCGAGCGGAAATATACGCAATTCATAGGGCTGTTCGGCAATGATGAGCGATCGCCGTAGCCCTAATTCCGACCCTAACTCTGACCCTAACTCTGACCCTAACTCTGGCTCTGATTCACGGCTGCGAACGCCTTGAGTTGTCCACGCGGTTGCTCCGGCAATTTCCCAACCCGATTGTTCTGCCCAGTTCGATAACCCCATCTGCAACCACTGCAAAATCGACCGTTGAGTATTCCCCTGCCGCCGTTCATGAAGCTGTTGTCGCCAACCTGGGTGCGCCATTAATCCAGACCAAAGAGAAAAGGGAACCGACAGGCGAGGAAAAATCACGGTTGGATCACCCAGGCGTTCCAGTAAATTTCGGGCTTGGGCGATCGGCACAGCAGAAATGGGCGCAACTTCTACCTGTAGCGGTTCAGACTGTAGAATTTCAGTGGTTGCTAGTTGCTGAGAGATCCACAGCACATTGACATCATGAATTAACTGGTCTTCATTAAGGCTGTAAGTGCGATCGCTGGCATCGTATTTTCCCTGTGTTTTAAGCTGGTGATGGGTCGTATATCCCCAAATTGTCAACCAGTTCTCATGAGGATTCACCCGCACGGCAAAATAATAGTCTGCCTTCCAGCTTGGAATATCTACCCATTCTTGGGGCACGCGTAGTTCTGATTGATCGAGGGCGGTACTTGGGATTATGACCAAATTTAGATCGTCGCATTCCACCTTTGTGCCATTGACGAATTCCCAAATGTTGGGAAGCGCCTGAACTTTAACAGGTTGAACATATTCTTCCTGAAGCCAGGGAATAACCGCATCCACACACATTTGGTTAATTGTCCCTCGCCACTGAGCACCCGCTGTTGAGAAGCCTGAAAAGCGGCGATCGCGGTCAGGGATTTCTAAGCAAAGAGAATCGGGTAATAGGCTCGTGGTAAAAGACATTTTGAGAACTCCAGAACTAGGGTAGAGGCAGCGTTAAGTTGATTTTTAGTTGAATTTTAGCCCGCTTGATAATGAGTCACTAACCATTCTTCAAGGGCATAACTCATACTGTCTAATACAATGGGCGTTGGCGTTATATGCAGGGTGTGCTGGCTCCATTGTGCCAGTGCCAGCAGCAGTTTTTGTCGTTGCCGTGTCAATTGCCGAGAGACGGTATATTGCTTCATTTCTAACTGCTGGGCAATTTGCTGTTGGGTGAGTTGTTGCTGATAATACGCTTGAAACATGGCTTGGGCTTGAGTGTCTAACAGGTCGATCGCTTGGTTCAATACTTGACTAAGCTGCTGCCACTGAGCGGTCTTAGCAGTAGATTCTTCTTGGGCAATCAGTTCAGTGAGCAGAGAATCTTGAGTGCGATCGCTGAGTGCATCCAATCGTTCATCATTAGATTCAGAGTTTGCCGTCGTGTTGAGCGAAACCTGCCTGGGATTTTGAAAAGACCGCACCACCTTGGCACAATGGAGCAACCAGGCTTCCAGATTAGCAGCAGTGGCGGTGGGTTGAGGAGTGACGAACTGAAGGGATAAACGTTCTGTGTTGTATAAGTTGGCGATCGCTTGCCAAGTGGCGGCATCAGGTTTGACTAGCCTATTGGCAGTCGGAGCAGTTTGGGGCGCGTACAGCTCTTTAAAACAGTTGCAGGCAAGGATATAACGCGCCATGCTATCACTTGATGCGCCAAAAGCTTGAAGGGCATCTACCAAGCGCTTTTGACTAACGTTATTGAGAAGTGCCCAGTCGGTACTGAATTCAATCTCTCGCTGTTCTCGCAGCCAGTTTTTAATGACCCCATCAAACACAGATTTAGCATAGGTTTTTAAGCTGGCACTCAGTTGGGCATTAAAGTTTTTCAGCACCTTATCGGTACGGGCGATCGCGGTTTGAAAAAAATCGGCAACTGAGTGATTGGTTTTTAGATGGCTCGCCACCTGTTGCGCTGCCCAGTAGCAACTCTCTTGCAAATAGGCGGTCAAATGTGCAGCCGCCAATCGATCAGACTGTGGCTGAGACTGCGCTTGCCAAGCCCGATGCCAATAGAGCGCCCAAAACTTTTCTGAGCGTTCTTCTACAGCCTCACACTGTTCCATACTGCGGCGCAAACGAGGATCGGTGCTCCAACGCTGGGTCGTTTCGGTCGGAAATTCGAGGAAGGTTGAAAAGCACTCAACCAGGGTTTGACGAGGACGCATGGATCGCGGGGGCAAAGGGATATACTTTTAATCAATTAATAGCCATTGATCAATTCACAGCCACGAATTAATTCATAGCCACGAATCAATTACAGCCATGAGTTAATTCAGAGGCATTTTGCATGAAAAAGCAAGCTTAGGGGTAAAAGAAGATGACAGGAGGCAGGAGAAAAAAGCTGTGGGTAAATTGGTCGTCTTGAGGTTTGGCATAGGGAGCCTGACTACTGGGTTTTCAGTTATTCTCCAAATTGGGGAGGAAAATGCCCGTCCAACCAGTGAAGTTGCTGGGGCGCTGCCGCCTGACCCAGAGCTGTTAACCCAGTTTCAACAGTGGCAAACACTATACCGCAATCTCGACTTTGCGGGGCGACCTATGGGTATTGCTAAAAAACCTTTTCCAGCTAGCGCGGCGGCTTGTCGGCAGGCAGGGCAGGAACTGGGCGATCGCCTTAACCATTGGCTACAATCAGCGCCTTTTCGTCCTATCCGAGAAAAATGGCTAGAAAAGCTACAGCCCCAGGATGTGATTCGGATCATTATTCAGACTGAAGACTTAGATCTCCCCAAACTGCCGTGGCATTTATGGGAAATGTTCGATCGCTACTCTAAAGCAGAAATGGGGGTGGCTGAGTCTGGGTATGAACAGGTCAATCCTCCCGCCACCGTCCTTCATGCGGGGAATGATAGAGAATCGACTCCTGTAAAAGTTTTGGCATTGCTAGGAGATAGCACTGGCATTCAGCTTCAAGCCGATCGCCAATTGTTAGAGCAACTCCCCCACGCTGCCGTCACGTTTTTGGTAGAACCTGCTCTGCAAGATTTGAGCGATCGCCTCTGGGAACAGCATTGGGATATTCTTTTTTTTGCGGGGCATAGTTCTAGCCAAGCGCATAGTTCTAGTCAAGCGCCTAGTTCTAGCCAAGTCCAAAGCGGCAGAATTTTTATCAATGCAACTGAGAGCTTAACCATGGCTCAACTGCGGTATGCCCTGCGTAAAGCAGTAGATGGCGGCATGAAACTGGCAATTTTTAATTCTTGTGATGGGTTGGGGATGGCGCACGAATTGGCAGATTTGCGAATTCCCCAGGTCATCGTCATGCGCGAACCTGTGCCCGATCGCGTGGCACAAGAGTTCTTAAAGTATTTTCTACAAGCCTATGCCCAAGGCGAAACCCTATACCTCTCAGTGCGGCAAGCACGGGAGCGATTGCAAGGGCTAGAAAATCAGTTTCCCTGTGCGAGTTGGCTACCTGTGATGTTTCAAAACTTGGCGGAGTTGCCTCCCACTTGGCAAGAGTTAGCAGGTTTAGAGGGAGATGTAAAAAAGCAGGTGCAGCCTCGAAAGATTCTTCAGAAAATTGGCAAGATATTGGCGACAACAATAATGACAACGGCAGTAGTAATGGGAGTGCGATCGCTCGGCCTTCTACAGCCTTTAGAGCTACAGGCTTATGATCAACTGCTGCAACTGCGTCCCGCCGAGCGTCCTGATAATCGGCTCTTGGTGGTGACCATTACTGAAGAAGATGTGCAGGCGCAGGCTAAGGAACAACGGCAAGGATCGCTTTCGGATGTCTCCTTGAACAAGCTGCTGGAAAAGCTGGAAGCAGCTCAACCCTTGGCGATCGGGCTAGATATTTACCGAGATTATCCGGTGCAAAATTTACCCCGATTAGCCGATCGCTTACGACAGAGCGATCGCCTAATCGGAATTTGTAAAGTCAGCGATCCGCAAGCCAATCGGGCTGGCATTAGCCCACCTCCCGAAATTCCTGGCGATCGCCTTGGTTTTAGTGACCTTATCCCCGATGCTGATAACGTGATTCGACGACAGCTTTTAGCGCTAACGCCGCCGCCCAATTCATCCTGTACAACCGCCTATGCTTTTAGTGTGCAGCTAGCTCTGCGCTATCTCAGCACGCGCAACATTGCCCTAAAATTTGCCCCAGATGGTATCTGGCTTTTGGGTAAACTTCGCCTTCAGCCTCTTGAATCTCACAGCGGCGGCTACCAGGGCATAGATGCTTGGGGACACCAAATTTTGTTGAATTATCGCAAAGTGCCTACCAGCATTGCTTCCACTGTGACTCTAAGCCAGGTGTTAAATAATCAGTTTGATGCCAACGCCGTCAAAGATAAAATTGTCCTGATTGGCACTACCGCCGAGAGTTTTCAGGATTATTCCCTCATTCCCTATCAAAATCAACAGGGGCAAATTCAGCCGGGACGGGTGCAAAAAATCCCTGGGGTGATGTTGCAAGCCCAACAGATTAGCCAGATCCTCAGCGCCGCTCTAGAGGGGCGATCGCTAATTTGGACGGCAACGCTTGGGCAGGAAACTTTATGGGTGCTGCTCTGGTCAATGGCTGGAGGACTATTGGCAGGATGGGTGCAACGATCGCGGGTTTTGGGGTTAAGTAGCGCAGTGGCGATCGCTCTTCTTTACGGTTTCTGCTGGCTAGTATTCGCCCAGTGGGCAGGCTGGATTCCCCTCATTCCCGCCGCGATCGCTCTCCTCGCCAGCGTCGCCACAGTTCGGCTCTTAAAAATCCAAAATCTCTAAATCTAAAATCCGATGAAACCTTCACTTTTATCTCTTCTTTCTTTTCCTCCCCTGATTCTGCTGACTGTGCCGATGGCGATCGCTCAGCCCTTCACGCCCCTGTTTTCCCATTCCCCTCAGATTGCCCTTCAGTTCACGCTTCCACCCCCACCTCCAGATCGCAGTGCCCCCGGTGGACGAGGTGAGGGAGCCTCGCGGGGCTGTGCGACAGGCGACAAATCGCTCATAGCACTCGTCCCCAGCTATGAACCAGCAAGTAATGAACCAGCAAATAATGGACAAGCAAGTAATGAACAAGCAAATTCCGTCACTCAAGTTTGGGGACTAACCACGGTAGAGCGTCCTGGCTTTTGGTTCTATGTCCCTTATGAAAAAGCGGTCATTCAAGACATTGAGTTTGTTTTGCAAACAGAGGGCGATGAAACTCTGTATCGTTCTAAGATCAACATTCCGAGCCAAAGAGGTTTGGTTCGGGTACAGCCCGATGTACGGCTAGAAACCGGGAAAAAGTATCATTGGTTCTTCAAAGTGAAAACGATTTGTGCAGCGAATCAACCCGTCGTGTTGAACTATGTAGAAGGCTGGGTGCAACGCCAAATACCAGCAGGATTAAGCGATCGCCTCACTACTGCTACACCTCAGAAACGCGCCAGCCTCTACGCTGAAAATGGCATTTGGTATGATGCCCTAGATACCTTGGCTGAAGCACACTTTACTAACCCAAATGACGCTACCATTACCCAAGATTGGACGGATTTGTTAAGGGCGATCGGACTAGAAAATTTAGCCAATCAGCAAAAGGTAGAGTAATTGAGTAGGAGAACCGAGGTGAGAAAAGACAAAATGCTCCAGCGTTTTCTTTGGGCGATCGCCACAGCATTTCTCTGCCTCGCCTTGGGTATACCAGGAATGCTGCCTGGAGTGCTGCCCGTTCAATCATCTGAAACTAATCCAGACTCACAGGTTCTTGTCCCACAGACGCAGCTACAACAGGCGCAGATCCAACAGGTACAGCAACTTTATGAAGCTGGACAATTCACTCCCGCTATCGGCATCCTCCAGCAAGCAGCGCAGACATATAAAGCACAAGGCGATCGCCTCCGCCAAGCCATGACCTTGAGCAATTTGGCGTTGGTCTATCAACAGTTGGGAC
Organism: Elainellales cyanobacterium; assembly: GCA_038204505.1. Classification (GTDB taxonomy): domain Bacteria; phylum Cyanobacteriota; class Cyanobacteriia; order Elainellales; family Elainellaceae; genus Timaviella. The sequence continues at coordinate 10,642 of JBBRCV010000035.1, forward strand.
AACTTAACCTCGCTACCCAGGCGATTCAAAACAGTTTGGCATTGTTGCAACAAATCGAACATGAACAGAGCGATCGTGAAGACATGCAGTCAGTTTTGGCACAGACTTTAGACATTCAGGGAGAATTGCAGCTTGAACTAGGTCAGCCTGAAAATGCGCTGGAAACTTGGCAACGGACTGAAAAGATTTATACTCAACTCAACGAACCTGAAGGCGTAACCCGCAGCCGTATTAATCAAGCCGAAGCCCTACAAACTCTAGGCTTTTATCGTCGGGCGTTAACGCTGTTAAGTGACCTCAGCCAATCTCTACAGACGCAGCCCGATTCGCGCCTTAAAGCCGTAGAGCTGCGATCGCTGGGGGATACGCTCCAACTCACAGGCGATTCAGAACAGTCGCGCCAAGCCTTACACGCTAGTTTGGTAGTCGCACAACATCTACAGTTGTTGCCAGAAATCAGCGCCGCCCTATTAAGTTTGGGTAATACAGCGACAGCACAACAAGATACTCAGGCGGCGATCGCTTTCTACCAACAGGCAGCGCAACAAGCAACGGCTCCGCTCACCCAAATTCGAGCCAGGGTGAATCTTCTACCGTTGTTGTTCAAAACTCAGCAAACGGCAGAGGCAGAGGATTTAATAGTGCAACTTTCGCCACAACTGACTGCACTAATTCCCAGTCAAGCCAGTATTTATGCCACTCTGCACCTGGCTCAAACTTTGATCGACAGCCAGAAAAACCAGCCTGCCGCTAAGCTATTGGCAACTGCGATCGCCCAAGCCCGCGAACTAGGCGATCGACGAACAGAGTCCTATGGTTTGGGCACATTAGGAGGACTTTATGAACACACGCAGCAATGGGCACAGGCGCAAGAATTGACCCAGCAAGCGTTGAACTTGACGCAATCGATCAGTGCCCCTGAAATGGCATATCGATGGAACTGGCAAATGGGACGATTATTACGGCGGAAGGGAAATAGAGAAGGAGCGATCGCTGCCTATGATGCTGCGGTTGACGATTTGCAACTGCTCCGCAAAGATTTGGTTGCCGTTAACCGAGAAGTGCAATTTTCGTTCCGAGACAGTGTTGAACCCGTTTATCGAGAATCGGTGGCTGTGTTGTTAGACTACGAAAATCCCAGTCAACTCGCATTAGATAAAGCGCGTCAACGCATTGAGTCATTGCAACTAGCAGAACTGGATGATTTCTTTCGAGAAGCTTGTATTGATGCACAATCGGTCATTCTGGATGAAGTGGTCGATCGCGATAATCCAGAAACAGCGATTATTTACCCAATACTGTTACCCGATCGGTTGCAGGTGATTACCAAAATTCCGCAGCAGCCGTTACGACAGCATCGTATTCAGCGATCGCGCCCAGAGGTTGAAGCCAAACTGCAACAGTTGCGAGAATACTTAACTGAACCTGATCGCAACTCAGAAGTGAAGGCTCTTTCACAGGAGATTTATCAGTGGTTGATTGCCCCGATCGCTTCAGAATTAACCGATGTCAATTCCTTAGTTTTTGTCTTGGATGGCGCATTCCGCAGCGTCCCAATGGCAGCGCTTTATGATGGTAAGAAATATCTAGTAGAACAATACGCGATCGCCCTCAGTCCAGGATTGCAACTCTTAGAACCGAAGGCGATCGCCACTCAGCAACTACATGTATTAGCCGCAGGACTGGTGCAACCTCCAGCCAACTTTGCATCTTTTCCACCGTTACCCGCTATTCCATCAGAGTTTGAGGCGATCGCTCAATCAGGAATTGACACTACGCAATTACTGAATCAGAACTTTACGGAACAGTCTTTAGAACAGCAAATTAAAACAACGGATTTTAATGTCATTCATATGGCAACCCATGGACAATTCAGTTCACGGGCTGAAGAAACGTTTGTGTTGGCAGCCGATGGTCCCATTAACGTCACGCAGTTTGATACTTTACTACGTCAGCAAGACCCCACCAAAACCATTGAGCTATTAGTCTTAAGCGCTTGTCAAACCGCAGCCGGAGATAACCGAGCCACTTTGGGTTTAGCGGGGGCTGCTGTACGGGCAGGGGCGAGGAGTACCTTAGCATCGCTGTGGAATGTGGGCGATCGCTCTACAGCTATTTTAATGGGAGAATTTTATCGAGAGTTAGCACAAGCAAAAGTGACGAAGGCAGAAGCACTGCGCCGTGCCCAAGTAACATTGCTTAAAAAATATCCCAACTACAATCGCCCAAACTACTGGGCACCCTACGTTTTGATTGGCAATTGGCTGTAATTTTCAGACAAATATTCAGCCCTTAAATTCTGATCTGCATAAACCCAAAACTCCCAGGGAATAGGTTCATAGAGCAAACAGTTAGCGCAACACCTGAACAAACTAACTTGCTGCTCTTGATCATTCACAACTTTACGGAGTATCAAGTCATGCCTAAATCTAATTTGCTCAACACCGTTTCTAACTCTCTTCCTACTTTAGGTGACGATGTTCGGTTCGTATCCACCGACCCAACCCTTCCGGTAGTAACCGCCAACCCAATCACGGGAGTAATCGTCGACCCAATACCGGGAACCACCGTCACACAACCCTTCAGGGTAGTAAACGCCGACCCACTTCATCCCGCTTCGCTAGACAAACTAATCGTTCCAGTTATATCCGCCGAACAAATCCTTACGATCGGCAGTCTGACTAGCGTTGTACCAACCACCAAACTCCTTGCAGCAACCGGGCTTGGCACCACACCCATTAGTCAATCAGGCAATCTCAGCACCTTGAAGACCAGCGATGTCTATAGTTTTGGCATTACTGGCGGCTCTAACATTGATGGCACGGGCAACATTAACCTCTCGCTCCATAACATTAGTGCAGGGGATGATGCTGACCTGCTGCTGTACCGCGATAGCAACTACAACGGTGTGTTAGATGGGAGCGATACCCAGATTGTCGGTTCGTTTCGCAGCAGCAACTTGGATGATTCGATTAACGTGCGTGCGACGGCAGGAAACTACTTTGCTAAGGTACAGCGTTATGATTTCGGTAGTTCGGGTGATGTGCAGTACAAACTAGATTTGTCCTCTGCCAATCCTAGCAATCTTTTCCCCAAAGAAGATAGTCTGGGTAAATTATCCTCTGGCAGCAATCGGACGCGCAGCGGTTCTATCAACAACGATAACACCGCAGATATCTATGGTTTCTCCCAGGGATACTTTAAAAAGACCAAGATTTCTTTATCTGGGCTATCTAACGATGCCGATATTCGGGTGATTAAGGACAAAAACAACAACCAAATCTTTGACCGTGGAGATGTGGTTGTTGGGACTTCCACCCGTGGCGACAGCGCTTCTGAAAGCATCACAGTCAAGGGTTCAGGAAGCTATATAGCTGAGGTTTATCAATACAATGGTGACACGGGCTACACCTTGGGCATGAAGACATCGAACTCCTTCAATTCTCCATTTTAACCTGAGCGGATAGGCGATCGCCTCATCTTCCAGCCTCTTCTCCCCTTGGGACTGGACTGGAGATGGGGTTTTTCTTTACTATAGTTTTGTTACAAGTCGAAGTAATAAAAGCTAGGGTGCTAAAACAGATCTAATTCAACCTGATTTGAAATACAAAATTATGCCTCGTAAACCTAAAAGACCTGCCAATGGTTCAAGCTCGCAGGAAGGCGGTAACGACTATTCGTTTGGTACAAATGTAGACCCACCTGCTCTAAAGTGGATTATCCAGCCTAATAGTGTTCCCTTGCAGGTTGATTTAGATTATCAGTCCTATGCCTCTACTGGTTCTAATCCTACGACCTACATTCCTCTCTCTCTGAGTGATAATAATGAACTAGACGGTAACAATACGCTCATCTTCACACTTGAACCAGAGCGACAGTTTGGTTTTACCCAATCGGTCTATCGTTTTAAGGAAGACGAAGGAGGTATCCAAATCGATATCAGCCCCAAATTTCTTTTAGGTCAAGTTAACAACACTTTTTCGGAAGCCGTCATCATTATTGAAGATGTGGGCGTTACGGATAGCAGTGGAGTCATAGCCCCCACTATCATTCCGGGTACAGCGCAGTCCGAACGCCTCACCGGAACTGCTGGCGTTGATAGTCTTTACGGCGGTCCCTTACTCACGTCTAACTTCAAAAACTCTATTATCGATCGCGGAACAGGCAACGATTATCTAGAAGGACTAGCGGGAGATGATCATCTCTATGGCTGGGATGGTGACGATCGCCTGGACGGTGGTGCGGGCAAAGATTATCTGCTGGGTGGTGCAGGACGCGATCGCTTTGAGTTACGTAATCCGCCTGCGTCAACGGATGCCAATCCTATCACCACTCAGAATTTGCTAAGGGATGTCGATATTGATCGATTAGCAGATAACATTAATATTGATATCATTGGCGACTTTAATCCTGCTGAAGACACCATTGGAATTTATGTAGGCACTGCTAACGGCACAACCATTTTTACTCAGGCTGGGTTAACGCCCAATCAAGCGATTGCCCCTGAGCAACTACAAATTGGGCAGCAGGCAACCACACTCACCCAGCGCTTTATTTATAACTTTAACTCTGGATTGCTGTCGTTTGATGCCGATGGATCAGGCGCAGGCGCATCTCAGCAAGTGGCATTACTTTCACCAGAATTATCCCTCTCAAATACCAACATTGTGACGTTCAATGACCTGATCATTGAACCTCCTAAACCTCCTGAGCCTCCTGAGCCTCCTGAGCCTCCTAAACCTCCTGACGGTGCCATTAACGGCACTAACAACAATGATGTGTTAACGGGTAGCGGGAGGGCAGATGTTCTCAACGGCAAGTTAGGCAATGATACTTTGAGGGGAAAAGCTGGAAAGGATATCTTAATTGGCGGGGGTGGCAGCGATCGCCTAATTGGTGGTAAAGGGCGTGATATCTTTGTGTTAGAAACAGGTGCTGGAGTGGATCGAATCATTGATTTTAAGGATAAACAAGATCGGCTAGGATTACCTACTAATGTGCAGTTTCAGGATTTGGAAATACTTCAGAAAGGACAAAATACCTTAATTCGTTTAGGAAGCGATCGCCTTGCCTTTCTAGAAAAGACTCAACGCAGTTTGATCAGTGCGGCTGACTTTGTTCCGTCTCCAATTTTTTAGCTCTAATTTTCTAACCTCAACTTTTAGAAAAATGAAATGCGATCGCCTCGTGAGTTGGCAATGGATTTTAGCCAGTCTATTCCTAGTAGATCTGTCGTCCCAATCCGCTGTCCTTGCCCAAATTATTCCAGATGCCACCCTGCCCAACGCCTCAGTTGTCACCACCAAGAACTCAACCCATACCATTACGGGCGGTACTGTTGCAGGCGGCAATTTATTCCATAGCTTTCGTCAGTTTTCGGTGCCACAAAATCAGGTAGCTACCTTTAGCAACGCCGCTACCGTACAAAACATTATCACGCGGGTTACGGGTGGTTCTGTCTCTCGCATTGATGGATTAATTCAAGCCAGGGGTAATGCGAATTTGTTTCTGCTGAATCCGAATGGCGTTATTTTTGGTGCAAATGCAGCTTTAGATATTGGCGGTTCATTTTTGGCAACGACGGGCGATCGCCTCACCTTTTCAGACGGCATCGAATTTAGAGCAGACGGCAACACACCGCTCCTCACGGTCAGCGTACCGAATGGCATCCAATTTGGGCAAACTCCAGGACGCATTCGCAACGCATCTACTCACCTCCAGCGCGATGCCAGTGGCAACCTTATTCTTGACGAAGATGGTGTACCTATGACTGCGGGTCTCCGGGTAGATGCAGGGCGCTCCTTAGCATTAATAGGCGGTGCATTAAATTTCTCCGGTGGTTTCTTAACTGTGGAAGGCGGTAGGATTGAGTTGGGCAGTGTAGGAGCCAATAGCCAAGTGCAACTCATTCCGCTGAACGCAGCACAGCCTGAAATCGGATGGCGACTGGGCTATTCTGGCGTATCGCAATTTGAAGATATGCAATTTAATGGGGCGATCGTCGATGCCAGTGGTTTGGATATCACGAGTGGTTTAGGCGGCGGTGGCATTCAGCTTCAGGGACGGCGCATTGGCTTGTCCAATGGCTCGTTTATTCTGTCAGATACGACGGGCAATGAACCCGGAGAGGACATCACGCTCCGAGCGGCACAACTTAACCTCCAGGGTGAGTCAGGAATTTCGACAAGTGCCTATACTACTGACGCACTGAGAAGTGGCGATATTCAAATTCAGACTCAGCGACTTTTGCTGGGAGGTGGCAGTCAAATTTTAATTTCTGCTGGAGAAGCTGGAGGTCAAGCGGGAACCTTAAGCGTTATCCCTTTAAATTCTAGAGTCGCATCCAGTATTGAGGCAACGGGTGGGATTAATACTGATGAGGGTTGGTCACCTAGCGGCTTACTGAATCAAATCTACGATAATGCCAGCGGGGGGAGCATTGCAGTCACCACAGGGCAAATTATCTTGGGGGATGGTGCACAAATTCAGAGTACCGCTAAAGGCAGCAATGACGCAGGTTCAGTTCGTGTTGAAGCAGATGCGATCGCCATTGAAGGATCAGGTATTGTGAATGGACGAGTGGCAACTGATAACAGGGGATTTCCTTTTGGCAGCGGGTTGATTGCTGATACCCAAAGGAACTCTAGCGGTAACGGTGGACGCTTAACGGTAATTACGAATCGGTTAACGGTTCGTGACGGAGGTGTGGTACAAACTTCTACCAAAGGACAAGGCGATGCAGGCGAACTGACTATCCGAGCCAACGACATTGAAGTTGCAGGGCTAGATCAAGATGGACGTTTTCCTAGTGGTATTCTGACCCTGGCTGGAGGACTTCCCGGTACTCGCTATCCTGGATTAGAAGATGTGACCGGACGGGGCGGCGACCTGTCCATTACCACCAACACGTTAACCGTTCAAGACGGTGCCATTATTGCCACCGGAAGCTTCAGTCGTCTAGCCACAGCTAGAGGTGCGGGTAATCTTAGAGTCATGGCTCAAAGGGTTAATTTAGAACAGGGAAGATTACTTAGTAATACCAATTCTGGGAATGGTGGCAACATTCAACTAGGAATACAAGATTTACTACTACTGCAACAAGGAAGTCAAATTTCAACGACCGCAGGATTAGCAGGAACGGACGGCAATGGCGGCAACATTAGGATTAATACTAACGGCTTTATTGTAGCGACTCCGGCGATCGCTTCTTCTTCCAATAGTACTTCATCCAGCGACATTACTGCGAATGCAGGTGAGGGCAATGCTGGTAACGTCAATATTGATGCTCAATTAATTGGAATTTCGCCACAAGATCGTCCAACTCCACAAAACGATATTACCGCCACCTCTGAACGGGGCGTTAGCGGCACCATTACCATCAGTACTCCTAATGTTGACCCCACTCAGGGCATCACTGAACTACCTACATCTCCCGTCGATGCTTCCCAACTCATTGCCCAAAGCTGTGCCCCTAGTGTCGACCGCGATCGCTTCATTATCTCTGGTCGGGGCGGACTTCCCCTCAGCCCCGACTCTCCCTTGCGCGATCGCGCCGCACTCACAGAATGGGTGAGCTTAGGCGATCGCTCCACACACCCAGCTATACACACTAATCCTGAACCCAATTTTTCTTCAAGCTCCGCCTATGTCGAAGCTAATGGATGGCTAATCGATGAGCAAGGACAAATCAAATTGATGGCGCGTCCAGCTTTATCACCCCTACTATGCTCTAACAAAAGTTAGAACAAGAGTAATTTACGATAGATATTGCCGAAGCTGCTGTGCCAAAACTTGAACGTGGGGCTGCTTTAACAAAGAGAGATGATTTCCGGGAACCTGATGCAGTTGAATATCGTTCGCCAATGCATTCCATCCTAACGTGGGGTCTTGCCCAGTCAGATCAGAGGCTTCGGTGGCTTTAAACAGCGTGATGCGATTAGGGTAATTCTGCGGCACATACCGATAGACTGCTTGACTATTGGCATACACAATTTGCAGCAGAGGGGCGATCGCCGATTCATCTAATAGTTGTAATCGGGACTCTTCAGGAATTCGGCGCACAATTGCCGACCACTGCCAGCGAGACAGCCAGGGCTTCCAGGAACGAACTCGATTTGTTGCGATCGCACTATAATCCAGCAAAAACGGCAGCGTAGACCAGAGAGCAGTCCCACAAAGAAACTTGAGAGTTTGGTAGAGAGAGGGCTGGCGATTAGTGGGAGCCGGAGTATCGAGAATTGCCAGGAGGGCGATCTCCTGACCTGCCTGGGTAAGCTGCTGCGCCATCTCAAAGGCTACTAGCCCTCCAAACGACCAGCCTCCTAGAAAATAGGGACCGTGAGGTTGGATGGTTTGAATCGCCTGAATGTAATAGGCAGCGATCGCTTCAATTCGATTTAAGGGCGTGGATTTTCCATCTAGTCCTAATGGTTGGATTCCGTAGAAACTGCGATCGCTGCCCAGATAATGCGCCAGCTCCAGATAAGGAAACACAACTCCAAACATAGGATGCACACAGAAGAAAGGTTGCTTATTTCTACCCAAAGTCAAGGGCACTAGAGGCGACCTGAAATCTGTACCCCATTGGTCAGAGGCGATAACCTGGTTGTTCTGAGGTGATTTTTGAGTGTGCAGGTCTGGAAGAATTTGAGAATTGCCGTTGGGTAATGTCGATCGCTTGTGCAGGTAAGCAGAACGATTAAGCCGGACTAACGGCGGGATCAGTGGGGTTGAGAGAGTGTCGCGCAGAGTTTCCAGAATGGGAGCGAGTTGGGCGATCGTCGGAGCTTCAAACACATTCTTCAGAGGTAGTTCTAGCCCAAAGGCATCGCGTACACGAGAGGTCATTTGCGTTGCCAACAAGGAATGTCCACCTAGTTCAAAAAAATTGTCATTAGTATTAACTTGCTTGAGCCTTAAGAGGTCTTTCCAAATGTTAATCAGGGTTAATTCCGTTGGCGTTGAGGGGGCGATCGCGGTGCTAGATGAGTGAATGCTAGATGAGTGAATTAAATCTTCGTTAAGCGGTGGTAGGCTACGACGATCTATTTTGCCATTTGTGGTTAGAGGAAGCGTTTCCAGTGGTACAAAGGCAAAGGGTATCATATACTCAGGTAGGCTTTTTCTCAGGTATTGACGGAGTTCGGGAATGAGATGACGAACAAATTGAGACTGTAACGGATCGTTAGTGTAATGATTCCATAATAGGTAAGGTTGCTGAGTAGTTGGTGAATCAACGACTGCATCAACTCCATGACGAATCAACAACACGTTATAATCACCTGTGTGTGTTTGAGTTGACCAGGTAATCTCTACATCGTAGGGCAGCACTGTTTCTAGCTCCCACCAATCTTGAGGGTCGATCGCCATTTCAGAGGAATTCTGCAACACTTCTCGCATTCGTCCAACTGTTTTCGGAGCTTCTTTGTTGCGTAGCCAGTTCACAGTTCTGACAGCCGCATTCACCCGACTATTTGTAACATTAGTAACAATGAGAATCTCTGGTTTAGTCTCAATTAAATCCTTTTTGATTTCTTCAACTGTAAGGGGATGAAGTTTCCAGTCGTTCTGTTGAATCGAACTTGATAACTGTGGTAATGACTTGTTTACGTACAGCAAAACGTTATAGCGAAACTGCGTCATTTCGTTTTGACTCCGACCGCGTGAGAGCCGAATTTGCACCTGGCGAATTTGGGGAAATTTATGACGCAAGGCATGAAAGAAATCCGGCTCGATCGCCAGTTCTGATTCTTCAAACTGCGATCGCTCTATCTGTTGCCGTAGTTGAGTTCGCTCCACGCCTGCTTCTACCTGACAGAATTGCACCCAAGTATGAAACGCTGCTAGTAAAGGCAAGCTGCGGACATCGCCCAGAAACAGAATGCCACCTGGAGCTACTGCTTGTAGTGCCCTCTCTAGCACCTGCAATAAATAATCCTGACTTGGAAAATACTGCACGATCGAATTCAGAATTACCACATCAAATGCCGCTGTATCAATGCCTTCAAAGTCAGTTGCCATCCGCTGCAATAGTTTGACTTGAGAAAGATTAAGCGGATCTAATTGATGCTGAATGGACTCTAGAGAAACCGCCGAAAAATCTGTGCCCCAATATTCCTGACAGTGAGGGGCAATTTGAAATAATAATAATCCAGTGCCGCAGCCAATTTCTAGTACCCTTTTCGGTTTAAGGGCAAGAATCTGCTGGACGCGATCGCTCACCCACTCTTGCATTTGCGTTAAGGGAATAGGTTCTCCTGTGTAACTGCTGTTCCAGCCTGTAATATTGAAGTGCTGAGGGTAATCTGCGATGCGATCTGTGGATTGATAAGTTTGGTCGTAGAGAGTTTGCCAGTGTTGAAGTTGTTGGAGTTGAAGTTGCAATCGGGTTTGTTGAAAATGCTGGCGATCGAGGCTGAAGTAAGCGATCAGGCGCATCTCGCTAGATGTTTCGCCAGAGCTGATCACAGCCGTATCTTGAATGGCTGGATGGCGTTGTAACGTTGCTTCGATTTCGCCTAATTCGACTCGAAAACCCCGGATTTTAATTTGATTATCAACTCGCCCCAGAAACTCGATCGCTCCATCAGTGCGGAATAGAGCGCGATCGCCAGTCTTGTAAAGGGTTGAATATTCAGTGCTAATAAATCGCTCTGCCGTCAACTCTGGGCGATTGAGATAGCCGCGAGCAAGTCCTGCACCGCCAATGTATAACTCACCGGGAATACCTACAGGAACAGGATTCAAATTGGCATCTAGAATATACACCTGGGTATTACAGATAGGATGACCAATCGTGAGCGGATTATCGCCTACACCCAACTCAGCAACGGTTGCCCAGATAGTAGTTTCTGTGGGTCCATAAGCATTGAAAAAGTGACGATTTGCTGCCCAGCGATTGACTACTTGACTGGAGCAGGCTTCTCCACCCGTGATGAGTACCTGGAGGGCAGGAAGTTCTGTAGGCGGTAAAACAGCAAGCACTGCTGGAGTCAGTAGGGCATGAGTAATTGCATTGTCTTCTAGAAATTGCACTAGTGCTATACCTGGTAGCTGAGCAGGCTTGGGTGGAATATATAATGTGGCACCAGAGCCAAACGCCAAGGCAATCTCAAAAATAGATGCATCAAAACTAAGAGAACTGAATTGAAGAATTCGGCTGCTACGAGATAGGTGAAAAACGCGCCGCTGGGCTTCAACGACGTTACACAAACCGCGATGCGATAGGAGAACTCCTTTCGGCGTACCCGTGGAACCAGAGGTGTAGATGACATAGGCAAGATGATCAGGAGTTGGAGGAACTATCTCAAAGTGGTCTAAATTCACTGCTAAGGGCTGATCTAAACAAAGTATCGTTGCTTGCGAGGCTGGTAGAGATTTAACTAACCAGGATTGTGTCAGCAGAATTGAAATTTGTGTATCGGTCATCATAAAGTGAAGGCGATCGCTCGGATAATTAGGATCGAGTGGAACGTAAGCTCCCCCGGCTTTAAGAATGCCTAAAATTCCAACCACCATATCCGCAGAACGATCGACATATAAACCTACGAGAGAATCTGCCTGGACTCCCATCTGTTTGAGGGTTTGCGCTAGATAATCGGCTTGCTGATTGAGTTCTTCGTAAGTGAGCGATCCCTGTTCTGATACGATGGCGATCGCCGCTGGATTATGTTGTACCTGCGCCTCGAATATTTGATGAAAACAACGGTCATTTGCGTATTCAGCGCTGGTCTGATTCCATTCAAAAAAAATCTGCTGATGTTCTAGGGTTGTGAGTAGAGGCAGGTCTGACAACCGAGCGTCCGGATTGTTAACAATGCCTTCCAGCAAGGTCTGAAAATGCCCGACTAGACGGTTAATTCTGTCGCGATCGAACAAGTTCGTACTGTAAGAAATAAAGCCACTTAAACCTTCCTCAGATCGCCACAGGCTCCGCAGTCCGTGAGCCGATTCCCACAAATGAACCTCCAGATCAAACCGGATGCTGCCTGACTCTAAAGGCGCAGGTTCTAGCATTAATCCCGGCAACTCTAAGGGCTGCATGGGGGCATTTTGGAGGGCAAATGCCACCTGAAACAAAGGGTTACGGCTGAGATCCCGATCAGGATCTAGTTCTTCTACCAATTTTTCAAACGGTAAGTCCTGATGTTCGTAGGCTTCTAGGGCAACCTCTCGAACGCGCTCCAGCAATTTCCGAAAACTAGGATTACCCGATAAATTCGATCGCATTACTAAACTATTCACAAAAAAGCCAATCAGCCCTTCCAACTCAGTCCGATGACGGTTAGCAATGGGAGAGCCGATCGCAATATCTTCTTGCCCTGTATAGCGATACAGCAACGTTTGAAAAGCTGCCAGCAAAGTCATAAACAGAGAGACCCCTGACTGTTGGCTAAAGGCTTCTAACGCCTGGGTAAGCGTCGGAGAGATGTGTAATGGAAAGGTTGCACCCCGGTAGGTTTGAACTGCCGGATGAGGGCGATCGCCAGGTAGATGCAGCACTGGCAAATCTTGTAATTGTCTACGCCAGTAAACTAATTGTTCCTCTAAAATGCTCTTCTGCAACTGGTTGCGCTGCCAGCAAGCAAAATCAGTATATTGAATAGGTAATGGTGGCAACAGAGGCGATCGCCCTTCAACGAATGCTGTATAGAACAAAGATAGTTCACGAATTAATACTCCTAATGACCAACCATCAGCAACAATATGATGTAGTGTTAGCAACAGAACTGCATCAGTGGGAGAAAATCGCAGTAACGTTGTTCGCAACAGCAGATCAGTGGTTAGATTAAACGAATGCTGGGCTTCGGCAGTGGCTAGTTGTTGACTGATGCGATCGCGATCGCTTGCTGCAACAGATTGTAGATTCACAACTGATAGCTCAACTTTAACGTCGGGTGCAACAACCTGAACTGGTTGCCCATCAATGACTATAAAGGTGGTGCGAAGGGCAGCATGACGACGTACAATTTCATGAAATGATCGCTCCAACGCAGCCTGATCTAGTGTTCCCGTTAAACGAAGGGCAGCAGGCACATTATAAAAAGGGTTGTTGGGTGTGAGTTGATATAAAAACCACAATCGCTGCTGAGCAAAAGACAGAGGAAACACTGTTCCTTTAGCAGCTCCTTTGACAGTGGGTTGAATCGTTAAAGCTGGCTGAATTGAATGCGATCGCAGATGATTTAAATATGAGACAAGTTCGATCTTGCGATCGGTTAATTCCTGACGCAGTTCAGTGGTTAGTATTCCTTCTGGAGCAGTACAACGTAAACGAACCTTGTCTAAGGAAGCATTCTGATCGCCTTCGATAAATAGCTGAACATCCAGGCTTTTAAGATAGGAAACCAATTCAGCGATCGTCCTGTTCATCATAGTTCTACTTCCTCACGGGGTTGCGCTGATTCTTGCCAACGATTCGTAGAGTCTGGCTGCGTTGCCCACTTTAAAGCCTCAATCTTTTGCGCCAGTTCCGCGATCGTAGGAGTTTCAAACACACTGCGTAGGGGAAACTCTATCTGAAAGCGATCGCGGATGCGCGAGACAAGTTGAGTCGCCAATAAGGAATGTCCACCCAGTTCAAAGAAATTGTCATGAATACCCACTTGTTTTCGTCCTAAAAGTTGAATCCAAAGTTCAGTTAGGGAAACTTCCAGCGAAGTTGTGGGTACAACCGGAAGAGTTATTTCCTCGCCAGCGGTCATATTAGGGAGTGGCAGTGCTTTCTGGTCTATCTTGCCATTGGCAGTGAGAGGAAGAGTATCCAATGCAACAAATACAGCAGGCACCATGTAAACAGGTAATTTTGTTCTGAGAAACGATCGCAGATCACGTTCCGTCAATATTGCTAATGCTTTGGGTACAACATAGGCAATTAACTGGCGATCGCCTTCCATCTCTCGTACAATTACGACTGCTGTCTGTATCATTGGATGTTGATCGAGAACCATCTCAATCTCGCCCAGTTCCACCCGAAACCCCCGAATTTTAATTTGATGGTCTGTGCGTCCCAAAAACTCAAAATTGCCATCACAACGGTAGAGGGCGCGATCGCCTGTTTTGTAAAGTACTGATTTGTAAAGTACTGAAAGTTGAGCGTTAACGAACCGTTCTGCTGTCAATTCTGGGCGATTTAGATACCCCTGCGCCAGTCCATCTCCGCCTAAATAAATTTCACCGTTAACGTTTGCTGGAACCGGATTTAAATTTGCATCCAGCAAGTAAATCTGAGTATTAGCAATTGCTTGACCAATGGGAATCGTCGTGGCGTTCTCTGGAATATCTTGCACTTCATACCAGGTAGAAAATGTTGTGTTTTCGGTAGGTCCATATACATGAATCAGATGCCGAGGTTTGCCCCGTTGCAGTACCGATCGCACCCGATCGACATTCACCATCTCACCACCAAACAATAGATATTTTAGAGATTGGAAAGCAGCAGGAATTTGGCTTACTGTTTGATTGAATAACGCCGTTGTTAAAAACAGAATGCTAATTTGCTGCTGTTGCAATTCCGTAACAAAATCAGGAGGTGAAAGCGTTATCTCTCTTTGAATTCCAATTAATTGGGCACCATTTAGCAATGCTCCCCAAACTTCAAAGGTTGCCGCATCAAAGGCGAGGTTTGCTACCTGTGCCATCCGATCGCCAGGTTCTATCTGCACATAGTTGGTTTCACACACCAGTCGACTCACTGCTCGATGCGGCACCTTGACTCCTTTAGGCATTCCGGTTGAGCCAGAAGTATACATTACATAGGCAAGCTGATCGGCTGTACAAGGAATAGACAAATTCTCATCCGATTCTTGGGCGATCGCGTCCCATTCCTGTTCTAGACAAACGATCCTAGTTCTGTCAGTCTGGAGTAAATCTATCTGGTCTACCTGAGTTAATACTACTGTAATTTCAGCATCCTCTAGCATGAATCGTAGGCGTTCTAGAGGACAACTAAAATCAAGAAAAACATAGGCACCACCCGTTTTTAGTACCGCTAGCATCGCCGCGATCGCTTCATTACCTCGTTCTAAATAAATTCCGACAGACGTTCCAGCACTAGCTCCTAACCGTTGCAAATATCGTGCCAGTTGATTGCTACCTTGATTTAGCGCCTGATAAGTAAATTGTTGATCATCAAATTTAACTGCGATCGCCATAGGTCGTTGCCTAACCCGCGCCTCAAATCGTTGATGAATACAAGTATCTATAGGGTAGCTAGATTGATTGCTTTGCCAATGCTGCAACAACTTTTGTTGTTGTTCAAAAGTTAGTAATGGTAGTGCAGAAAGATGAGTGGCTGGATTCGCAACAATACCTTCTAACAATGTTTGAAAGTGATATCGCAATGATGCGATCGTTGTCGCCTCAAACAAATCAGTGCTGTAGACTATCACACCGCGCAATCCATCAGACTGATGCCAACCTTTGCCCCACAGATTCCTAAAGTTATCTGCACATTTCCAGACATATAGCTCCAAGGCAAAACGCGAAGTCTTTGTTTCCAACTCTACTGGGCTAAGGACTAATCCCGGTAATACTAACTGTTCCATCGGCGTATTTTGCAGAGCAAAGACAACTTGAAAGAGCGGATTTTGACCCAGGCTACGCACAGGCTGTAACTCCTCCACTAGCTTTTCAAACGGTAAATCTTGGTGATCATACGCTGCTAAGGTGACCTCCCGCACTTGGTCTAACAGATCATAAAAGGTTGGATCATCTGCCAGATTAGTCCGCAATACCAGGCTGTTGACCAAGAAACCAATTAATTCCTCCAGTTCGCTACGATGACGATTGGCAATAGGAGAACCGATCGCCATATCGGTCTGTCCGGTATAGCGATGCAACAATGTCTGAAATGCCGCTAGCAGAGTCATGAAAAGCGTTACGCCTGCTTGCTGACTCAACTCCTCCAGGTCATCTAGCAAGCGCTGCGGCAATTCTAGCAACTGACTAGCACCGCGATGCCCTTGCTCTGAAGAATGCCCCAAAGAACGAGACGAAGCACCAGGTAAATCTATAACAGGAACATCTTTTAACTGCTGCTTCCAATAGTGTAATTGAGAGTTCAGTACCTCTCCCTGCAACCACTCCTGCTGCCAGTGTGCAAAATCAGCGTATTGAATTGGTAATTCCGGCAGCACAGCAGATTTGTTTTCAACTAACGCCGTATACAATTCGCCCAACTCTCGGATTAACACACCGCTTGACCACTCATCAAAAATAATGTGATGCAGTGTCATCAGTAATAGATGTTCAGTGTCATGTAATTGCCACAGTTGGACTCGAAATAGTGTTCCTTCGTTTAGGCAGAAAGGTTGCTGAATCTCCTGCCAAATTTGCTCAAGTGCAACGTCTTCGCGCGTACTAGCAGATAATGCTCGTAAATCAGTGAACCCCAGTGGCACTTGCAGATCATGAGCCACTACCTGAACTAGCTGTCCGTCCATGGTATTGAACGTAGTTCGGAGGATTTCGTGACGGCGAACGATCGCTTGAATACTTTGATGAAGGTGCGATCGCTGCAATGAGCCTGTGAGCCGAAATATCAGTGGAATAACATATAGAGAGCCTTCAGAAAGCAGTTGTTCAATAAACCACAAACGCTGTTGAGCGAACGAGGCTGGAAAGATAAAGACATCTTCCTCAACTTGCTCTAGATTCGTTTGATCTGAAATCATTTATACCTGCATCTATTACCTGCATCTATTACCTGCATCTATTCGACCTCATTCTGTTATAAAGGGAAAGGTAACTTAAGAATTATGCTTTAGGATAGATTTTATTCATTCTAAAGATCTGGAGAAAGAAGGAACATTAGGCAAGCGTGTTCGGTTGCTTCTTCAGAATTATCATCGTTTCCTCACAGGATAGCGTTGCTTATCGCGATCGACAGCAATGTGCGAACGGCTGATTCGCTAAACCTTCGAGATGGGCATATCGCAACAAGTCAACCCAGGCGGCAGCAAAGTCTGCATTGGTAGAATGCTGACTCCGCTAAAGTCGCGCAGCAGAGTAACTTCACCGTTAATCGCAGGGGTTGGATTTCTCAGGATAAATATCCCCGGCTGCTTGGCGATGTCAACGGCGATGGTCGCGCCGATATTGTTGGCTTTGGCGATACGACGGTTCAAGTTTCTTTGGCTCAAGCTGATGGCACGTTTTCCCCTACTATCATCAACGGGTTGCCTACAGGTCAAACTAATAACTTTACTGCCAGCGCCGGATGGACTCAAAACATAACTCCGCGCCAACTCTTCGATGTCAATGGAGATGGTAAAGCCGATATTGTGGGCTTCAATAAAGATAATGTGGAGGTTTCTTTGGCTCAAGGAGATGGCACGTTTGCACCTTCCCAAGTCGGTCTGTTGAAAACCTTTACGGCTCAGAATGGCTGGACGAGCCAGAATGACTTTCCACGCCAAGTAGCCGATGTTAATGGTGATCATTTAGGCGACATCGTGGGATTTGGAGCGAGTGAAGTGGCGATCGCCCTCGGCACGACTAACAAAAAAGATATGCTCACAGGGAGCGCTGGTGATGACACTCTCGATGGCTTAACCGACGATGATACCCTGGTTGGAGCTGGCGGCAATGATACGCTGTTGGGTGGTGATGGTAACGATCAACTTACGGGTGGATTAGGCACTGATTTACTCACGGGTGGGAACGGTAATGACCAGTTTATTTTTAATGCCGATGCTGTGTTTAATGCCACTACCATTGGAGTCGATCGCATTACCGACTTTACGAAAGGCGCTGACCAGATTGTTTTGAATAAAACTACTTTCGCAGCAGTGAAAAGTAAGGTAGGCAATGGCTTCAGTAAGGCGGGTGAGTTTGCCGTTGTTGCTAATCAAGCCGCTGCTGCTAGAAGTATTGCCAAGATTGCTTACGTTAGCTCTACTGGTGCGTTGGTTTATAACCAAAATGGCAAAACGGCAGGCTTTGGAACAGGCGGGCAGTTCGCCACACTTGATATGCATCCACTGTTAGCGGCAAACAACTTTCAGATTGTTGCATAACTTTCAGATTGTTGCATAAGGAGATTTCCATCAATTAAAATCCCTTTGTGGGG